>JACIVX010000001.1:1424816-1781021 GCA_014361295.1 Methanomassiliicoccales archaeon | reverse complement strand
TTCTTTTTTGTGTTAGTTTTTAAGAATTTTTGTTTCTTTGTTTTTTCAGTACCGATTTCACCCCCCCCCCCCCAACCTCTTCTGTAATATCGTGAGCTGTGCAAACAAGCATCCTCACATTGCCTTTCTCGTCTAAGACCGGTACCTTGGTTATCGCGAGTTTTTTCTTTCCCCTTTTCGTGCTGATCCATTCAATGCTTCTATAAATTCGCTTTTCCTTAAATGCAATGTTGTTGCCTTGAATACAGATTTCTGCCGTTTCAGATGGTAAAACATCACGTATTTTCTTTCCTTTTAAATCCTCTTTCGTCATTCCTAAGAACTCTGCACGCGCCTTATTGACGGGTCCATAAGTTTCTGGATCGGTTGCACACCAAATCTGTGTATCAATGCTGTCAAGTAGTGTTTCCAGCTCTCTCGTTTTTTCTTTCAACTCTTCTTCCATCAATTTTCGATCAGTGATATCAATAACATTGCCCAGGATTGCAGGCCTCCCATCGAAATTGAATATTGAGGGAATAAGTTCAACCCATCTCTCCTCGCCATTCTTCTTGAGTGCAATGAACTCGACCCGCATGGGCATCCCTTGTAACTCGCCTCTAAGAGCCCTCTCCGTGAGTGTCTTCAGCAATTGCCTATGACTAGAATGGATCAGTTCTAAATAATCGATACTCATCAATTCTTGCTCGGAATAACCTGAAAGTTCGATCATTCTTCGATTTATGAATTTGAATCTACCATCCTGGAAGATATAAATACCACACGGAGAAGATTCAGTTACGGCCCTATACTTTTTTTCGCTTTCTTGGAGGGCATACATCATTTTTCTTAGCTCCGTCACGTCTCTGGCAGTGAAGATAAATTCGGTTTTGCCTTTTGGATCGATGCTTCCCTTACCAGTGACTTCAAATACCTTCCATCCGTCAATCTTCTGACGGAGCCTCAAATCAAATCGGTCGATGACACCTGGATTTGTCGATAATCGTTCTATTGATCTTTCAAAGATTCGGACGTCATCTGTATGCAACAGTTGTGACAAATTCATCCCTATCAATTCTTCAGGATCATATTCAAGTATCCTCTTAACAGATGGGCTGATATAATTGATTACATCCATCGGGCTCATGATAATGAAAATATCAAATGATTCTTCGATCAGTGATCTAAACCTTCTGGCATTATATTCTAGAGCTTCCTCCATATCGCGTTTGATTGCCGCTTGGCGGATTAGATGGACAAGCTCTGCAAATTGTGATTTCAGATCTCCCCCCTTCTTGACATAGAAGTCCGCTCCTTTATTGAGGGCATCGATTACAACTTCCTCCCTTCCTTTTCCTGTGAAGAGTATGAATGGGATTCGGCTATTCCTTCTTCTGATAATTTCGAGGAATTTAATGCCATCGATGTCGGGCATCTGATAATCACACACAATTACATCGAATCTACTGCGATCGAGTTCTTCAAGTGCCTCCCGCGGTGATTCACAGACAGACACTTCGATATCCGCCTCCCTTTCAAGATAGACCTTCCCGATTTCTAGAAGTGCTGACTCATCGTCGACAAGCAGGACCTTCAACATGACATACCCCGTGCATCATCAAACGATAAATGTAAACGAAAGATGGAGAATTAATGAATTTCTGTAAGATTCTCATCCCTGATAACATGAGGGCGTGAAAATCGTAAAAGCGACACTCAAGATCGAAGTCACTATGTATTGAGAGCTTATTCAATCTTCCCAGTTAACATAGCTAAGGACTCTTTTGATGATTTGAGCGATCTAAGAAAATGTAACCATCATCCTTTCGTCTATTTTTGCAAGTGCACCTTAATGTCACGATGGTGAATGACAATTAGACCAGAACGAAGTCGACTATGAAAAGGTTTTGATTAATACACATCACACCCCAAGGCGTCATCCGATAATGAGATCACACACGTCGAAACGCTTCCAAACTCATGGTAATGGACGGCCGATGTTTGTTCAATGTCTTTTCATGTCGAATCATCTTACCCTACAACCTGTTTGCGCAAAGATGCCTGATGCCCTCATCCGATCTCATCGTAATTTCCTCTTAGATCTGTTTTACCCGGTCAACACGCTCACCGGTTATCATGTAAACGACCCGTTCCCCAATGTTACACGCATGATCCGCAATTCTCTCGAGATACCTTGCGATCAGAATAAAGCGCATGCCCATCGGCACTTTCTTTGGGTCTTCCATCATGTATGTGAGAACCTCTCTGAAAATACTTTCATAAAGCGCATCAACTTCATCATCTCGCGCAAAGAGGTTGAGTGCCTTTTCAACATCTCTTTTGATGAAGCTCTCAACAGCGTCATCGACCATTCTGATCACTAAAGAGGCCATGTGGGGAATGCTGACGAGTCGTTTGAAGTACTTCTGCCCTTCAAGAAAATCGATCACTTCTGCAATATCTCTGGCATACCTGCCAATCCTGTTGAGGTCTGTGATCATTTTGAGAGAGGTAGATACGATTCTCAAATCGCCTGCAACAGGAGAATGAAGAGCGATGAGGTCAATACAATGTTTTTCAATTTTCAAATCCCACTGATAAATCGCATCATCGAGCTTTCTTACTTCATCCTTGAGAGCGAACTCCTCGTTGACGATCGCCCTAATTGCCTTATCTATCGCTTCTCTTGCCAATTTCCCCATCTCAGCGACTTCCTCATTGAGCTTCGCAAGCTCATCACTCAAAACAATCCTTGTCAACTCAACCAAACCTCCCTGTGATATATTGCTCAGTCAACTTTTTTTCAGGCTTCTCGAAAATCCTCCTCGTTTCGCCAATTTCAATGAGCTCTCCCATGTAAAAAAAGGCAGTCGTGTCCGCAACCCTCGCCGCCTGCTGCATGTTATGTGTCACGATTACCACCGTGTAATCCCTTTTCAGATCGACCAATAGATCCTCAATCTTCGCGGTTGCGATGGGATCTAGGGCAGAACAGGGCTCATCGAAAAGAATGATCTCAGGTTTGACGGCTAATGCCCTTGCGATGCAGAGTCGTTGTTGCTGCCCTCCTGACAGATCGTACGCAGGCGCATCAAGCCGATCCTTCACTTCGTCCCACAGCGCCGCTCTTTTGAGACTCCATTCAACAAGCGCATCCAGATCAGTCTTCTTTTTCACGCCGTGAATGCGCGGTGCGAACGCGATATTCTCGTAGATCGACTTCGGAAAAGGATTAGGTTTCTGGAAAACCATCCCAACCTTCTTTCTCACCTCGACGACATCCGCCTTCATCTGGTAAATATCGAAACCATCAATCCAGACATGACCCTTCACGATGCACCCAGGGATGAGATCGTTCATCCTGTTGAGACTTCTTATGAATGTTGTTTTGCCGCATCCCGAAGGGCCAATGATTGCGGTTATTTCATTCCTCTTAATCTTCATCGAGATATTCTTGATCACGTGGTGATCGCCAAAAAAGACATTTAAATTCTCAACAACGATTTCCAGTGCCAAGATTACCACCTGTACTTTTGCCTGTATTTTTTCCTCAGCAATATAGCAATGAGATTCATTCCGATGACCAGCATGAGAAGGATGAGCGCCGTGCCATACTGGATCGGTCTCGTCGCTATGAGATCAGAGGACTGCGTTGCCATCGTATAGAGGTGAAAGGGTAATGCCATGAACTGTGAGAAAATCGAATCGGGAAGACTTCTCATGAAATACGCTGCTCCGGTCATGAGAATCGGAGCAGTCTCCCCAGCAGCGCGGGAAAGCGAAAGTATAATGCCCGTCAGAATACCAGGCATTGCATACGGAAGCACATGATGTCTGATCGTCTGCCATTTTGTAGCGCCCAGGGCAAGTGACGCTTCCCTAACAGATTCTGGGACTGCAAGAATCGCCTCTCTTGCAGCTGAGATGACAATGGGAAGCACGAGTAGGCCGACAGTGAGACCAGCAGCGATGAGACTGAACCCAAAATCCAGGGCCATAACGAAAAGCCCGAGACCAAGCAGACCATAGACGATCGAAGGCACACCCGCAAGATTATGAACGACGATCCTCCAGATTTTCTTGACTGTCGAATTCTTTTCATACTCAACAACATAGATTGCAGAAAGCACTCCAACTGGAACAGAGAACGCGAGAACGATCGCACAGAGATAAAATGTTCCGACGATGGCGGGAAAGATTCCTCCTTCACTCATTCCCTGCTCTGGGAACTGTGTAATGAAATCGATGCTGATACTTCCAATCCCGCCCATGATGATGTATAATAACAGGATGACGAGAGCGAGGACAACAAGCGCGCCACAGACCCTGAAAAAGAGGAAATAGATTCTTTCTTTCGTCCGTCTGTTCAATGATAGACCTCCGTGAATTTTGCAAGGATCAGGTCTGCAATGAAATTGATCGCGAATGTAATGACAAAGAGGACGGCACCCACTGCGAAGAGCGCGTGATAATGCAGACTGTTGAAGCTGACCTCCCCCATTTCAATCGCGATTGCCGCAGTCATCGTCTCGACGGATGAGAGCATATTCCAGGTGATAATTGGTGTGTTGCCGCATGCCATAAGAACGGTCATCGTCTCTCCGACCGCCCTTCCAATCGAGAGCATGATCGCCGCTGTGATGCCAGAAAGTGATGCTGGAATAACAACACCCTTCAAGGTCTCCCACCTTGTTGCACCTAGCGCATAGGCAGCTTCTTTTAATTCCTTGGGCACCGAATTCATCGCGTCCTCGGCAAGACTCACCATGATCGGTATCATCATCACCGCAAGCATGATTGCGCCGTTGAGCGCGTTAAGACGATAGGTATTGTGAAAGATTGCAGAGATCCAGTCCGAGAGAATAACAAGCGCGAAGAATCCGTATACCACTGATGGAATTCCTGCCAGTATTTCTATAGCAGGTTTCAGAAAAGCTCTGATTTTCGGATGCGCTATCTCAGCGAGATAAATCGTGCAACCGATGCCGATAGGGATCGCAATGACGGACGCTCCAAGACTAACAAGAAATGTGCCGCAGAGAAGTGGCAAGATCCCATAAGCGGGATTCGTCGGCGATGTGGGATTCCACACTGGCCCTGTGATAAATTCGATGATACCAATTTCGCCAAATGCCGGAAGCGCCTCAGAGAAGATAAAGAAAAAGACGGCACCGAGGGTGAATACTGTTGTGAGTGTGACAGCAAAAAGAATCGCCTTGATCGCGTATTCCTTTTTACTGTAGATTTCCGTGCGATGCTTTGAATCGCGCCGCGGCTTCAATCCTCTTATGAAGCTTCGGATTCTCAACAGGGCCTTCATCGCCATTCAACTTTCACCCATCGTACCAAGTTTCCGATGTTTGAGGAAATCCGATCGTTCCTCGTTCAACCGAGCTTAGACAGTTCCTCCGCAACTACCTCGGCAGGTAAGGCATAGAAACCGATTTCTTCAGCGATTGGCTGGCCGTCCGTGAGAATCCATGAAATATATTCTTTCACCGGGCCAATCGGTGCACCATTTGTGTATAGATACAGATATCGTGCCAGAATATAGTCTCCGGAAAGAACCGCGCTTTTATCGAGCGGAGAATATCCCTGCGATGATTCATCATTCTTGAGTTCGAGCACCTTGATTCCTGAGGCTTTTTCAGCGTAACCGATTCCTACATACCCTATTCCACCTAGGTCGCTCGACACTGCACTAACTATCGCCGAATTCCCTGTCAATTGCTGCATATCTGTTCTGTAGTCCTCATTCTTCAGCACATGTTCCTGAAAGAACACATAGGTTCCAGAAGTGCTCTGCCTTCCATACGTAACAATCACTCGATCAGGTCCACCGAGCTGTTTCCAGTTCGTGTATGTGCCGTTGAATATCCCGCGCAACTGATCCAGCGTCAATTCCGTTATTGGATTTGACTGGTGCACAATGATGGCGATACCATCGATGGCGACCCGGAATTCAACGGGTGTCACTCCAGCTGCAATTGCCTGATCGATTTCGCTCTGCTTAATTTGCCTGGATGCTTGTGCCACGTCGATGTTTTTCGATATCAACGCTGTAATACCTGTACCGCTCCCTCCTCCTGAAACGATGACTGAAATGCTCTCGTGGTCTTTGTGGAAGCGTTCCGCCCACACCTGACACAGTTCAAGCATCGTGTCCGATCCTTTCTGTTTGATCGTCACGGGTTTCTCGCCGCCGTTCATGACAAGGGCGGCAACCAATCCCACAACGATAACGACCAGAATTATTCCGATTCCAATCAATCCCCTCTTAATCATCCAAATCACTCCCTTGTGCTTTATCGTGTACGGCGTATCCCAGATTGCAAAAGATCTCTCGAGAAAGTTTGTTCGATCCATGCTTCAAATTACAAGATTCTTGTTCTACACTGCAACCGCAACACGATTCCACGGAATCTCAGATTATGGCGGGCTCTTATGTATTTTTCAGAATTAGAATATATTTGGACGAAAAGAATATATAGATATATATTCTGAATAGAGAAACCTATGCAATACTTACATAGGTAAGGCGAATCATTTCACTTTGGATATCATATCGGCGAGGTTGATGAGAATGAATGTGAGAAAAATTCAGAAGACTGGTGTCTCCACAATGACGATCTCACTTCCCAAAATTTGGATTTCCGAGCATCGTCTCAAACCAGGCGATCCTGTGATCGTTCGCATCATGAATGATGGTACACTGCACATCAGTCCGAGCACTGAAAGGGAGGAAGAATCAACAAAGAAGATCATCCAAATTGATAGTGAAGCGAAAGAACATCTCACTAGAAAGCTCGTTGCGGCGTATCTCGCGGGGTACGATATCATTGAAGTGAGAGCTAAGGATCGATTTGATCTCGATCTCAAGAGAACGGTGAAGGATTTTTCAAAGATGGTCATTGGTCCCGAGGTCATCGAAGAAACGAGTAATTCAGTATTATTGCATGATCTATCCGATCCCATGGAGTTACCCCAGCAGAAATGCGTGAGACGCATGCATCTCATCGCGAAGTCGATGCACATCGATGCAATGAGATCTCTTGAAGAAAGTGATGCCGATCTTGCGAGAGACGTTATTGATCGGGATACGGAGATCGACAGACTGTATTGGATGGTCATCAAGCAGTACAATCTCATCCTTAAAGATCGCTACCTCGCGGAGAAAATGAATATCAACGTCTATGACGGTATGGACTATGCGGTCTCTGCACGGGGGATCGAAAGAATAGGCGATCACGCAGAGAAAATCGCGAGGAACACTCTACTTCTGGCCGATTCCGATATTGAAATGAAAGAATACTTAGAAATCGGAAACGCTAGCAATGCTGCGATCGAGATTTTTGATAGGGCGGTCGAGGCACTCTTTTTAAAGAACATAAGGACAGCGAATGAAGTCATCGATCGCGGAAATGTACTCGTTGAAACCTGCGAAAGGATGCGGGCTCGTATCGATTCGTCGATTCCGATTGAACTCATCGCTAAAACGACAGTCATCGATAGCATCACAAGAACAATCATGTACTCGATGGACATCGCTGAAATCGCAATCAACGGTGCTATGAGGAGTCCAGACTAAAAAACGCGGAAGATCCTTTTGATCCTCATTTCTTAATCCTTCATTTTTTCTAGGATAATCGATGGGCATATCTTTCTGACAGCATCGATCGTCCCGATCTTCTCGGTTATGAGTTTAGCGAGTTCCTTTCAGTCCCTCGTCCATATTTCAACCATAATCATGTGATCGCCAGTGGACGTAGCGACATATCTCGCTTCTTTGATTTCGCAGAGCTTCTGCGCAACCTCGAGCAATTTCGAAGGATCAACGTCAATGCTGATGATTGAGACTGTATTGTAGCCGATCTTTGAAGGATCAATAACAATAGTGAATTTTTTGATGATTCCTTTCTTCTGCAGATTCACAACTCTTTTTATGATTGTCGATTCATTTAGCTTCAGATTCCGTGCAATTTCCGTCAATGGAAGACTTACATCCTCTTCCAAGAATTCAATGATTCTTTGTCTAAATTATGGCGCTCGGACTGATACGTGGATCGGTAGACAATCTCCAGATGGGATCGGCGGCGCGTATTATGAAGTCGAGGAAATGTAACCCGCGTTCACTGCAGTAGCGAAACGCCAGGAAGAGAGAGCTGCTCAGAGAACGAACGTGTGGCTCTCGTGGCCGAGAAAATACATACAGGCATGTATCAGAATACAAAGCAGGCGGTCGAAAACGGGAAGGACGTCAGGCTAGACGATGTATACATATGCGATGCCCGTGGCTATACGATTGATGGAGAGGCGCCAGACCGGTGTTCGATCCGTGACGCTACAAGGGAAAGATTCGGGAAGTTCTAGACCGAATAGTGAAAATCTATCTTAGATGATTACGGGACTCTCGTTTATTGATTAATCTCGTTAATGAAAAGAATAGTGGAAAAGCGTACGCAATTTGATTTAAAAATACGACCGAATTCAATAGTTAATAAACCCGTCCGGATCAATACAACATTCATACGGAAGAATATGAGTTTGGATAGGTATCCTATTGACATCCATTGGTTAGTGATGAAAAGGATCTCTAAAGCCAACTGAAGACCTGCTGAAATTTCTAGATTCCCGATAGATAATCTCAATATCATCTTTAAAAAAAATTAACAGCGCAACTGAAAGGAAATTTCGCTGAAGAGAAAGAATTGGATATTATTAGAGAGAACATGAAAAGGAAAGATCCTTTAAAGACGAAATAATGCCAAAAATTATCCCAAAGCGGCGATCACCGCTTCCGTAAATTGCTCGGTTGTTGCACTTCCACCCATGTCAGGTGTCAACACCTTCCCTTCTCCAAGCACCTTATAAATTGCATTCCTAATCTTATCAGCCTCACTTTTCATGCCGATATAATCGAGCATCCACGCAGCAGACAGGATGATGCCAGTAGGGTTCGCGATACCCTTTCCAGCAAGATCGGGTGCGCTTCCATGAGCTGCTTCAAACATGCCGATGTTCTCGCCGAAATTAGCCCCCGGCATGAGCGCGAGTCCGCCGATGAGACCGCCACACAGCTCTGAGAGTATATCTCCATAGAGATTTTGCGTCACGATCACGTCGAACTGTGAGGGATTTGTGACGAGCTGGAATGCGGCATTATCAACGAGCATGTCTCTGAATTTAATGCTTGGATAGCCGGACGCGATCTCGCCAACGCATCTTAAGAAAAGACCATCACCCTTCTTCAAAATATTTGCCTTGTGAACCGCTACCACTTCTTTTCTGTCGTTCGCAAGGGCATATTCGAAAGCAAACTTCGCGATGCGTTTACTTGCCTCGGCAGAAGTGATCTTAACACTCTCTACCGCACCATAACTCGATTCTCTCTCCACGCCAGAGTAGAGACCTTCCGTATTCTCTCTCACGATGACAATATCGACATTGCTGTGGAGTGCCTTGACGCCTGGAATCGATTTGACAAGCCTCACGTTCGCAAAGAGGTTGAGGCGCTGTCGGATTGTTACATTCACGCTCTTGAAGCCAGATCCAATTGGAGTTGTGACTGGCCCCTTGAGAACAACGCCCGTCTCGATTGCCCATTCAAAGAATCTCGGCGGTATCGGTCTCCCGATCTCCTGCATGACCTTCGCACCGGCCTCAACCTTTTCCCATTGGATCTTCGCGCCGCTTGCCTCGACAACCTTCACTGCGGCATCTGTAATTTCGGGGCCGATGCCATCACCTGGAACAAGTACAACTTTTCTCATCTTATCCCTCTTCATTGATTTTGAATCCGCCATGCTTCCTGAAATGCTCGACGAGCCCGCCATCTTCAAGGATCCTGACCATCACGGCGGGAAGAGGCTTCGCCTTGATGATCGTTCCCTTTGCAACGATCCTGATCAACCCCTTCCTAAGATCCACCTGGAGCTCGTCGCCATCCTCGATACTCGAGGTGTCACATTCCAATACTGGCAAACCAACATTAATGCAGTTTCGATAGAAAACCCTTGCGAAAGATTCGGCAATGACAGCTCCGATACCCGCGGCTTGCAAAACGAGCGGCGCTTGTTCTCTGCTTGACCCGCATCCGAAATTCCGCCCTGCGACGATAAAATCGCCGTGTTCGATTTCATCATAAAATCCAGGTCTCAGATCCTCCATCACATGCTTAGCCATTTCGTTTATGTCTAAAGTCTTAAACTTGTACTTCCCCGAAATGATATAATCGGTGTTAATGTTGTCTCCAAATCGATGGGCTCTTCCCCTCAGCAGATTCATTGAAACACCTCTCTAGGATCAGAAATCACGCCGTTGATCGCCGAATAGGCAGCCGTTGCAGGACTCGCCAGATAGATGAACGCCTTCGAATTGCCCATGCGTCCCTTGAAATTGCGGTTTGCTGTCGAAAGAACGTTTTCGCCGTCAGCTGGTATACCACCACCAGTGCCGACACACGGGCCGCAACCAGGCGTAAGGATGACCCCTCCAGCCTTCACGATCTTTGCAAGAATTCCCTCTTCCAACGCCTTCAAATAAATCTCTCTTGAGGCTGGTGCGACGATCAACCTTGTTCGGTTCGCCACCTTCTTGCCATCGAGAATTCTAGCTGCGATGCGCAGGTCTTCGAGCCGTCCATTTGTACATGTTCCGATGAAAACCTCATTGATCTCGACGCCAAGAACATCATCAACTGGCACAACCTGATCGACCTGATGCGGCTTCGCAACCTGCGGTGGAAGTTTAGAAAGATCCTCTTTAATCACTTTTTCATACACTGCGTCATCCGTCGCTTCGACTCCTTTGATCATCTTAGATGTCCGACCCCTGAGATAATCAACGACCTTTCCATCGCATCGCATCAGTCCGACCTTCGCACCTGTCTCAACAGCCATATTAGCTATTGTCATTCGCGCTTCGACGGACAAAGCGTCGATGACCTCTCCATAGATTTCCAGCGCCTTGTATGTCGCACCATCAGCGGTCAACGATCCGACCATATATAACGCGACGTCTTTCGAAAAAACACCTGGCTGCAGAATGCCGTTGTAGATGAGTTTAATCGTTGAGGGCACCTTCAACCACGTTTTCCCACTGATGAGTGCTGCAGCAACATCCGTTGAACCCATCCCTGTTGCAAAGGCGTTAAGTGCACCATAAGTACAAGTGTGGGAATCGGCACCGATGACAATGCTGCCTGGCAGAGCATGGCCCTTTTCTGGCATCAACTGATGGCATACACCCTCGCCCACATCATAGAGAATTGTGCCGTGTTGCGAAGCGAAGCGCCTCATTTCTTTGTGTATATTCGATACACCTTCGACCGGTGATGGCGCATTATGATCGATGACGATCGCGTATCGATCTGGCGCATAGACGGATTTCCCACCCATTTTCTCGAATGCCTGTATTGTCAACGCAGTGGTTCCATCCTGGCTCATAATAAAATCAACTGGCACCACGACGATGTCGCCAGCTTCAACCTGTGCACCAATATGATTTGATATGATATTCTCCGAAATCGTTCCCATCATCTTCACCTTTATGTCTTTTCGAACATGCCAGCCTTGTAATCCTGATAAATATAAACAAGCTCGTTTTCAGAAAGGCTCCGCTTCAGGCTGATCGATGTCGCCCTCACAAGTTCTAGGAGGTCGGTTGCCGTCTTCTCATCGATCTCAATGCCCTTAGACTTAAGAACCTGAATAATCGTGTGCCGCCCCGAATGCTTGCCGATGATGATCTTCCTAGTCATTCCGACTTCTTCGGGGGAGTAGGGCTCATAATTGCTGAGATACTTCATCACACCATCGGTGTGAATTCCCGCTTCATGCGCGAAGCAGTTCGAACCAACGATGGGTTTCCAATCAGGTATTGTTCTACCAGCTGCTCGCGCCACGTACTCTGCGATCTCGCGGAATCGCTGTGTCTCGATGCCCGTATCGATCTTCAGCAAATGCTTCGCCGCCATAACGATTTCTTCAAGTGGAGCGTTTCCAGTCCTTTCCCCGATACCAAGAACCGTTGTACTTACGAAGGTTGCACCAGCCTGAACGCCAGCGATGGCATTAGCCGTCGCCATACCGAAGTCGTTATGTGTGTGCATCTCGATTTCCAGATCGACTTCTTTGATAAGTGAGGCAATCGCATCGAAAGTCCCGCGGGGCTCCAGAATCCCCAGCGTATCGCAATAACGGAGCCTGTCCGCGCCAGCATCCTCGGCTGCTTTGGCAAATTGAATGAGAAACTCCTTATCCGCACGGGAAGCGTCTTCAGCATTTGCCGAGATATAGAGACCATGAGATTTCGCATACTCGATTGATTCAACTAATCGCTCGATAACCCACTCCCTAGTTTTTCTCAGTTTGTGTTCAATATGAATATCGGAAGAGGACATGGAGATCGCAACCGCATCAACATCGCAATCGATGCTGTGCGAAATGTCTTCGATGTTTGCCCGATTCCAACCCAAAACAGACGCATTGAGGCCAAGTTGCGCGATTTTCTTGACGCACTTTTTCTCATCACCACCCATTGCTGGAATTCCGGCTTCGATTTGCTGGACACCGATCTCGTCAAGCAGCTTTGCAATTCTAATTTTCTCGATATTCGCAAAGACGATGCCTGCAGCCTGTTCTCCATCCCTCAGGGTGGTGTCACAGATATTGATCGGACTCTTGCTCAATTTGGCAATGACCAATTGCTTATCCTTCATCATCTCACATGCCTCTTTGATTTCGATTCTTGTAATTTGCAGTCAGGGAGCAAATGGCAGGGTCATCGAACAACATATAGATAGTTCTTTCCGCACTATTGTTCAAATATTTACCCAATTTGATAGTTATTCGACATATATTCAAGCAAATAGTCCATTTATGGACAAGATCCCTCCAGCGCAACTTGAATGCCCAGAAATCAGGGCAATTGCACTACAACAGGGACTGTCATTCGTTTCTATGCTAATAGAAAAATCATATAATAATGTTGCCCTGAATGATTGAAACGATTTAAAATTAACATCTTGATATGGGGTTGTTTATGGAAATAAAGAATCATTCAATTCTAAATATCATTCAATTTTAAATCGCAGAAGGGCCGCGATTCCGCCGAGTCCCTTGAGTTTCTTACCTGCCTCATGATGCTCGCTGACGATCACGACAGTGCCCCGTGCCTCCTCGACTTTCTTGATGATGTCCTCCATATAATTTTCCCTCAACAATGAATCGACGATCAGAAGGATCCGAACAGCACCAGAGGTGACAGCGTTTTCGACGTTGCGAGGACCATACGCCACAGGGCCATTTCTTGCGATTTCCGTCAGAACTTCCTCAACGAGTTTCGTTTCCGCTGCCACTCTTGAATCTTTCAAAACGTCAGCGCCTATGCCTTTCTTCATGATCTCATGAATTCCCGCCATTCCAGCTTGACCAGTATGGAAAATAAAGGATTTCGTGAAAATCTCAGGTGCACGTCGCTTTCCCTCAGCAAGAAGCGCTTCCTTCGCGAAACCAGGACCGAGTATGATAACTGGCATCTCTCCAGTATGAACCTGTTTAAGCTTGTCGATCACATCACCATAAAAATCCTCTTTCTCGCTTTGCTCATACATCTTTCCGGCAGATTGACGCGTTATTCTGGCAATCTCCTTGATACCGAACTGAGTGAGCATTGCGACGAGTGCTTCATCGTATTCGATCGATACAAAAATCAAACGCGGGCGTCGCGTATCTTCGACGGCCCTCTGCAATCTTTCAAGCGCTGATCGAGGCCAATTATCCTTCGTGATCGTAACAACTTCGCCTTCTTGTAAATTGAATGTATGATGGGAACCGAGGTCTTGAGGACCTTCCACGATCGTACCAAGAATTCTCAACCTCGAATCGCTTTCATGGAATTCGAGTTTCTCGACAGCAATGGTAAGCGTCATTCTTTTTTTCTCTCCCCGTTCAGACCTCAGCTTATCGGTCTTGATCTCCTCCCGCCTGAAAGTTGAGCCAGTAATCCGATCGCCTGGACGGATAATATTATAAAGATGCCAGAGATCATCAATGGAGTCGATCTGAACCTTGATCTTTCCGCTTTTTCTGTCCTGATGAAGAATCTTCATAGTCGGAACAAGATATCGAAATTCATAATCATATCTTGTTCTTCCGCACTCCTATCTTTTAGTCATTGGGTTCGCAGTTTCCGCATGAAACCACGAAGTGCTGATGGAATTTGAGGAGATGACATTTGGTGTGCCTGAGTTCAATTACCTGAATACCACTAAATAAGGAAGCAAGGAGAATACCAAGAGCCCGAATTCCTAATAACAATGTCAGTTCCCATGTCTTTTAAGCATGTCCAAGCCTAGACAATTCCATTGAATATTGTCCGATCGTCGGGGATAAAGGTTAAGTACCGCACATCTATACCTTCACCCTCTGATGGATTCGTGTCGCCTCATCCTCGAAGATGGAAGTGTTGTCGAGGGTGTTGGCTTTGGTTTTAAGAAGACGGTTTTTGGCGAAGTCGTTTTCAACACCGGGATGACCGGTTATCAGGAGAGCCTTACCGATCCGTCTTATAAAGGGCAAATCCTGATCATGTCCTTTCCCTTGATCGGGAATTATGGCGTCAATGCGCATGATTTCGAATCGGAAAGGGTACAAGTTAGTGGTTTCATTGTTAGGGAGATTTGTAAGGAGCCGTCTCCGATGTACGGCGGAAAGACGCTCGACGAGTTTCTCAAGGAGTTCGAAGTGCCAGGCATATACGGTCTTGATACGAGAGCTCTGATCATCAAGATCAGGGAGCATGGAACGCTCCGTGGTGCAATCTCGTACGAGGAAGACGTGGAATCTGTTTTAGAGAAGGTCAGAAGAATGCCATTTCCAGCAGCGTACAATCTCGTTGGAGAAGCGAGTGTGAAAAGGATCATCAGGCATGAAAAAAAGAATGCAAAAACGATCGCGCTCTTCGACTGCGGATGCAAAGGCGGGATTTTAAGAGAGCTGAAGAAAAGATTTACCGTCATTCAAATCCCGTACGATACACCTGTAGAATTCTTCAGAAACAATGATATTGATGGTGTCGTCATTTCAAACGGTCCGGGCGATCCTGCACATCCCGCACTCAGAGAGACAATCATTAAAACGATCCAGAAAATCAAGGAAGATTATCCAATTATGGGGATATGTCTCGGCAATCAAATTCTTGCGCTCGCCTTTGGCGGACGAACTTACAAAATGAAATTCGGTCATAGAGGTGCGAATCAGCCTGTCAAATTCAGGAACAAGGTTTTCATCACATCACAAAATCACGGGTACGCGGTGGACAAAGACAGTTTGGTCAACGAAGGATTCCAGGCAGACCAGATTAATGTCAACGATGGTACTGTCGAAGGAATGAGGCACAGGGAGCTCCCAATATTCTCCGTCCAGTATCATCCCGAGGCGTCGCCAGGACCAATGGACACTTCGTTCCTCTTCGACGAGTTTGCCTCGATGTTGGAGGAGATGCGATGACCGAGAGAAAACCGAAGAAACTGATGGTCATCGGCTCCGGCCCAATTGTTATCGGTCAGGCTGCAGAATTTGATTTTTCTGGCTCGCAGGCCTGCAGATCTCTCAGGGAGGAGGGGTTCGAAACCGTTCTCGTGAATTCAAATCCAGCAACGATACAGACAGATTTTGAAATCGCGGATCGAGTGTACATTGAACCGCTTAATGCTGAGACGATCGCAATGATCGCTGAGAAAGAGAAGGTCGATGGTATCCTTTCGGGCATGGGAGGGCAAACAGCACTCAACATCTGTTCGGAGCTCGCAGAAAATGGAACACTTGATCGACTTGGCATCAAACTTCTTGGCACCCAGCCCTTAGCAATCGCTCTCTCTGAAGATCGAGAACTTTTTAGGGACACAATGAAGAGAATCGGTGAGCCGATTCCAAAAAGTATCGCGGTGCGGAACATTGATGATGCAAAGAAAGCTGCCAGTGAATTAGGGTATCCCGTGCTCGTGAGACCGGCTTACACTCTCGGCGGTACGGGCAGCGGAATTGCTAGGAACGAGGAGGAACTTGAATCGATTGCGGGCAAGGGGCTCATCTATTCACGCATTCATCAGGTTCTGATCGAAGAGAATGTCCTCGGATGGAAGGAATATGAATATGAGGTTATGAGAGATCGCAACGACAATTGCATTATCGTCTGCAGCATGGAAAATCTCGATCCAATGGGCATCCATACGGGGGAAAGCATCGTCGTCGCGCCCGCTCTCACGCTCAGAGATATTGATCATCAGAGACTCAGGAGCGCGGCAATTAAGATCATAAGGGCCCTAGGAATCGAAGGGGGATGCAATATCCAATTCGCATTCAACCCTGATACCAAAGAATACAGGGTCATCGAAGTCAACCCCAGGGTTTCGAGATCCTCAGCACTCGCATCGAAAGCAACGGGATACCCGATCGCAAGGGTCGCCGCAAAAATTGCCGTCGGTAAAACGCTCGATGAGATCAAAAACAGAATCACTGGAAAGACCTATGCAGCATTTGAACCTGCAATCGACTATGTCGTTCTCAAGATCCCAAGGTGGCCTTTTGATAAATTCAGGACGGTCGATCGAAGGATAGGTACTCAAATGAAGAGCACGGGAGAAGTCATGGCGATCGGTCGGACGGTTGAAGAAGCAATCATGAAAGCCGTTAGATCCCTCGAGATCGACAAGATGGACCTTGAGCCGGAAACTTGGAGTGATACAGAGCTGGAAGAAGAACTCGCATATCCGACTGATAAGAGATTGTTCGCGATTGCCGAGGCAATCAGGAGAGGCATGAACCTCGAAAGAATCGCCGACCTGACGAAATGGGATATATTTTTCATCAAAAAAATCAAGAACATCATCGATATGGAGGAGGAAATCAGAAACGCCAAAGAAATCAACAAGGACCTCCTGCTCAGGGCAAAGAGAATGGGGTTCCCCGATGAAAGTATCGCGCAACTCTTAAAAACATCGCCCGAGGAAATCAGGAAGCTGAGAATCTCTCTGGGTATCGTGCCAACGTACAAGATGGTTGATACTTGCGCGGCCGAATTCGAAGCTGCGACGCCGTATTTCTATTCAACCTATGAAACACATTGTGAAGCGAAGAAGTCGACAAACAAAAAAGTCGTTATTGTCGGCGGCGGGCCAATCCGAATTGGACAGGGAATCGAATTCGACTATTGTTGCGTCCATGGCGTTATGGCACTCCAAGAGGAAGGTATCGATGCCGTGATCATCAACAATAACCCAGAAACGGTCAGCACAGACTATGATATTTCCAATAGATTGTATTTCGAGCCGTTAACGCTTGAGGATGTTCTCAACGTCATCGAGAAGGAAGATGCAGATGGCGTTATTCTGCAATTTGGGGGTCAAACAGCTGTCAACCTCGCTGTGCCTCTTCAGAAGGCTCTTGAAGGTCGCAAAACGAGAATTTTGGGAACAAGTCCAGAAATGATGGACGTTGCGGAAGATCGCAAGCTTTTCTCGGCACTCATGGATCGCTTGGGAATCAAACAACCAGCATCTGGAACAGGATACTCATTCGCGGAGGTTAAGGATATCGCCGCGAAAATAGGTTATCCAGTGCTTGTTAGACCGAGCTATGTGCTTGGCGGCAGAGCGATGGAAATTGTTTATAACGAAAGAGAACTCGAAACTTATGTCACTTCAGCTGTCAAGGTCTCAAAAAAGCATCCGATTCTTGTTGATAAGTATCTTTCAAATGCGATCGAGATTGACGTGGATGTCGTCTCCGACGGCGAAGACGTTTTTATTGGGGGCATCCTAGAACACATCGAGGAAGCGGGTGTGCATTCGGGCGATGCGACGATGGTCATCCCGCCACAAACTTTGTCGAAGCAAATCATCGATGAAATCATCAGCATTACTGAGAAAGTCGCGCGCGCACTCCAGATTAAGGGTTTGATGAACCTTCAGTTGGCGGTCAAGGACAACGAAGTTTATATGCTTGAAGCCAACCCCCGCGCCAGTAGGACTGTACCTTTCGTATCAAAGGCGATTGGTATTCCACTCGCGAAGATTGCGACGAAAGTCATGCTCGGCAAGACGCTGAGAGAACTGGGATTGGTCGGCGTTGCCTCGTTCGGCCACGTCGCAGTTAAAGCGTCAGTCTTTCCATTTCTGAAATTACCGGGCGTTGACAGCATCCTCGGACCTGAAATGAAAAGCACAGGGGAGGTCATGGGGATCGGCGAGAGCTTCGAGGAAGCTTGCTACAAGGCATTCATCGCCGCTGGCTACAAGCTTCCCTTGAACGGCAGCGTGTATATTACCGTCAGCGATAAGGATAAGGAGGCTGTGCTTCCGATCGCAAGAGAACTATGGCAAATGGGCTTCACAATTTATGCAACTAAAGGAACCTCGACATTCCTCAGGAATCATGGAATACAGACAACAACGGTCTACAGAATCAGCGAGAACATTGCGCCCGACGCTCTTGGCCTCATGAGAAAAGGGGAAATCGATCTCATCATCAACACGCCGACTGAGAGCTCAGGGGCGAGAAGAGATGGCTACATGATGAGACGCCTTGCCGTTGAACTCGAAATTCCTTTCATCACTACAATTCAGGCGGCAAGAGCGACGGTCGGCGCGATAAAATGGGCAAGAAAAGGAAAAATCGATGTCAACGAACTAAGGAGTTATCACTCGCCTTCAACACCAATCTCGATTTCCACGCAGCAATCATGATTCCGATTACGACGAGGGAGCCACCAAAGATCGCAACCACCGATGGGGTTTCCCCAAGGAATAAAGCTGCAAAGAGAGTCGCACCGATAGGCTCTCCGAGAAATGAGATGCTGATGAAAGTCGCCGGCAGATATTTTAGAGAATAGTTGAAAAGAGTGTGTCCAAAAATCGTAGAGACAATTGCAAGACTCAAGAAAATTGTGAGTTCATGTACAGGATAAGGCCAGAGTGGTGCGTTAGTGATCAAACATGCCATGAATAAAAAAATCGAAGAAAAAGAATATACAATAAAGACATACGCAATGAGACCCATTTTCTGCCTTATCACCCTTCCAGAAATGATGTAGATCGCTGCAGCAACCGCACCTAGCAACGCGAGGAAGTTTCCCATGTTCTCGCCGATTCCCCTATTCCCTGAGTATATGAGGGTAACACCAGCAAAACCTACTAATGCACCAATAATCCAGTGGTGTATGGGTTCACGAAACAGTATACTAGAAAGGATGCAAACGATGAGTGGGTGAGATGTCACAAGGATAACAGCATTTGCGACCGTTGTCATTTTTACTGCAGAAATAAAGAAGAAAAAATGAAGGGCGAGCGTAAGTCCTACGATCGAGAGAGAGATGAATTCTCTGCTGGAGATCCCTTTTAATTCCGTTTTTGATATATTCAGTGCAAATGGGAGCAGAATGAGTGAGGTCAATCCCATACGATAAGCAGCAATTACGATAGGAGGAGCATCGCTCCATCGGACAAAAATAGAGGAGAAGGAAATGCCGATGATGGCAATGAATGCGCAGATATAGGGATTCAGGCGGATTTCTCGATCGATTGTAATCGAACAATCCCCCTAATGGATCAGGATACTGCGAACCCCACGGCAGGCTTTGATTGCGGGGATAAGTTCTGGAGGTACGGGACTTTCCGTAATAACATAGAGACGCGGCTCTTCCGAGAGTTCAGGGTCATCGACGATTGCTTGTCTAATACTGATACCTGCGCTTGCAATAACTCCCGCAACGTCCGCAAGTATGCCTGGCATTTGGGCGTCGACAGGGATGATTTCAATCGCGCTCCAGCCCATGACAGGGGCAACATCTTTCAAAAGGGCAGTAGGGCGCAATTGAGAGTATACATTGAGGAGCTCATCGTGAGACATGATCGTTTCAACTGCTGCTCTGACGATCCTCCTATCAACGCCTGCCGCTCTAGCGACAGCGATATCCGCAACTTCTACATCACCACAGAAAATTGTGTGATTAGCGACGCGCAGCCCATACTGAAGAAGGAGCTTGGCGACCTTTGCCTGCGACGGATATCGTCCGAAATATTTTGCCAATGAACGCCACATTTAGTTAATACAATGTGGTTCCAATAGAAAACGCTTTCCAATTTAATGATTAATGATGAACAGTTAAGTGCTCTGTTGACCTCATAAGGTATCTGAATTGGGGGGTATGGTGCATCTGATCGCCATACGAGTAACTGACAATCGGCGTACGCCAATAAGGGTTGAGATTTTCTTTTCTACCAAGCGAACAAATTAGAATCATTTTTAACTACAATCCAATAAAAATTAAATAATCAGTATTTCGATCGCCATCAAGGATGATATCTTGAATTTCAAAGATGATGAAAAAATACAAGGAAATGCCAAAAAAGCCGTTAAAAGCTACAAAAATCGCGGGAGGCGTGATTGTCGCGGTTTGCGTGATCGCGCTCATTTTCATTTTCGCGGATATCTACGGCATAAACTTCTGGAATTTAAGCCCCGCTCGAGATCTTGAAGGCACCTGGGAAAGTACCTTTGATTGTATCTATTATGAGCTTGACCCATTTTTCGAAGGCACAAGAGAAGTCAAAGTCTGGGGAGAGTTTAGCATGCAACTGCACCAAGACGGGAATTCTGTTAGCGGTATGATGGATATCGTGCCAGCATCGTATGAGTATCTCACAGAGTACCATATTCCTCCAGTAAACCATCATTTCCATTTCACAGGATCCGTTGAGGGTGGCAACTTAACTATCACCTCTGACGATACCGCGCCTTGGGCTATTACGATTAGATTCGCGTTCACGAGCGACATTATGACCGGTACAATCTCAGGAAATATGATCGACTCAGATCCAAACGCAATCGTTCTTACAAAACAGTGAAACAATAACGAAGAGTCTGCTGACATCAAGAATTGCAGAACAGTTTGCCAAAGCAGTTCATATGAAAGTAGAGCGAGAGTCGCAAGCCGTCGAGCTCGACCAATTTTTAGATTTATATTTGCTCCATTTATCAACGTGTAATTCCATTATATGACGACTGGTTTGGCGACCTTCAAACCACAACTCGACGCATTATTTGATCAGTGTGAGGCAGCACTGCAGCATCCCACTACTTCATGACTGAATATTTTTGTGCCAATCGATCCTAACGGCGCATGAAGAAAGAGCTAAAGAGACTAAGGATACTTCAAAAAATTCTTTTCTTTCATTTCCTCCGAATAAATTGATTTCTTGGGCCAATTTGGAAGGCATTTCAATCATTCTAGAAAATTCTTAATGACTGAGCACATTGAGATCGGTATTCAATATATCCTGCAAAAATGGCTAATTGAAGTAAAGATCATAGAAAGAATTATAAGCGTGCTAAGTATTGTCACGCTCCGCCCGAGGTGGTATTGTGCTTGGGAAAAGCATACGCATGGAACGAATTATGGATAGGAAAACAGGACGGGCCGTGATAGTGCCGATGGATCACGGTATTTCACTCGGCCCGATCGATGGATTAGTTGATATGAAAAGAACAATTGATATGGTAGCGGAAGGCGGCGCAACAGCCGTCGTTCTTCACAAAGGAATTGTTCAATATGGTCACCGTTCATTTGGCCGAGACATTGGATTAATTGTTCACCTCTCTGCAAGTACAAATCTTGGCACCGATCCAAATGAAAAGGTCATCGTGACGAGCGTCGAAGAGGCGATCAAACTCGGTGCTGACGCTGTCTCGATTCACATCAATCTCGGATCGAATACCGAGTCCCAGATGCTGAGAGATTTTGGAGAGATCGCGAGAAAATGCAACGAATGGGGAATGCCCCTGCTCGTGATGATTTACCCCCGAGGAAAAAATATCAGAGACTCATTCGATGTTGATTTGGTAAAACACTGCGCAAGGGTAGCCGCGGAACTCGGGGCCGATGTCATCAAGACGAATTACACTGGTGATATCGATTCATTCAGGGAAGTTGTCAAAGGTGCTCTCGCGCCGGTTGTCATTGCAGGTGGTCCTAAGATGGATTCAGACGAGAGGCTCCTCCAAATGGTCAAGGACTCCATCGAAGCTGGAGGAAAAGGCGTCTCGATCGGCAGGAACGTCTTCCAGCACAGGGACGTTGTCGGAATCACAAAGGCAATTTCAAAAATCGTTCTGGAAGATGCAAGTGTTGAGGAAGCGATGAAAATACTGACGTGATCTAATGCCTGGAGACCGGAAAGGAAGGATTATCTGGGTCAGCGCAACAGAACCATCATCTCGAGATGAGAGAAAAAGGATCGTAACGACAGCCCTGGAAAGCGGGTTTGTCGATATTCTCATCAGAGAAGAAGATGAAGAATTTAAGAAGCTTGGGAAGTTTGATGCTTTCACCCTCAGAGGAGAAAAAATATTTCTCGACGAATCCCTCGTCGGGCAAGTTCTTACGATCAAAAAGGCCGATGATCTTAGGAAGGCGAGCGAACTAAAAGACAAGATTGAATTTATTGTTATCAAGACCCTTGACTGGAAAATCATTCCACTCGAGAACTTGATTGCGGAATTTCAAAGATCGAAAACGAAACTTCTTGCTTCAACATCAAATCCGGAGGAGGCAAAATTGTTTGCAGAGACCCTCGAAGTCGGCGTCTCGGGAATTGTCATCGAGCCGAATTCCCCGAAGACTCTCAAGGAGTTTCGTGGCGCCGTTTCAAGGGAGCTGCCACCAATCAAGCTGACAGCGGTACCTGTCAGCAGAATTGTACCACTGTCGCTGGGGGACAGAGTGTGTGTCGATACGTGCTCGCTACTCAGGGTAGGAGAGGGCATGCTCGTTGGCTCGCAGTCTGCCTGCCTTTTTCTCGTCCATTCAGAGAGCCTTGAAAGCGAATATGTCGCTTCGAGACCTTTCAGAGTGAACGCTGGAGCGGTACATGCGTATATTCTCGGCCCTGATGGAAAAACAAGATATCTTTCCGAGGTCTCCAGCGGTGATGAACTGCTCGCAGTCGACATCAGCGGGAACTGCAGGACTGTTGTTGTTGGTAGGGCCAAGATTGAGCGACGACCTCTCATTCTCGTCGAGATTGATGCAAGTGGAAAGAAATACACGACGATTCTTCAGAACGCCGAAACGATACGGCTTTGCACACCAGATGGTTCAGTTTCGGTGGCAGAATTGAAAGAAGGACAGAAGGTGCTGGTGAGACTTGAAGAAGGCGGAAGACACTTTGGTCATGCTATTAATGAAACGATCGTGGAGAGATGATGAGACTTTGCGTTTCAATTACCGAAAAAAACCTGGAAGATGCGCTGGTCGTCACCAGGAATATTCTTTCAAAGTCACCAGATTTAATTGAAATTAGGTTCGACCTTATGGATTCTTTGCCGCATAGACTCGATGGATTCAAAGAAATTACGATTCCTAAAATCGCTACACTGCGGTCGGCACACCACGGTGGAAACTTCAAAGGTACTGACGATGAGAAACTGAAATTCATGACAAAGGCGGTAGAATCGGGATTTGAAATTGTCGACATCGAGTCCGATTCGAATTTGGTGAAGAAGCTCAAGGATGCGGTTGGAAACGCGAAAATCATTTGCTCCACGCACGATTTCAATGGTACACCAGATGCATCATCGATTATCGAGCTCCTCGTCAAGAATGCTGCGAGGAGCGACATTGCAAAAGTCGCGTTCCAGGTTAACTCAATTCGTGATCTATCTTCTATCGTCAACGGGGCGGAAGGTTTCAAAGAAACTGGAAACGAATTTGTCATCATTGGGATGGGGGAGCTTGGAACGCTAACGAGGATTCTGGCGCCCAAACTCGGATGCGCCTTTACCTATGTTGCGGTGGAACCTGGAAAGGAGGCGGCGCCAGGTCAACTCGATATCGATACAATGAGATTCCTTGGCGACGATCCGGTAATCACAGGCATTACCGGCTACCCTCTTTCGCACACCATTTCGCCGTTGCTTCATAATGCGGCCTTTCGGGCTCTCGAAATTCCCGGGAGATATTTGACCTTCCCAGCAAAGGAGGATGAGTTGGAAGATCTTGTGAATCTTGTCATCGACCTCGGAATCCAGGGATTCAATGTCACGATTCCGCACAAGGAGAATATTATTCCTTACATTGATAAAATGGACAGCAGTGCTTCACAAACGGGGGCAGTTAACACAGTGCTCAACAGGGATGGTACCCTGATTGGATACAACACCGATCTCTATGGCGTTGAGATGACTTTTAGGAAGAACGGTGTGGAACCTTTTGAAAAAGAAGTTCTCATCATCGGTGCTGGCGGCGCGGCAAGAGCCTGCTGCGCGTATCTTCTCGAAAAAGGAGCGAAGGTTTATGTCGTCAATCGGACACGGGAAAGGGCGGAGGCGCTGGTTAAGGACTTCAGGAAGAAAATAGAACTTCTTGATATGGCGGAAATTGAGCAAAGGAAATTCGATGTGATCATCAACTGCACCCCACTCGGTATGAAGGGATTTCCGGATACGACGTTAGTAGATACCAAAATATTCTCACAAGGTCAATTTGTCTTCGACACGATTTACAATCCTCCGAAGACCAAATTCCTCGAGAGCGCGGAGCGTCGTGGCGCCTTAATCTCATCTGGTCTTGAGATGCTCGTCGCTCAAGCTGAGAAGGCATTTGAGATTTGGACAGGTGTCACGCCACCGCACGAAATCATGATGGCCGCAGCGCAGGAGGCGCTGACATGAGAGGAGAGGCGTTTGCTCACGGCGCCGCAACAATCGTCAACGCGATCGCCACAGGCAAGGGCGCGGCGTTTGGCATTGGACTGAAGACTTGGGCAGAGGTAGAGATTGTTTCGGAGAAAGGAGTTGTCGCGGAGATTGAGGGATTCGAGCACGAGGACCCCACGCTGATCAGAAACTGCGTTGAGACGGTGCTCGCCCATTATTCTCCCGATAAAGAACTTGGGGCAAGGGTGAAAACAAGATCAGAGATTCCGATTTCCAGAGGATTGAAGAGTAGCAGTGCAGCGGCCAATGCTGTCATTTTGGCAACATTGAAAGCGATCGGGGCGGAATACGAAAGCCTTGAAGCGATAAAGATCGGCACTAGGTGTGCAATTAAGGCGGGAGTTTCGATCACAGGCGCACTCGACGATGCCTGCGCTTCCTTTTTCGGCGGAGTTGTGATCACGGACAATCGCAACGAAACGATCATCAAGAGAGGGTTGATGCCTGATGGTTTAAAGGTTCTGATCCATGTGCCAGATTTTCAAATCAGAAAGAGCCGATTGCCGCTTGACAGAATCAAATCGATGAAAAATATCGTGGAATTCGCATACGAACGCGCGCTTATGGGTGATTATTTTACGGCAATGACCCTTAACGGGCTGGCTTATAGCGCTGCACTCAACGTCGATCAGGACATTGCGGTCAGGGCTTTGAGTAAAGGAGCAAAAGCTGCAGGTTTATCTGGAACCGGACCCGCAATTGTTATTCTAATCGATGAGGAACAACTTGATGACTTTCTTGGCGAATTCGAAGATGTGAAGTTTATCGTGACCGATATTTATAATGGAGAGCTGTGTAGTCACGAGAAGGGAGATTGGCAATGAGACTTCTTGTTAGACCATCAAGAATCGACGGGACAATCCCGTCTTCGCCCTCAAAAAGTTATACGCACAGAGCGATGGTGCTTGCACAGCTTGCCGATGGCAAATCAACGTTAAGACGGGTTCTGCTGAGTGGTGATACAATCGCGACGCTCCACGCAATCCAGTTGCTTGGTGCCGAGGTGACGGTCGAAGGCGACATCTGCACGGTGAAAGGCGGGGAATTCGTATGTCCTGAGGATGTTATCGATGTTGAGAATTCAGGAACAACGATTAGACTCATCGCTGGCGTCGCGTCGCTATTGCCATGCATCACAATACTGACCGGTGATGAATCAATCCGCCGCAGACCAATGCAGCCATTGATTGATGCATTAACAGAGATGGGAGTCTACTGCGTTTCCACGAAAGGCGATGGTCGAGCACCTCTCGTCATCAGAGGACCAAATCAGGGAAAAGTCGCTCACATCAGGGGTGACGTGAGTTCGCAATTCATTTCATCTCTGCTGATCTCTTCGCCGCTGAAAGAAGTCGATACGGATATCATCTTGACGACGCCCCTAAAGTCCAGACCGTATGTAGAAATTACGATCGAGATGATGAAAAGGTTCGGCGCTGAATGTTTTGAATCGCAAGAGGGCTTCCACGTTCCTGGTAACCAAGAATACAGACCCTGTGATTACACGATACCTGGCGATTATTCCTCCGCTGCTTTTCCGCTTGTTGCGGGAGCGTTGGCTGGTAAGGTATCAATCACAGGCCTTGATCTTGAAGATCGCCAAGGGGATAAGTTCATCCTAGAAATTCTTGAGCAATTTGGAGCGCATGTGGAACGGTATCCTTCGAAGATCACCGTTTCGGCTGGCGAACTTGAAGGAACTGATATCGACATGTCCAATTCGCCAGATCTGTTCCCAATCGTCTCTGTGCTTGCGGCTGTTGCAAAAGGAGAAACAAAGCTTTACAACGCAGAACACGTCCGTCTGAAGGAAAGCGACAGGATCAGCACGACCGCAAGTTTCCTCAAATCGATGGGCGCGCATATCGAAGAGAAGAAGGACGGCTGTTTGATCCGAGGACCGAGCAAATTGCGTGGCACGATTGTCGATTCTCACAGCGACCACAGGATTCTCATGGCAGCGGCCGTAGCGGGCCTCGTTGCAGAAGGTGAAACGATCATCACGGAGGGAAAGTGCTACGAGATCTCGTATCCATCGTTCCTGAATGACATGCGTGCCCTTGGCGCTTCAATGGAGTTGATCGAATGAACACGATCGGCACCGCCTTCAGGCTCACCCTTTTCGGGACAAGTCACGGGCCCTGCATCGGATGCGTGGTTGATGGTTGTCCGCCGGGCCTGAATATCGATGAAGAGATGATCCAGAAGGAGCTTGATCTGCGAAAACCTGACGTTGAAGTCGGAACCGCAAGGATGGAAGACGATCGTGTCCAAATCCTTTCTGGTGTTATCAATGGAATCACAACAGGTGCCCCCATCACTCTGACTCTAATCAACAAGGACGTCGACAGCTCGAAATACGAAATCTTCAGAAGAATACCAAGACCAGGGCATGCTGATTACCCTGCCCTGATGAAATACGGAAAATTTCATGATCTTCGGGGCGGAGGCCAATTTTCGGGCCGGATGACGGCTGCAATTGTCGCGGCTGGTGCCATTGCGAAGGAATTGCTTAGGCAGATCGAGGTGAGGATCGCGGCATACACGCAATCGATTGGAAAGGTTAGCGATAACGATGAACATTCCTTTGACGATATTCTCAACGAACGACTAAGGAATTCTGTCAAAGCTGCCAATAGCGGTCTTGCCAACTTGATGAAAAAAGAGATTCTGAATGCAAAGGAAGATGGAGATAGCATAGGCGGTATCGTAAAGTGCGTTGTCGTTGGTCTTCCAGTCGGCGTCGGCGAACCGTTCTTCGATACTCTAGAAGGCGAACTAGCGAAGATGATATTCGCAATCCCAGCCGTCAAAGGCATCGAGTTCGGAGCTGGCTTCAGAGCGGCAACGATGAGAGGTTCGGAGCATAACGATCCCTACGTCATCGAAAAGGGCAGGATCTCAACCCTGTCGAACAATGCTGGTGGCGTTCTAGGAGGGTTATCGATAGGAATGCCGCTTGTGTTCAGAGTGGCATTCAAGCCGACAGCTTCGATCAGAAAAGAGCAGAGGAGCATCAACATCGAGAGGCTCGAACCAGCAACCCTGAAGATCGAGGGAAGACATGACCCCTGCATTGTGCCGAGGGCGGTTGTCGTCGTCGAAGCGGCGACAGCGATCGTCCTTGCGGATCTGTGCATGCGTGGTGGTTTCATTGACTGACCGACTTGAACAACTTCGACAGCGGATCGAGGAGATTGATAATGGTATTATGAAACTCATAACCGAGAGAATCGAAATAGGAAAGGAGATTGGGCGCATTAAGCTCGAAAATGCAATGCCTTTGCGAAATAAAGAAATCGAAGAAAAAGTCATTTCGAGATATATTAACTGGGCTTCGAAGATTGGTATCAGCGAAAATTCAGCACGAAATCTATCGTCCATTCTCATCGACGAAACGATCGAGGCACAGTATAGAATGATCAAGAGCGAGAAATCCTCGAACGTGCTCGTGATTGGCGGTGCAGGAAAAATGGGAAACTGGCTTTGTAGATATCTTGCCGCGAAGGGACATCGCGTTATCATTCACGATAAGATCAGGAGCGAGTTGTTTCCCTTTGTTGAGAGAATCGATGATGTCGTATGTAATATGGATTTCGTTATCATCGCAACACCGATCTCAACGATTGAGAATTGCTTAAAGGAAATTATCGCTAAGGAACCAAAGGGGGTCATCTTTGACATCTCCTCGATTAAAACTCCAATCATCAATTCACTCAAAGACGCGGCCAAGAGGGGATACGCCATCTGCAGCGTGCATCCGATGTTTGGACCCAACACGAATTCAATCTGGGATAAGAATATCATCGTCTGCGATTGCGGTTCAAAAGAGGCAGTTGAAGCGGCCGTTGATCTAATTGGAAGGTCAACTACAAGAATTATCAGAATGCCGATTGATGAGCATGATCGGCTAATGGCCTATGTGCTTGGCATGAGTCATGCACTCAATATCGCATTCATCAACACGCTTACAAGAAGCGGATATAGCATGGAAATGTTAAAGAATGCTGCATCAACAACTTTCAGCAAACAGTTGGCCACGAGCAGGGACGTCGCAAATGAAAATGCTCATCTCTATTTTGAAATCCAACACTTCAATCCATATAATGTCATGGCACTTGATCAACTCGTTCAATCGCTCGACGAAATTAAAAAAGCCGGATTGAACGATGATCGAAGCGAATTCCTTAATATCATGGAAAACGGACGCAAGTATTTGGGAGGGGAGTGAATGGACAAAATCGATGTTGCCGTGCTTGGTGCGACGGGTATGATAGGTCAGCGATTTGTTCAGCTTTTAGAAGACCATCCATTTTTCGAAATCAAAGGGCTCTATGCATCGGAACGCTCGGAGGGCAAAAGGCTTGCTGAGGTGTTAAAGCTAAAAGATTATACTTTCAAAGAAGAAACCCTCGAGATGATCGTCGAGCAGATTGATGTTGACAAAATCGCAAAGGACGTGAGATTAGCATTCAGCGGGCTTCCGAGCGATATTGCAAAGGAGTACGAGGCTTCCCTCGCTTCGAGAGGTGTTGCCGTCTTCTCCAATGCCGCTTCTCATAGAATGAGGGATGATGTACCTCTTCTAATTCCGGAAGTCAACCCAGATCATCTTGCGTTGATTGAAAAGCAGCAAACCTACAGGAATGGCGGTTTCATCGTGACAAATCCGAATTGTTCGACGACTGGTCTTGCCCTTCCGCTCAAAGCGATCGAAGATGCGTTTGGCATAGATTTGGTTGTGGTTTCCACTTACCAGGCGGTTTCCGGCGCTGGATACCCCGGAGTTCCTTCACTCGACATCCTCGGGAACATTATCCCTTTCATCAAGAATGAAGAAGAAAAAATGGAGAGTGAAATCCTCAAACTTCTCGGAAAACTGACAGATCGAGGCGTCAAATTCGCTGATTTTGAGGTCCTCGCGAATTGCGCGAGAGTGCCAGTTATCGATGGCCACCTGGAATCAGTGACACTCAGGTTGAAAACGGACCCAACACCGGAAGAATTCAGAAGCGCCCTCGAAAGGTTTACGAGTGAGGCGCAGCGACTTAACCTTCCGACAGTTCCGCGTGTTCCTATTATTGTAAGATCCGAAATGGACAGACCTCAGCCATTGATGGACGTTTATGCGGGAGAGCCTCGAAGAGCAAGAGGAATGGTTGTAACGGTTGGAAGAATTCGAAAAAAGAATAATTATTACAAGATGTTCATCCTTTCACATAATACCATCAGGGGTGGTGCAGGCGGATCAGTCTCAAATGCCGAGCTCGCGTATGCGAAGAAAATGCTTTTCTGAGGACATATGCAAAGGTATAAATCTTAACAATTGTTACCATCATTTTACCTTCATCGACCTAGCGGTGATTGGATGAAAAGAACCTACGAGGAAATTAATGAAAAAATCAAAAAGGGCGACGTCGTGGTAATGACCGCAGAAGAGGTCATTAAGGTTGTCGAAAGCCAGGGGCTAGAAAGTGCGACGAAAGAAATTGATGTAGTCACGACAGGCACTTTCGGCGCCATGTGCTCATCAGGTGCTTTTCTCAACTTCGGTCACGCAGAGCCTCCGATAAAAATGCAGAGAGTGTGGCTCAATGGCGTTCCCGCTTACACAGGACTCGCCGCCGTCGATGCTTACATTGGGGCTACTGAACTCAAGGAAAACGGAGATCTGGATTACGGCGGCGCGCATGTCATCGAGGAATTAATTGCAGGGAAACCCGTTCATCTCAGGGCAACTGCTTACGGAACGGATTGCTATCCTAGGCGTAGCATTGAAACGTACATCTCCCTGAAAACGATCAACCAGGCGTATCTCTATAACCCGAGGAACGCGTATCAGAACTACGCAGTCGCGACGAATTCATCAGATACTACTCTTTTCACGTATATGGGGAAGCTCCTACCGAACTATGGCAATGCAACGTTTAGCAGCGCTGGGCAGCTCTCTCCATTGCTTAAAGATCCGCTCTGCAGAACGATTGGAATAGGCACAAGGATTTTCATTGGCGGGGCAAAAGGATTCGTTGCATGGGAAGGCACACAATACAACACCACGGTTCCGACGAAAAATGGCGTGCCGTTGCGACCTGGAAGGACACTTGCCGTCATTGGTGATATGAAAGAGATGTCAACAGAGTTCATCAGGGCACTTTATTTCCACCGTTACGGCGTTTCGCTTGCTGTTGGCATCGGTGTACCGATTCCTATCTTGGACCAGGAAGTCATGAAATTTGCATCCCTCAGCGACAAGGATCTCTTTGCGCCTGTGCTTGATTATTCACTTCAATCAAGGAACAGAAAGCCACTGAAAGAGGTCAGTTATGCAGAATTGAGAAGCGGGTCGATCGAGCTCTTCGGAAAGAAGGTGAAAACCTCATCCCTTTCAAGTTACTATAAAGCAAGGGTTATCGCAGAGAAGCTGAAGAAGATGATTGAAGAAGGGGAATTCCTGATTTCTAGACCAGTTCAGCCATTGCCAGAGGAGCGATCGTTCAAACCGCTCGACATCAGATCGAAAGAGGAGGTGTGATCATGGTGAAGAAAAAATACCTCCTGAGCTTCACACCCGCGATCGTTAATGAGCCGCTCACGTACAAGATGATCAAGGAATACGACCTCCTGGTCAATATTTTGCGCGCCGAGGTCAGCGAAAGAGGTGGAAGGCTTCTAATTGAAGTTGAGGGGAAACCCTCGCAGATGAACAAAGGAATTTCCTTTTTGAAAGATGCGGGTGTTGAGGTTAGGGAACTGAACGAATACGTGAACAGGGATGAAGATCGTTGCACTGATTGCGGTGCTTGCCTCTCGATTTGTCCAGCCGACGCATTTGAGATGGACAAGCAGACATGGAAAGTGCTTTTCAAAGGAGATCGATGCATCGCATGTGGCCTTTGCATCGATACCTGCCCACCGAGAGCAATGAAATTGCGGATATGGTGACAAAGAAACATTTTGAAATAGGAGAGACGGCCGTCAACATCATTGCAGAAGAACGTTTCATTCCTGCGGCAGAGGCCTCGATCTTTAGATCGAGAGAAGAGATCATCCGCTTCGCGCTCTCCGACCCCTTTTTCCTTGTGACGCTCGAACCATACGAGCCGCCTTCGTTTGCTCCTCCAATTGTGAGGAGAATGTGCGAAGTTTCGAGAAAGGCTGGCGTGGGACCTATGGCCGCGGTTGCCGGCATTATCGCAGAAGAAGCTGTTAGGGCCATGATGGCTGAAGGTGCAGACCACGCTATCGTCGACAACGGTGGCGACATTGCAATGAAACTGAAAGTGCCTGTAGAAATCGGAATCTACGCAGGCGATCACTACAAAAGAAAGATCGGATTCAGATGCGAACCGAGAGAAGGAATCTTTGGCATCTGCACATCCTCAGGAAAGATAGGACATTCGATTTCATTTGGCATTTCTGACGCCGCCACAGTTGTTGCGGAAGATGTAGCCCTTGCAGATGCATGTGCGACACTTCTTGGTAATCTCATTAAATCAGATGATGAGGAAGTTGTGCGAGCGGCACTAGACAAAGTTTGCTCGATAGAGGGGGTCGAAGGGACGATGGTCATTGTAGAAGGTAAGGTGGCGCTCAAGGGCAGACTGCCGCAGCTCATTAAGACAGATTTCTCGGAAAAAGCAATTTCAAAAATCGAATTCGCGTTCAATTAAACGATTGACCGATAACTTGTATCAATAAACAGATTCTAGCTGCAGGATGAAAAGCATCGCTTTTGAAGCTTCTCGTGTACAAATTGATACAAAAAAATAATTAAAAAAAAGGGGGAGCGGAGGGAAGCGCTTAGACGATGCGCTTCCCAGCCTCTTGAGAAGCACTTTGATTCCAGATTTCGATGGGTTCGAAAGTCCAGACGCCTCTTGCCTTAAGATTCATCTTTGCAAGTCGCTCATTCATCGTATTGACCAATTGCCCAGATGTTTGGAAATCTTTCACCTTGGCTTTGATTTCGTATGATTTCATACCGCTGACGAGAAGTATCGAAGCTGTCTCATTCTTCTCTTTCATCGCTTGCAGATTGTTGCTGGTCCTCTGCATGAGTACCGCTCCGACGGCGAGCGTATCGGGCGCTGGCGCAACGAGACTTCCTACATGGATTACATGGACCGATCCTTTCGGATCCTTTGTCCCCAGAATTTTCGTCGCATTTGGATCATTAATGATCTTCATCACTTCATCCGGAATTTTCGCCATTTTTCCACCTAAGAGGAGAGTGTCTTTCGAAATATATAAGTATTATGAATTAATACAATTTTATACCAATGGAAAGCGAACAGATATTGAGAGAATTGAATTCATTGAGAAAGGAAATCGAAACGCTCAGTGAAACACTTCTCCACATTCGATATGATGATTTTAAGAGTACTTTCATCCGACAAATCCAACAGATTTTCAGCGATGAAAGTCAAAAATTGTTGAAGACTGAAATGTGTCGCTTCGATATTTCATCAAATTGTTCAAGGAAGAGTGAATGTATTAGCAAGATTGAAAAGGTCGTTAACGAAACAATCAGACTCTTCCAGAGTGACAAAATCGATGCAGCGCTCGCATTAATTGAAGAAATAGAAGCAATGATTTTGGGGTCATCTTCGCCCTGCCTCGACCCACAGTGTTCGAAGTTTGCTCTCGACTTCCTGCACCAAATTAAATGCTATATCGCGATATTCAATGTTTTTAAAACGCGCGTGGGTGCCGATACAAAGGGGAACGAGAATAAAGTGATTCGCGCTCCATCAGGTTTTTCCCCCGAGCAGGTTGAAATGATTTTGAGTCCCCTTTCAAATGCGTGGCGAATCAGGATTCTGGAACTTCTTTCAACCAGTGAAAGGACATTTTCTGAAGTGAGCCGTCAACTCGGTCTGAGAACTGGACACTTGCAGTTTCATATGAAGCTCCTGAGAAACGGCGGATATATTGACATAAACAGAAAAACACATGTCTATTTCATCACTCCAAAAGGGATCGCTGCGCTGAGGGGAATCGAGCAAATTCTGGAGCTTATCTCAATATCTAAGAATCATCAGGATTTTGAAAGAATGCTAAAAGACCAAGAAGAACATACTACCAAATAAGATCGAGAGCCAGGAATTCGATGACAATTTGACCGATGCAATCAATGAATAACAAAAAACATTGCCAGTCAAAATGAAATTCTTTTCGGCCGTTATTTTCCTTGATCGTTTTTTGTCAGAACGATCAAATAATATTGTTAAAATAGTGATTCCACATTGAGGGAGGATTGCTACAGGTGAACATATGGCATTGCGGGTCGCCTTACCGAATAAGGGACGGTTAAGCGAGCGATCTGTCCAGATCATGAAACAGGCGGGTATTGAGATCGAGGACGGATCGGAGCGAAAGCTATTCGCGTCGGTGAAAGAGAGAGATCTCGAAGTTATGTTCCTGAGGGCTCAGGATATTGTGCGATTTGTGCATCAGGGAGTTGTTGATGCTGGTATCACAGGAAAAGATCTTGTTCTCGAGGCCGATCTCGATGTTGTTACGCTCGTCGAGCTTAATTACGGATACTGTAGACTCGTGGTCGCTGTACCTGAAAACACCAATATTAATTCGATCGAAGAAATCAAAGACGATTCGACCGTTGCGACCTCGTTTCCAAATCTAACCCAGCGTTTCTTTTCAAAAATGGGGAAGAGGGTTAAGATTTCGGTCGTTTCTGGTGCGACGGAGGTGACACCGCACATTGGCGTCGCTGACCTTATCGTCGATCTCGTTTCAACTGGCTCCACGCTCAGAACACACAGACTCAAAGAAATTGCCACAATTGTTGAGTCTAATGCCGTTCTCATAGGCAATAAGGAGAGTGTGAAGAACAAGAGGAAACAAATCGATGAGTTATCAGCGGCGATCAAGAGTGTATCGGATGCCGAGAACAAGAAATATTTAATGGCGGATGTGCCGGTAAAAGCCCTTGACGAGGTCAAGAAATTTCTTCCTGGTATTGCAGGACCCACGATCATGAACATCATGGGCCGAGACGATGTCGTTGCGATTCATGTCGTAGTTGATAAGGATAAGGTGTACGACGCTGTCATTCGACTCAAATCACTCGGAGCGACTGGCATTCTCATCGTACCAATCGACAGAATGGTACCGTAGGTGACATACGATGATCGAAAAGTGGATTAAATCGACGCTGCGCGACATCTCTCTGTATTACAGTCCGACTGTGAGAGCGTTCAGGATGGACAATAACGCGAACCTTTTTGGACCGAACCCGGTTATAATGGAAGTTCTGCAGGAATTGACCAACACTGATCTCAACAATTACCCAACGACCTATTCTGATGATTTAAGAAGAGCGCTTGCTGGATTTTATGGCCTCGAAATGAACAATTTCGTCGCTGGAAATGGATCTGACGAGATCCTCGATGTATGTATCAAGGCGTTCATCGAGTCTGGAGAGAAAGTTGTTATGCCCCACCCGACCTACGCATTGCATGCGTTTTTTGTCAAAGTCAATGGTGGGATTGTGGTCAACGTGGACCTCGACGAACGGTTCCAATTGGATCCTGAGGCGATCAATGCAACAGAAGGGAAAGTCGTCCTACTCAGCACGCCGAATAATCCAACGGGAAATAGCTTTAGAATGAAAGATGTGAGGGAGATCATCGAAGGCGTGGATCGTCCTGTGATCGTTGACGAGGCTTATGCTGAATTCTCGAATCAGTCCTTCGTTCCGCTCGTCAACGAATATGATAATCTCATCGTTACGAGAACATTTTCTAAGGCTTACGGACTTGCTGGCCTGAGAATTGGATACGCGATCGCGAATCCTCATCTTGCAAATGTCCTGCTGAGGGCGAAGACACCGCTGAGCCTCAACATCATCAGCGAAAAGATAGCGATCGCCGCACTAAACCGACAGGACTTTGTGATGAAGACCGTGGAGGCAGTCAAAAGGGAGAGAGAATTTGTGTCTAAAGGACTGATGGCGATCGGATTCAAAGTCTATCCTTCCGATGCAAATTTCGTACTGGCAAAATCGCCAATAAGCTCGGAAACTCTTGTTTCAAAACTCGCACAAAAGGGCATCCTCATCAGGGATTTTGGAAAAGTCAGGAGGCTGGAAAACTGTGTGAGAGTCACCGTCGGGACGAGGGAAATGAACGAACGTCTTCTCCAACTGATCAAGGAGGTGCTTGAGGAGTGCCGGTGAGGATTACGATCGCCGATTACGGTGTCGGTAATTTGCACAGCATCAGAAAAGCCCTAGAAAACTGCGGAGCTGAAGTTTCAATTGCCAGTGATTTGAATTTACTTCTCGATGCGGAATGCATTGTTTTGCCCGGTGTTGGTGCCTTCAGCCGAACTATGGAAAGACTTCTTTCGATCAAGGATGAGATCGTAAGACGATTGAACGAAGGGACACCTTGCTTGGGAATCTGCATCGGGATGCAGATTCTATTCGAAGGTAGCGAAGAGGGTTCAAGACCAGGTCTGGGCTTTATGAAAGGCCGAGTTATCAAATTGAAAGCAAACAAAATTCCGCACATGGGGTGGAACACAGTCGCTGGCGAAGATTCAATTCTCCACGGCATTGACTCGAAATTCTTCTACTTTGCTCACTCCTATCGAGGCGATCCTCAAGAAAACATCATCGTCGGAAGGACGCACTATGGTGAGGAGTTTCCCTCAATAGTCAGAAAGAGAAATACCTACGGAACACAGTTCCATCCTGAAAAGAGCAGCACATATGGTCTCAAATTCTTATTGAATTTTGTTGAATTCGCGGAGGGGTGCCTTTGATCGTCCTGCCGGCGATCGACATCATGAACGGAAAAGTCGTGCAACTCGTTGGTGGCGTTCCTGGCACGGAGCGAATCGTACTCCCTGATCCAATTGCGGTAGCTCACGACTGGGAAGATAGGGGCGCGCCCGGCCTCCATGTCATCGATCTTGACGCAGCGATGGGGAAAGGAAGCAACCTTCCAATCATCCGGAGAATTCTGGCGGAAATAGAAATTCCCATCCAGGTCGGAGGAGGAGTCCGATCGGAATCGATGATCGCTGATTTAATATCATTTGGTGCCTCAAGGGTTATCACAGGGACGAAGGGGATCCTTGACCGTCCCTGGCTTAAATGTATGGCAGAGAAATGGCCAGGTAAACTGATGCTCGCAATCGATGTGCGGGAGAGTAAAGTCCTCATTAAAGGTTGGCAGGAGCCAACGATGATCACTCTGGACGAGATCTTTCGGAATATCACAGCGCTCCCTCTTGCCGGTGTTCTCTACACGGACGTCGATGTCGAGGGCAAGAACGCCGGAATCGATGCAACAAAAACAAAGGCATTCATCGATCAATGCCCTCACAATGTTTTCGTCGCCGGCGGAATAAAGAATAGAGAAGACATCAATTTACTCGAGAAACTCGGTGCGTGTGCCGCGGTCGTGGGAATGGCCATGTACACCGGTGGGATCGCTCCGAGTGATGTCTGGAGGCGGAGATGATGAAAAAAAGAATGGCGAACCTCAGCAGGAAGACGAAAGAGACTGATATCGAGATCTCGATAGTGCTCGACGGTAGTGGCACTGGTCAGATTGAATGCGAAGATCAATTCCTCCGCCATATGCTTGAGACCCTCGGGAAATATGCGTCGTTCGATCTCATGATGAAACTTGTAGGGGACAATGAACACCACCTCATTGAGGACGCGGCGATCGCTCTGGGCATGGCCCTCCGACAAGCGATTCATGATACACCCGTTGAGAGAATTTCGAGCGCAACTGTTCCAATGGACGATGCATTGGTCACCGTCGCGGTCGATCTAATCGATCGCCCATACGCAGACATTGAATGCCCCAATGATCTCTACCGCCACTTCTTAAGAAGTTTTGCAATGGCGTCAGGGATCACACTTCATGTGATCGTCCAGAGGGGATTTGATGAACATCACATCATCGAGGCGACATTCAAGGCGCTTGGATTGGCGCTCAAGAATGCGGCATTACAAAGAAAAGATATACTGAGCACGAAGGAGACGCCTCGAATCAGGAGGGAATGACGCTGCTGGCCAAGAGAATCATTCCATGCCTTGATGTGACCGAAGAGGGTGTTGTCAAGGGTGTCAAATTTCAGAATCTCCGGGGCGTTGGGTATCCGCCCGATATGGCCGCAGAGTACGAGAAGCAGGGAGCAGACGAAATCGTCTTTCTCGATATTTCTGCAAGCGTGAAAGGAAGAAAAACGCTTCTCGATGTTGTCAGAAAGACAGCGGAAAAGGTTTTCGTTCCCTTGACGGTCGGCGGTGGAATCCGAAGCCGTGACGACATGCGGGATGCGCTGCTCGCTGGTGCAGACAAAGTGTCGATCAACACCGTTGCCGTAGAAAACCCCGAAACGATTACACTGTGTGCGGAGGACTTCGGAAGGCAGTGCGTTGTTGTCGCGATTGACGCGAAAAGGGAAAAAGATTCGTGGCTCGTCTATACGCACGGAGGAAGACGGCGGACATCTCTAGATGCAATTGACTGGGCGATTCGAGTAGAAGAGCTCGGAGCAGGCGAGATTTTGTTGACGAGCATGGATGCGGATGGGACTCAGAACGGCTATGATATCGAACTAACGGCAGCGGTGAGTGAGGCGGTTGGTATTCCAGTAATCGCTTCGGGAGGATGTGGTACGCTCGAGCACATCTATGAAGTCTTCTCTCAAACCGATGCAGATGCCGCGCTGGCGGCCTCGATCTTCCACTACGGCATCTACACTGTTCGGCAGGTCAAAGAGTATTTGCAAGAAAGGGGGATTCTCGTCAGATGATTTCGAAACTCAAATTCGATGAAAATGGTCTCATTCCCGTTATCGTTCAAGATGCAGAGACAAACGAGGTCCTAATGATGGCCTATGCGAACGAGGAAGCTTGCCAAAAGATGATCGAGACGGGGAAAACACACTTCTACAGCAGGTCGAGGAAGAAACTCTGGATGAAGGGTGAGACTTCGGGCAACGTGCAGGATATCGTTTCTATACAGACGGATTGTGATTTAGATACTCTCCTCGTGAGGGTTCGCCAGACGGGCAACGCCTGTCATCTTAACAGACCTTCATGCTTTGAGGAGGTCATTTATGGCGATACGAGGAGTACCGCCGCAATTATACCAGAACTCCGCAGGGTGATTCGAGATAGGAAGATAAATCCCAAAGAAGAGAGCTACACATCTAAATTATTCAAAGACGAGGACAAGCTGCTGAAGAAAATCGTTGAAGAGGCGACAGAGCTAATTCTTGCTGCGAAAAATGGTGATCCCAAACAAGAAGCGTGGGAGACCGCAGACCTCATTTACCATTTCATGGTTTTACTTGAGAAAATGGACCTCCCGATCACGGAAGTTTATAGAGTTCTTTCGGAGCGAAGAAAATGAGGATCGATCTTCATACACATACACTGCTGAGCGATGGCGAACTTCTTCCAATTGAACTTGCAAGACGAGCGGTCGCGAAGGGACATCGGGCGATCGCTTTGACCGATCATGTTTCACTTTCGACAATGGAGAGAGTTATTAATGAGACACGAAGAGACTGTCATCTCGCTTCAGAATGGGACATTGAAGTCATTCTCGGCGTTGAATTAACGCATGTACCGGCTTCGAAAATAGATGTCGCGATCACCGAAGCGAGAAGACTCGGCGCTCAGCTGATCGTCGTTCATGGCGAAACAATCAGTGAGCCCGTCGAGCCAGGAACGAACAGAGTTGCCGTGAGTAATCCCGAGGTCGATGTGCTTGCTCACCCTGGCTTTATCACACTTGAAGAAGCCCAGATCGCAAAGGACAACGGAATCGCACTCGAAATCACTTCGAGAAGTGCGCATTCAGCGACGAACGGCCATGTTGCAAAAATCGCTAGTGAAGTCGGTGCAAAGATGATCGTCAATACAGACGCGCATTACGCGAAAGACCTGCTCAGCGAAGAGGAGGCAATCGTGATTGCGATGGGTGCTGGCCTGGCGAGGGCAGAGGCTGAAAGAGCGGTGAGAGATAACCCAGTGGAAATCATCAGGAGGGTGAGGGGGCGATGAAAGTCATGAAATTTGGTGGCAGCTCGTTAACGGATGCCAATTCGATGCTCGGCGTCGGGGAAATCATCGCCTCAGATCAAGAGCCAAAGGTCATCGTCGTCAGTGCTGTTCAGGGTGTGACCGATTCGATTGTCTCATTCGTTTCTAAAACGAGAAAGGACGAAGAAGTGGAGGCTTTCGTCAGTCAATTGAAAGAAAGACACATGGCAATCCTCGGCGGTGTTGTTAACGCCCTCGACGTAAAGCAGCGTGCGATCGATCTTCTGCTTGAGAGACTCGCAAAACTCGAAAAAGTCCTGTATGGTATCTCCTACCTTGAAGAGTTGACACCCCGATCATTGGATCTTGTGCAGAGCTTCGGGGAGAGGCTTTCGGTCGTTCTTGTTGCTGCGATGTTACAGGATATGGGATTGAACGCAACCCCGATCGATGCTGATGAGCTCGGCATCGTGGCCGTTGGTCCATATGGCAACGCAGTCGCTGATCTCCAAGAGACAAGACGGAATATCGCACCGAAACTCATCGCAATGCTAGGCAGGCAGGAGGTGCCTGTTGTTACAGGCTTCTTTGGAAGGACGAAAGAGGGCCACGTCGCAGTTTTTGGGAGAAATGGCAGTGATTACAGTGCCAGTGTCATTGCAAATGCGATTGGTGCACAGGTACTTGAAATCTGGAAGGATGTAGATGGATTCATGAGTGTTGATCCAAAATTCGTCCCCGAGGCGGTGACAATCGAAAATCTTTCATACGATGAGGCCGCCGAATTATCGTATTTTGGCGCGAAAGTATTACACCCGAGAACTGTCGAGCCGGCGCGAGAGAAAAACATCACGATTAAGGTCAAGAATGTCTTCAAGCCAGAAAAGGAAGGAACGACCATCAGGCCGAGTGGTGTTGAGAGAGCAGGTACCATCAAGAGCATTTCATATATGAAGGACATGGCAGTCATCAAAGTGTACGGCGCTGGCGCCGCGCATAAGTTCGGCATCCTTTCGAGTATTTCGCAGAAATTAAGTGATGCTGGTGTCAACATCTATTCAATCGCAACCTCGCAAACCTGCATCGCGATGCTTGTCGACAAAAAATCGCTTGAGCGCGCCGAAAAAGCGCTTGAGGAACTTGAAACGGGAATTGTCGATAGAATCGAGTCGACCGACGATATCGCCCTCCTTTGTGTCGTCGGTGAAGGACTTGGCTACAGAAAGGGGATCGCCGCTAGGGTCTTCACCGCCGTGTCAAAAGAAGGGGTCAGCGTTGGGATGATTTCAGCTGGGGCATCAATGGTTGCGTATCACTTCACGGTTGATGCAAAGGATCTTCAAAAAACAATAAGAGCTGTTCACGATGAGTTCTTCGGAGGCAAACATGAATAGCAAGGAATTGAAGCGAAAAGTGGCGTTCCAGGGTATTCGGGGCGCTTACAGTGAAGATGCCGTGTATAGGTTCTTTGGCGAAGGGACTAAGACGCTACCCTGTCCCGAGTTCGAGGACGTTTTCGAAGCGATTAACCACGGGGAAGCAAGCCATGGCGTCGTCCCAGTCGAAAACTCGATCGAGGGGAGTGTTACGAAGGTCAACGATCTCCTCCTCGAAAACGATCTAACGGTTGTCGGGGAGATCATTCTGCTCATCCGCCACTGTCTCATCGGGCATCCTGATGCGGAGATTGAGGATGTGAGAAGGGTCTATAGTCATCCTCAGGCACTCGGACAGTGCAGGAGTTTTCTTTCAAGGTATCCTCACTGGGAAAAGATTCCGGCCTACGACACGGCTGGGAGCGTTGAACTGGTAAAAAAACGAGGGATGAAAGAGGAGGCGGCGATCGCGAGTGCGAGGGCCGCCAAGGAATACGATATGAAAATCCTCAAGGAAGGAATTCAGAATAGCCACAACAATTACACGCGGTTCTTTGTCATCGAGAAGACCGCAATGCTGAATCCATCTGGCGACAAGACCTCGCTCGTCTTTGCGACTAAGAATGTGCCTGGTGCCCTCCATTACTGCCTTGGTGCCTTCGCTGACAGGAATGTGAATATGCTCAAGCTCGAATCGAGGCCTCGGCGAGACAAACCGTGGGAATATGTCTTCTATGTGGACATCGAGGGGCACTTCGACGATCCGAATGTCAAGTCTGCGCTCACTGAACTGATGAGACGTGCTTCGTTCCTCAAGGTACTCGGCTCATATAAGAGGGCGGAAGTACCAACAGAGTGATCAAACACCAAGATTGTCAAGCGCCATCGATATATTTTCAAAAGTCCGGATTTGAAGTCGGCGGTTGTACAGCTGAAAGTCACTCTGATGTGATCGCCTATGCCGAAGTAACGACCAGGGCACACCGCCGTAGAGAATCAATCGAGGAGATATTCGATGAACTTCATATCGCCGATCCCTTTTGGCAGTTTAAAGAGAGCCATAAGTCCTCCCTGAGGAAACTTACATGAAACTCGGTTTTCCTCTTCGAGCCATTCCTTTAAAACCGCGAAATTCCTCATCGCGATGCGTAACATCCGTTCCCTGAACCAATCTCTGCGCTTGATCGCTTCGATGGCGACGGCGACCGATCGCACGGGAAGACGATAAGCAACGTATAGCCTCAGAAGATCGATTCGTGATGCGATCTCTGGCGGCGCGAGCACCCATCCAACCCTCAGATCACCGAGTCCGTAAAGTTTGGTGAGGCCAGAAACAGAAATTGCGTTATCGTTAAGAGTCGCAACGGGATCTGGTGGGTCACCATAGTGCATCTCTCGGTATATCTCATCGCAGATGACCGCGGTTTTCTTTCTCGAAGTGATCTCGAGAATGCTCATAAGGGCTTCATTTGAAAGCGAGGAGGCGCTTGGGTTATGGAGATTTGTAAAAACAACAGCCCTTGCCCCTCTTTCTATACATTCTTCAATTTCTTTCTCGAGAAAATGAAAATCATGAGAAGGATCTCTGGTTAGATTGAAGACGTTGCAAATGGAAGTGGCGAGTACTTAATCGGCATGTATGTGGGAGATTCAATCGCAACAAGATCGCTCGATTTCAAAATTGTCTGAAATGAGAAGTAATTGGCATTCTGTGCGCCGAAGCACGGGGCGACCTTTTCCTTTTCAACACCATAGGTTGAGGCGATGAGTTCGATCAGCCTTTCCTAAAGTTCATAATCATCAATATCGTACTGGTCAACATGGGGGTTGAAACCGTCGGCGTAAGGAGACGGGACGCCGCTATGGTCAAGATTGATCCTTGCGCCCTTGCATCTGATCAACCAATTCTCCAGATCGAAAGGAGGAAGGTCCACATTACCTCCTCCAGATCACCTCGCCGGGTAGCCTAAATTCTCCGCCCCAGTAAAGAAGACCTTTGTCCCGTGTGTAATCCTTAGTGGCCTCAGCGTGCACGATTTCGCCAAAGAACCATGTCCTGTCACCGATATCAAGAGATCCTGTTTTTTTGCATTCCATAACGACTAGACATTCGCCGATGCAGGGTGATGCAATCTTTTTTCCCTTCACCGGCGTGAGATTCGTTTCTTTGAATTTATCAACGTCCTTGCCAGATTTGGTTCCGCAGAACATGACTTCCTTCACAAGTTCTTTGCCTGGTAAATTGATTGAGAAATCATCGTATTTTTGCATCAATTTGTGGCTGTGTCTTGAAGGCATAATGCCAACGCCAACAATCGCAGGCTTAAGAGACATAGCGTGCACGATACCGACGGTGATGATATTCCTCTCGCCATTTCCCATCGCAACAAGTGCAACGGGAAACGCGGGGAATGCTTTGATCGCATCACCAGCAGTGAGCTCAACTTTCTGTTCCATACAAACAACCTCCTCTAATTAATATCTGCTTCCTGCTTGAAAAATACTTCTATCAATTTCCATCCAGTTGATTGTTTCATACTATTCCCGATCGTACTGGAAAGTCTCACATATGCCGAATAGAGAGATTCTTTCATGAGTAAATGTTAGCAATGGAATGACCAGAGAAGGCGCATCGATTCACCATGGATGATTTCTTAAATTAGAAACAAGTATAACTCGACCGCAAGCTTATTCATCACAAATCCGATTTCATCTTGGAAACAGCAATCTAGGGTGTTCAGAATGGATAGAGTGCGTATCGCAATCATCGGAGGGACTGGTGTCTATGAAGAAGGACTTTTCAAAATCAAAAAGAGTGTGAAATTGAATACACCGTACGGACCGCCATCCGATGATATTCAGATCGGCGAATTAGGTGAGACGAAGGTTGCCTTTCTTTCAAGGCATGGAAAGAACCATATTTATCCACCTCACAGAGTCAATTACAGGGCAAACATCTGGGCATTGAAGGAACTAGGCGTTGAGAGAGTCATTTCTCCATGCGCTGTTGGCTCGCTCAAGGAAGATTACAGGCCAGGCGAAATTGTTATTGTTGACCAGTTTATCGATTTCACGAAGCGCAGGGATTACACATTCTTTGATGGCGCAAAGACGATTCACATCGGCGCGGCGGATCCTTTCTGCCCGGAATTGCGCCAGCTTTTCATCGAACAAGCAATGAAAGAAAAAATCCTCTTTAAGCCTTCTGGCACTTACATCTGTATCGAAGGGCCACGTTTTTCCACACGTGCGGAAAGCCGAATGTTCAGGAATTTTGCGGATATTATCGGCATGACGCTCGTTCCAGAGTGTCAACTGGCTAGGGAATTGGAGATGTGCTACGTGAGCCTTGCAATGATCACCGATTACGACGTCTGGGCAGAGAAACCAGTTGACACAGCCACTGTTTTAAGGACGATGAATGAGAATATCGATAAGATCAGACGACTCATCATCAGAACCTTGCCGTTGATTCCCAAAAAAAGGGAAAAATGCGAGTGCCCTAAAACACTTGAACTAGCCGGAACGTGAAAGTGATCAGTGCGTATGATCAGTTCGCCGATTCAATCTCAGACACAAGAGAAGCTTGTCACCGTTATTAAATCGATGATAGAGAATTCGATCTATCTTAATGCTACACCTGATTGCCTATTGACCAGAAGATCCCATCTCGACGCAGCAGAGCGCGATTCTGATCATAGTCAGCTGTTACGTCTCCATGTATGATTTGACCGGGAAACCAAATATAATCTCCTTTTTCGAAGGATTCAATCTTTTTGCATTCACCATTCATGATGCATTCCTCGATCTTCGGAGATTTTATTCTGAAACCAGGGACGGGTGTAAGCGCGCATGCTTCGAATTTATTGACTTTACTTTCTGGTTTTGATCCACAACATACAACTTTGTCGACGAGCTCGATACCAAGAAAATCGACCGAGAAATCATCGTTTTCTTCGGCCAGTTTGTAACCATACCCTGACGCAGTCACACCGATGCTAATAATCGGCCGTCGAAATGAAAAGAGGTCGAACATGCCGACCGTGATGATGTCTAGATCTTTCTTTCCGATCCCGACGAAGACGACTGGAGAATACAGGAGCGTATTCATCGTTTCGACAGCTCCTCTGCTGTTTTTTTCTTCCGATGTGTTCATAAGAATACTGGTATTCCCATGGCAAAAGAATGTTTAAATAAGTTCTCAGACAACTGCATTTTTATAAAAACAATTTCCATAACCGAGAATTCTAATTGATTACCATTCCAATGTTGTAGATCAACTCAAATCACGTGATATTTTTTATGATTTTGTTAAAAGAGTATGAAGTCAAAAAGAATTAAGTATCATTCGCCAATCGATTTCCTGTAACCTTCCGCATCCAAGAGATCAGAAAGTTCGGAGGGGTCGCTGATCTTGATCACCGCAATCCATCCCTTACTATAAGGTGATTCGTTGATCAGTTGCGGAGACTCCTCTAACTGGACGTTCGATTTGACGACCTCACCAGAAACAGGACTGTAGACTTCAGCAACTGTCTTGACACTTTCGACAGCTCCTAGTACATCCCCTTTTCTGACAATGGACCCGATTTTTGGCACTTCTGCATAAACGATGTTTGCAAGTTCATTCTGCGCGTGATCAGTGATACCCACTATAGCAAAATCGCCATCAACTCTTACCCATTGGTGCTCCTTCGTGTATTTCAGGTCCTCAGGAACATTACTCATATTCTCGACCAGCTGACGATATTGAAATCCTTTCTTTATACATTTTGTAAAATTTTTTCGGGAGATCACCTGTACAATTTTGCTACTCTTTAATGAAGAATTGATTCTGAGGAGAGCGACAAATTCGCCAGAATCCTGGATCGAGTTAGGCGCCTCGATCAAACATTTGGTCATTCCGATTTGTCCAACCAATTCTGCCGAACGGCAAGATTCATTGATCGAATAAATATTCCCAAAGTATAATAAATCAGCTTTTGATTACAATTTAGTCCCGCTCTGCCACTCTTTTTAGTGCCAAATACTTCTTCAATTTTGTATAAGAACGGAAGTTGCAATAAGACACGAGAACTTAGGACGATAATTGCATATAATATATGATTCCTGCCCGTTACTCTGAGTTGAATGCGCATCATTATACGGGGAATCGTCCAGGGTGTTGGATTCAGACCTACTGTTTATCGAATAGCGAATGCCCTGGGCCTCAACGGATTTGTCCAGAACAACGGTTCTAACGTGATTATTGAAGTTGACAGGGACGGAGAAATTCTCCTGGAGGAATTGAAGAGACACCTTCCGCCACTCGCTCGAATAGATTCAATCGAAATCATCAACGAGGATGATAAAGTATGTAATACATTGTCGGGTTTCAGGATTGTATCAAGCAGTGAGGGAGAGCGTGGCGTCTCTATTCCAACCGATACAACAATATGTGAAGATTGTAGAAACGAAATCTTCGACGAGGGAAACAGGCGATATCTCTATCCATTTACCAATTGTACTGTGTGCGGTGCTCGATTCAGCCTAATCAGTAACGTGCCCTATGACCGCATTCATACCTCAATGGATGAATTTCCAATGTGCGAGGAGTGCAGAAAAGAATATGAGAATCCAACCGATAGAAGATTTCACCACCAGACGATCAGCTGTCCAAGATGTGGGCCACGATATTATCTTGTCGATTCACACGGCCATAGGATCGATGAAGACCCGATCAGAAAGTTCGCGGAGATGCTACATCGTGGCGCCATTGGTATCGCGAAAAGCTGGGGCGGCATGCATATCTGCTGTACCCTTGAAACCCTTCCGCGATTACGCGAGTGGTACAAAAGAAAGGAGAAACCTTTTGCTGTTATGTTCAGGGATCTCGACGCAGTCAAAGAATTAGCAGAACCAACACCTTTCGAGGAAGAACTATTGACATCGCACAACAGACCAATTGTTCTTGTCAAAAAAAGGGAAAAGAAAATCAATGAAGTGATCGCGCCTGGTCTCGGGAATATCGGTGCCTTTTTGCCATACAGCGGAATGCATCATATCCTATTTCATCATCTCAATGAAAACGCGCTCGTGATGACCTCGGCCAATGTGCCTGGAGAGCCGATGATTCTTCAGGACAGCGATGTCTTTTCAATGAATGCGGATTGCTATCTGCTCCACAATCGGAAAATCATCAATCGGTGCGATGATTCAGTTCTCAGGACTTTCAACACCGACATTTACTTCCTGAGGAAGTCCAGAGGCTATATCCCGTCGAGCCTCGATATTGGTATCCGTGGCACTTCTGTTGGACTCGGAGCTCAGGAGAACATCACGGGAGCGATTGCATTTGATGGAAAAATTTATCCAACGCAGTACATCGGCGATGGTAGCTCACTCGGTGTAATCGAATTCCTCGATTCGGCAATCAAATTCCAGAAAAAACTCCTTGGCATCGAAAAGATCGATGCAATCGGAATTGATCTGCATCCAGGATACACAACGAGGAAACTTGGTAAGGAGCTCTCAGAAACTTGGGGTGCTCAGCTTGTCGAGGTACAACATCATCATGCTCATGCTGTTTCGCTTCTTGTCGATAGAGGTCTCGAGGAAATCGTTGCACTGACGCTCGATGGGACTGGTTATGGGGCTGATGGAAAATCGTGGGGCGGCGAAGTTCTTTACGCGAACACAGAAGGATACGAACGAGTAGGACACCTGCAGGAAATCCCCTTGTTAGGAGGAGAAAAAGCCGTCAGGGATCCGCGCAGACTGGTCTTTGCTCTGTGCGAATTGTCAGACATTGATACAGAGCTTTTTGATGATGAGAAAACCATAATTTTCAAAAAGATGATGCGCACCAGCCCACTCACCACAAGCTTCGGAAGAATACTCGACGCGCTCTCCTGTTATTTTGGTATTTGCTGTTCTAGGACATACGAAGGTGAGCCTGCAATGAAACTTGAGCGACATCTTGAAGTCGGAAAAAGAGAGATCAAATTCAAACTTGAACGGGAAGGAAACGTGATCAAAACAGTTCCGCTTTTCCAGCAACTCGTTCATTCCTCAGGCAGGAGAGAAGATAAGATTTACAGCTTCGTTTACACGCTGCTGGAGGGACTTGTTGAGATCGCTGCTGAGGAAGCATATGTGCGGGGGGTCAAGGCGATCGGTCTAACTGGCGGGGTATCTTACAATTATACAATCTCGACGATCACGAAAAGACTCGTTGACGCAAAAGGACTGAAATTCGTTTGTCACAACGCAGTCCCAAACGGAGACGGAGGTATCTCGACAGGGCAGTGCGTTGTGGCTGCGAGAAAAGCGGTCGTTTGAGCCTGACGAAAATTTCTTCGAGTGTAATTCAAGATTTATTTGAAGAATTCGCATATAATCTCAGTCTTTTTTCAAGACAGTCTCCATATAATCCAAGTTCTTCTCGATATAGCGCAGCATCATTCGTCCTGCCGAGTCAACATTGATCTGTTGCAAATCATTAACATTTTTTTGGATCGTATGGGATTAATTAGAATCATACTAAAATGAGAGATCATTGTTCATGAATATACGCGCTTTAGAAGACGATTGCATCCGATTGCATCGGCGAGCTGAATTTCGCAACAAATAGTAACCCGATGATCAAGAATAGATTTTTATGAGAGGATGTGATGAACTTTCTATGTGCATATTATCGGACGGGGAGATACTCGATTTTCTGAAGTCTGGAAAGATCATCATTGAGGGGTTTTCTGACGATTCTTTGACACCAAACGGGTACGATCTAAGAGTTTCGGAAATCCTCTTACCCTCTTCAGGACAGATTTGTCGGGAGAACGTTGCGATCATTCCTCCGAACAGCATGTTCTATGCCTCAACGATCGAGGCGATCAAGTTGCCTAACGACATTTCTGCACAGCTCTGGCTTCGGACATCATGGATTAGAAAAGGAATTATGGCGAGTTTCGGAAAGGTCGACGCAGGATTTCATGGATCCCTCACATTCACCGGATTCAACGCTTCATCATCCTCGATCGAAATTCCGATTGGATCGAAATTCGTTCAGATTGTTTTTGAAAAGATGAGCACGCGGGCTAAAATGACTTACGAGGAGAGAAGCGGTCATTATCACGGACAGAGAGGTATCACGCTAACCCCGCTTGAAAAGAAGAAGATCGAGTGAATAGACGCTCGCTGCAGGAGAATAGCTCTTCAACTCCTCACACCTCAAAACCTCAATCAAACAACCCGCCTTCATACATTCGGTTCTCACCGATTCAACAAAGGTATGTTCCTTTGATTTGTCCGATATGAAGTATGTATGCAAGATGCCGTCTTCTTCGAGTTTGTTCAACGCAGTCATAATGAATTCGCCTGCAGAATGCGGGAGATTCATCACAATCCGATTGGCTGGAGGCAAATCTTCAATCGCCGTCCTTGCATCTGCACATATCGGGACAATCCGATTTAAATGATTTAGGACGATATTCTTTCTGAGATAATCAATCGCGTCGACGTTGAAATCAATCGCGTAGACGATTCTCGGCATTCCGTACTTCCGAATCATGATCGAGAAGGGACCAACACCAGCAAACATATCAATGACGATTTCTTCATTTCTGACAAGGGATGCGATTCTCCTTCGTTCTGAGGCGAGTCTTGGATTGAAATACGTCTTTTTCATGTCCACTTTGAACTTAAGACCGTACTCCGTGTGAACTGTTTCCGTTCGATTCTCGCCAGCGATGATCTCCAATTCCATGATCCTCATCTCACCTTTGATACCTTTGTCGAGTGCAACTGTCTTAATGTGTGGAAATGCCATCATGAGAGCGTCGCCAATCTCCGATTTGTATGGCAAGAGTTCATCTGGAAGCTTGATGACGGCAATATCCCCTACGATATCAAATGAACTCGGGAGCAGAGGAACAAGAGATTGAGGGATTTTCGCATACTGTTTGTAATCGCCCTCCCTCGTTTTCCTCTCTTCGAAATTTGCTATTTCGATCTTTTCTTTTAGATCGGCTGGAAGGTCTGCCAGGCGCTCAAAAATGATCGGAAAAAGAACATCACCTCCTAACCTAGCAACTTTAAGCGACCTGTCCAGCAATCCTGACTGTAAAAGTTTTTTACGGACGTACTCTGCTTTACTAGCATCGACACGAACAGACCAGGACCGCACGGTGATTCAATGGGTGAATTGATATTTGTTGGTTTAGGATTAGCAGGCTCTGACGATCTGACGATCCAAGCACTTGAAGCGATCAAGAAGTCCGACATCGTGTTCGCTGAATTCTATACCTCGAGGCTCATCGATTTCAACGTTGAGGATCTGGAAATGAAAATAGGGAAAAAAATTATGATTCTGACAAGAGAGGAAGTCGAATCTGGGAAAGAGGTCATTGATGCCGCGAGACAGCACCGCGTTTCCTTTCTCACGGCAGGAGATCCGATGACAGCGACAACCCACCTTGACCTGAGACTGAGAGCTTCTGAATCTGGAATCAGTACACGATTGATTCACGGCGTTTCGATTTACACCGCATGCGCATCCGCCTTCGGATTGCAACACTATAAGTTCGGCAGGACCGTCACACTCCCTTTTCAAGAGAAGAATTACCATCCTTCGAGCCCTTATGAGCATTTACTGGAAAACAAGAAAATGGGCCTTCATACCCTCATTCTCCTTGACATCAGGGTAGCTGAAGGGAAATACATGACCGCTGCGGATGGCGTGAAATGGTTACTCGATATGGAAGAAAGAATCGGAAAGGGTTTAATCGATGAGAGAACACTGCTTTGCGCAGCCGCGCGAGTGGGATCGAGGACTGAGAAGATTGTGGCTGGATATCCGCAGAATATTTTAAACGAAGACATGGGCCCGCCACTGCACACCCTCATCATGCCAGGAAAACTTCATTTTATGGAGGCACGTGCACTTGTCGAATTCGCAGGTGCACCGAAGCAGATCCTGGATAGTTTGTAAAAAAATTCAATCGAAATTCAAGTTGATCGGTGACTTCATTACGAAAGCGGTTGCGGAGGAGTGCCCAGCAGAGCCGCAACTCTCACCTTTCCTTTAAGCGACGGATCGGCGTAGCATGCGCATTTGATCGAAGCCTTCGGAAGTCTCCGTTCTGTCTCTTCCGATATTCTCTTTATGAGAAAATCATCGATCTTCTCAGAGGAAATTATCAACAACACGGCTCCCACATTTTCAATCGAATAGCTACACCATGGAGAATCAAGGGCGTTGTAAAGTGCGAGAAGTTCTTGAGAAGAAACAGCTGTACCTACACAAAAGACCGCGTGTTTGAACGATGAAAACATTGCTCTGAGATCGTGCAGATCCTCCCTCGTGAGCGCTCTTTCCATGCCCAAAGCAGGAAGTAACATGACTTCATCCATGAACCTGAATGCATTGTAGAGCGGGAGATGTGGAGCGGTTCTCAGCAATCGATCATTCTCGTACACAATGACCATATCCGATGCATAGAGGGCATTCAAGAGGCCTCTTGATGCCAGATTTCGACGATCCCTCCCCTCGACAGAAAAAGGAATGGCAAGGGACATGACGATAAAATCCGACATTCGTCTGCATATATGCGCGATTGCTGGCGCCACATATGTGCCTGTTTCCCCGCCGAGACCAGCACATATATAAAGAATTTCAGATTCACCAATCGCTTCTAGAATCATTTCTTTCAACCGATAGTCGATTGAGGCGAGTGTCCTCGGATCAGTGCTCTGCAGAATCGAAAGATGTTTCTCATTGATGACAAGGCGTTTGCTTTCAGGAATCTGTCTTACATGATCGTTAGACGTGCAGACAGCAATGTTTTCAAAACTCGAATCCAGAAGTACGTTACAACCTGCGCCTCCCACGCCAACGACCTTAAGCCTTGGGCGCTTTGTTTTCTTCGCATCATAAGAGGCCGTTGTCAACATGCGTCCAACCCATTCACCAGGGTGATGAGATTCATGACAAATGAAGATTTGCCGATCGGCATTGTTAGAAAAATCATCGCCTCTTAAATTTACGATCAGAGAAATTTCGAGCATAGCCTTAAGTAGAACAATTAACCAATGGGTGGCAATGTCTGGCGAAAAGAAAATATTGAAACGAAATCGACGCGACCTTTTGGATGCTTTTTCGATGTCTACGGGTATCCTGGGACGATGATAGAAGAATTGACTTGCGATAACTGCCCGATTAGTCCAATGGTCTGCGATTACAGAGGACAGACGACAATCAACAGGCTAGCAGAGATTATCTCCGCCCAGAATAACGTCAAAATCATTTCCGATCCTTGATATTCAGATCTCGTTCGTTGCCTTTTTCCTGAAATAAGAAAACATTTTCCCTCTGAACAGGCATTAGCGAAAAGCATATGGTGATTGAGCCGGTTTCGTGGATCGACTATCGAACTCAACCAGGGTGGGGATTGGAAAATGCACATCGGTAGAGTCGTTGGCAACAGAGTTATGGAGATCAGATTCCGCACGAGATTTACTGAGAATTTACAAGTGGGAGAACTCCTCGTCATCGAAGAAGAAGGTGAGGAGATCAGGTATTTTGTCAGGGTCATGGACGTCGAACATGGTGCGGATGCCGACAGGGACGATTGGATTCTGAGAGAAGCGGGAGAAATGCTTCATAAGGATTCAAGAAATGAGATTTCTGATGTTAAAGGAATTGAGGAGCGCTTGTACAGAGTTGGTGTTTGCGTTCCTCTGGGATATTCGTCAGAAAACTCTTTTAAAAAGACGAAGTCGATTCCATCCCACTTCTCGAAAGTCAGACGGGCAACGGAAGAGGATTATGCGTTCCTGCGTCGATTCCTAGGCGATATCGAAGTCGGGAGACTCAGATCGGGAGATCGGGTACTCGATTTTCCTGTCGGAATTTCAGGCCTCGCATTTCCGCACCATATTGGCATTTTCGCGACGACGGGCATGGGAAAGAGCAACCTCATGAAAAATCTCGCTCTTTCCTGCATGAAACTCCGCCGCTACGGTTTTCTCATTTTTGATCCACACGGTGAATATTTTGATGGCGGCGAAATTGGAAAGAAAGGTTTAAGACATGCTGGCATGAACGATGCACTTGAGGTTTTCAGCAGCAGAGAACTGGAAGGGCCTTACACTACCTTGAGACTCTCGGCAAAAGAGATCGAGATCGCAGATCTCCAGAACCTGTACGAGTTCAGCCAGGCTCAAATCGAGTGCCTTCAGACGGCTCAGTTTTTTTACGGGGAAAATTGGCTGCAGGAGCTTAACTCGAAATCCGTCGACGAAATTTGTAAAGATTTGGGAGATAAATTTCATGAGGGTACAATTAACGTTATCAAGCGAAGACTCGAAAGCATCTTCAGATTTGGATTGATCACTTCGGACCCAAAGCTCTCAATCACGAAACATGTGATCGAATGCTTGCACAATGCGAAGGTCGTTCTCATCGACACTTCGAATCTATATGAAGCCGAGGAACTCCTCGTTTCGACGGTTATTTCAAGGGCGATCTTTGAAAAGAATAAATTCCTCTATGGAAACAAGCAGGAATTCGAGCGCATTCCGCCAGTATTGATCGCGATGGAAGAAGCACAGAGAGTCCTTGGACAGGCAAAAGGATCGATATTCGCGCAGATTGCAAGGGAGGGGAGGAAATTTAAAGTGGGATTATGTGCAGTCTCACAACAACCGAAACTCATCGATCCAGAAATTATCAGTCAATTCAACACCTTGTTTATACTAGGTCTGGCAGACAGGAGAGATCGGGATATTCTCAAGAACTCCGCAAAGCAGGACGTCTCGCAGCTTGACAATGAAATACAGACGCTGATGCCAGGCGAAGCGATCATCGCTTCCCCCTTCACTCCTTTCGCAATCCCAGTGAAAATTCATCTTTTTGAGGAATTCGTTTCGAAAGAGGGAACAAATGAGATTGGAACAAAGGGAAAGAGTTCGGGCAAACCGCGAGCTGAATTCAAGTTCTTTTGAAACTTCGCGCACGAAGGGTGTTTGACCAATGACATCAGAGAATGTGTTGTTATCAGACATCGCCGTTGTGCTTATCGTTGCAGGTGTCAGTGCCCTTGTCTTTTCCAAAATGAAAATGCCAGCAGTTATTGGATATCTTGTAGCCGGAATTCTGCTGGGCCCTCACACGCCACCTTTCAGTCTTGTTCAGAATATTGAATCAGTTAACCTTATGGCGAGCCTTGGTGTCATTCTTCTAATGTTCTCAATCGGTCTAGATTTTAATTTAAAGAAATTGCGGAAGATTGGACTTTTCTCAATCATTGCTGGCTCGATCGAGATTCTGACGATGATGGCGATCGGATACACGCTCGGAAATTTGATAGGATGGAATCACCTGGAATCGATTTTTCTCGGTGCTGTGATGTCGATCAGCAGCACCGCTGTCATCATCAAAGTTCTTTCAGACTATGGGAAATTGAAAGAAAGTTCCACAGAGGCGGTCATCGGAATTCTTATCATCGAAGACTTCGCCGCCGTTATGATTCTAACGATGGCGGCGCCGCTCACCAGCGGCTCAATAGTCGAGATGAAGACGATCGTCTCGATGCTCGTTGGCATTATCATATTCATCGTGATGAGTATTATTCTTGGCGCAGCTGTGATTCCAAAAATCATAAACTGGATAGCGAAAGAGCATCCGGGTGAAACACTCCTGCTCGTGTCCCTCGGCCTCTGCTTCGCGATGTCCCTCGTTTCGCTGACAATCGGTTTGAGCGTCGCGATTGGGGCGTTTATTATGGGAGTGATTATTTCACAGTCTGATTACGTTGAGAAAGTCATCGAAAAGATCACCCCCGTGAAAGAAATGTTCCTCGCGATTTTTTCGTGTCGATCGGCATGCTGATCATCCCTTCGTTGATTGTGCAGAATTTTTTTGTCTCAATCTTAATTGCACTTGTTTTCATCATCGGCAAAACGCTCAGCGTAACGTTTGCTGGGTACGTGGCTAATCTTGATGCTAAGACTTCCCTTGTTGCCGGAATGAGCATGGTCGCAATGGGAGAATTCTCATTTATTATCGCAAAGCTCGCGATTGATACTGGCGCAGCTGGAGAGTTTTTCTACTCGACTATCATCGGTGTTGCATTGATCACATCATTTGTTCTTCCATTCTCAATCAAGAAAGCTGAAAGAACTGCCGAGCTGATATCGGGACATTTACCTAACTCCCTGAGGAGCACGCTGAGTATCATCGAAAGATTGCGCGCTTCTGTAAGGGAAAGAATCGCCACTTCAGAAGAGATAAGAAAGAAAGTGAGAACCGACATCACTTGGATTTTTATTGACATAACGCTGATCTTTGTCGTGACAGCTGCTGCGAACATGATATACAATTTCACGGACATTGTGTCAGGGCTCGCTGAAATTTCACCAGGATTACCTGCGCTCATTGTAGGATCGACTGCTGCAGCTCTCCTGATACCGCCGGTGATCAGCATCATGAAAAGAATAAGGGCCATTGTCGCAGTCGTCGTTCATATTGCTCTGGATACCGGCAGATTTAACGCGATTGGTGGAAAGGTCATTTACAGAGTTTTCATGAACCTCTTCACAATCTTCATTATCGTTGTGACAGTCATCTATCTGATTTCGATTGTGCCGATTCCCCCAGATATGCCGTACATATCGCCTGTTCTGATTCTTATCATCGGCGCTTTGGTCGCATACCTTTTCAGGGACGCCGTAAGATCACTTCACCAGAGGATGTCACAAGCACTTTCAAAAGCAATCATTGAAGACGAGAGACCGAGAGATGGAAGTCCCCCTAAGAATCAAATAGGATGAAGATTTTTTGCAAACTATCTATTCAATGAACGCGGATCGTCAAAGGGGAGACGGGGTTTGAAGATCGTTCATTTGTCTGATACACACATTGGCTACTCCGCTTATTCCAAAGTGGACGAGGAAAGCGGCCTCAACCAACGGGAGGTCGATGTCTTCAACGCATTCAAGGAGGTTGTCGATCGGATTTTAGAGATCAACCCAGATGCCGTCCTCCATTCAGGCGATCTATTTGACTCGGTTAGACCGACGAACCGGGCGATATCGTTTGCAATCGAGCAGCTGGTTCGTATCACGGAGAAAGGCATTCCGGTGATTGTTATCGCGGGCAATCACTCAACGCCACGCCTTCAAGAAACGGGAAGTGTTTTCAGAATTTTTGAACATATCAATGGAATTAAGCCAGTGTATAAGGGTTCTTATGAAAAAATCAGAATTGGTGATATGGTCGTCCATGCGATTCCCCATTGCGATAGCGAGACATTAAGGGAAAATATCGAAATGATCAGGCTTTCCAAAGATGCGCAATATAACGTCATGATGCTTCATGCTGGCGTAGTAGGTCTCAGCGTCTTCAAGATGGACGAATTCAACGAGGCACTTATCCAATCATCGTATTTAAGAAAAGAGTTTGATTATATCGCTCTAGGCCATTACCACGGATACTTTGAAATCAACGATAACGCATGCTACGCTGGCTCAACGGAAAGATTCTCTTTTGCGGAAGTGGATCAAAAGAAAGGGTTTCTTGTGGTCGATCTTGAAGATAAGAGAAAGGAATTCGTCGAAATCAAGACGAGGGAAATGATCGACCTCCCGATCATTGATGCGTCGATGTTGGATGCGATTTCATTGAAGGATGAGATCGAGCGATCGATCGAATCGCAACCGCTTGGTGGGAAGATCGTGCGTTTGAGGATCAAGAACCTGCGCAGCTCGCTGTACAAGACGCTCGATTTCGGGAGGATCAGAGAGATGACTAAGAGTGCCCTGGTATTTGATTTAAGATACGATCTCATTCAGGAGAATATGGCAGTTCAGTCGTCCACGACAATACTGAGCTCATTGCCAAGGGAGTTTGTTTCATTCTTGGAACGGCACCCTGTGGAAGGGGTGAATAAAGAAGTAATCAGGGATCTGGGACTCGAGTACCTCAATAGGGGGCTGGAAGAATCAGATTGAGATACATGGAACTTCAGAACTACAGAAAATTCAGGCATTGTGCAATTGAATTTCCAGATGGTGTCATCGGTATCATCGGGCCGAACGGTGTTGGAAAATCTAGCCTAATTGAAGCGATTGCATGGGCGATCTACGGGAATGAAACACCAATCGTAAGAACGACGAAGGAAGGGGTCCTCAGAGCGGGCGCCGGTCCAAATGAGGAATGTCGTGTCCTTCTCGAGTTTGAGCTTGAAGGCGATTCGTACAGACTCGAGCGCTCGATGAAGGGTCGAGAACTTAAGGTCGATGCGAGGCTTTTCGTCAACAACAGACCTGCGGCGAAGGGCGATCAGACCGTCACGGAAGAGCTGACAAGAAGGCTAGGCATGGACTATAAGGCCTTTTTCATTTCAGTTTTCGCAAGGCAAAAAGATTTAGCGGCGTTGTCAACACTCCGGTCCTTTGAGCGAAAGAAACTCGTACTACGAATGCTTGAAATTGATGTTCTTGATAAGGTCGTCAGCGAGATCGATAAGGACGCCCTTTCTTTGAAAAAAGATCTCATGATGCTGTCAAGTTTTCTTTTATCGCCCAATGGCGTGAAGAAGATCGATCTGTTGAAACAACAGCTGAATGCGCTGAATCTGGAACTCGAACGCGAAAGAAACGAGTTCCACTTGCTCCGGGAAAAATTGAACGTTATGGAGAAAACGCTGGCGGAAGCCAAAGCCCGCAGGGACGAGATGAAGAGTAAGGAGGAAATGTTCAATCAACTCAAGAATCGCATGATCGAAAAACGAGAGAGAGTGGGAGCCTTTGAAAGAAAGAGGAAGGACCTCGAAATAGAAATCGCCCGACTGCAGGCAATTGGCGATGAAGCGTTTTTGCTCGAGCCGAGTTACATCGAATATAAGGAACTAATGAAAAAGAAAGATGAAATGGAACGAGACCTCCGCGCTTTTGAGGAATTGAGGGTCTCAAAGATCAGGCTCGAGAAAGTGAGGAACGAAAGAATGGCGGTGGAGAGAGAGGTTATCAATAAGAGAGAAATGCTTGCCTCGCTTGCGGGTATCGAGGATCGATTAATGACAGTAGAAACGACGATGAAGGAAGTCGATGATCGATTGAACGATGCTAAATACCGTCTCAGCCTTCTGGATTCCGAAATAGAGAGAGCTGAGAGCGTCATTAGAGAAACAGAAGAAAAGCGAAGGGAAATCGCACGTCTTGGTCCTGAAAGTTCCTGCCCAACGTGTGAAAGACCTCTCGGCGATTACCAAGCGATATTGCTTGAAAAGCTTGCGAAGGAGATTGAAGAACAGCGAAAATTGATTTCCCTTAGATTCGAAGAGAGAAAAACGATCGAAGAAACATTGAAAAAGGAAAGTGAGCGGAAAGAGGCTCTGGAGAAAAGAAAAAGCGATTTGATTAAGAAACAAAAAGAGGAAATAAAGGTCATAGCTGAGCTCGAACATCTTCAATCAAAAATCCAGGAATTTATTTTGGAAAGCAATGAACTCGAAATGAAGATCACTGCATTGGAGAAGATCACTTTCGACGAAGCCGAATATAGGAAGGTTAAGCTCAGAATCCAAGAGCTCGAGAAGGTTGCTCAGCGATATCTAGAATCGCGCGCGAAGTTTGAGCGATTGCCAGAATTGCAGAAAGAAATGAGGACGATTGAAGAACAACTCGAGATCGAAAGGGAGTCCCTTAAGAAAGTGCAGGAACAGATTGATTCGTTAGGATACAACGAGGCCGAAGCAAAGGACGCATACGAGCGCTATGAGAAGGAACGCGAGGCAAAACAGGAAGTCGAGATGACTCTCAAAGAAAAAGAAGGAGACATCCGTCTCAAAGAGTACGAGATCAGAAATATCGAAAACCAGATAAAGGATTTAGAGGAGCAGGAAAAGGATCTCGCTGCAAAAACGAAACATCTTGAAAATCTTAACGCGCTCAGTGTAATAATGAAAGGATTTCGCGAGAATGTCATGTCAAGGATCGTACCAACGCTCTCGGAAATTTCCTCTTCGTTGTTTACGGAACTGACCGATTCGAAATTCGGCGGCATGGAGCTCGACGAAGACTATGAAATCCATATTTACGACGGCGGCGAACGATACCCGATCTCGAGATTCTCTGGCGGCGAGGCTGACTTAGCAAATCTCTGTTTGAGACTTGCCATATCAAGGGTTATTGCTGAAAGGGCTGGCAGCAGTGTTAATTTTTTGATACTCGATGAGATCTTTGGATCGCAGGATCAGACGAGGAAACGGAACATCATGAGAACGCTAAATCAGCTGTCAAAGCAATTCAGCCAGATTATATTGATCACACACATTGATGACGTCAAGGATTTCATGACTCACGTGATCCATGTGAGGGAGAGAGAGGACGGGACGAGCGAGATCAACCTAATGACCTGAGAGGTAGCCTCCCGTCCATTGTGCACATCCAACTTTACTTTTCCCATATCCTGCTGAGATCGATGTGTTCTCTGACAACCTTTGTGATGAGATCGATCTTTCCCTGGTCCTCTGGATCTATTCTCGCGATCAGATGCTCGACCATTTCGGCAGTTGTTGCAGTGTCGTATCTGACGAGAAGAATCGGAATTTGTTCTTCGTATGCCTTCGCGATAACCGTCTTCTCCGGATACAATCCTCCAGTGAGGATAAGACATGATGTATCAGTTGAGAGTGCGGCGATCTGAATGTCGGACCTGTCTCCACCGGTGATCACCGCTTTTTTGGCGATCCTTCGCAGGTACTTAATCGCTGTCTCCGGTCGCATCGCACCGATTGTTACTTCCTCGACAATCCTGTTAAGCCCCTCCTCTCCGACAATCACATCCGCACCAAGCGCGTCCGCGACTTCCTTGACGCGGTAGTACTTCAGCTCCTTAATGGTTGGAATCGAGCCGAGAACAGGGATTCCCTTCTCATTGAGCAACGCTTCAATGGCCGGATCGTCCGTTTGGTTCAGAATGACTCCTTTGAAATTGAGTTTGTAAGTTTCCATGAGACGTTTTAGCATACCGACCCTCTCGACCCCATTTGGATGAGAAGTTGTCACGAGGATGACATCAGCGCCGACCGCTTCCGAGAATGCGAGTCCTGAAACATCATGTAGATAACCAGTTTGAATGATTCTTGCGCCTTCAATAAGCATGTAATCAAAGTCGCATTTCACCTTGTCATACGCCTTGAGAAGTCTTTCCATCGTTGTTGGTCTAAAAAGGTCGTATCGGCAAGGCGAGAGTGATTCCTCATCAAGCTCCAGACCAAGAACCCTCTTCATCAGAAACGCATCCATGTCGACGAGCCGATCATCAACAGGAATGATGTCCTCCTTGAATGGCTTGAAATAACCAACCTTTCCGGGGCAGTTCTTTGCCAGCCCTAGCGTCAGCATCGTTTTCCCAGTCCTTTCCACAACTGCACCAATATAAAGTGCCTTCACCTACTCTCCCTCCTTATAGTTACGAGCGCGTCAACGGCGCCACAACCCTTTCCTTCATCACCAACGATGACAGGGTTGATTTCTAATTCCGAGATTTCAGGGAAGTCCAATGCGATCTGGGCTACCCTGAAGATGACCTCCTTGAGCGATTCTATGTCCGCCGGCTTTCTACCTCTTGCCCCTGTGAGTATCGGATACGCTTTGATCGATTGGATCATCTTGTTTACATCAGCACGCGTCAGTGGCGCAATTCTCTGAGATACATCCTTCAATATTTCAACGAAAATACCGCCGAGACCGAACGTGATAACCGGCCCAAACTGGGGGTCTCTAACCATCCCTACAATAACCTCTCGACCCGTGATCATCTGTTGCACTGAGACGCCGATGATCCTTGCATTCGGCATCCTGCTCTGGCAGCGCGCGATGATAAGCTCAAACTGCCTTCGCACATCCTCGGGTGAATTCACATTGATTGCAACACCACCGACATCGGTCTTGTGAAAAATATCAGGCGACGCGATCTTCATCACAACAGGATAACCGAGTTTGTTTGCGATTTCGACCGCTTCCTCTGGAGTCTTTGCGAGGCCTTCACCAGGTACAGGAATTCCATACGCTCTGAAGATCTCCTTTCCCTCGTCCTCGCTCAGAGAGGTTCTGCCTTCGGAGATCACGCTGTCGATGAGTTCCCGCACCCTCCTTTTATCACCTTCTATCTTCACAGGCTCACTCTCTACCCACGCATGCCTTATCTTTGCATAGCGAACCATTCCACTCAATGCGGCCATCGCCCTATCAGGCGATTCGTAATTCGGAATCCCTGCCTTTCGCAGAATCTCAATCCCCTCCGCGCAATCCTCCCCGCCAACGAATGCCGAGACAATCGGGATCTTAGTCTTGCCAGCGAAAGAAGCAAGGATCCTCGCTGTCGCCGGGATATCAACGAGATCGGTTGGGGCAAGCATGACGGCGATGCACGAGACGTTTTCATCTTCCATCACTGTCTTGATCGCGAATTCGTATCTCGCCGCATCCGCATCACCAATCACATCAACAGGATTATAGAAGTTCGCCTGTTCGGGTAACCTGCTCTTCAGCTTCGCGATCGTCTCCTGTGAAAAGGATGCCAGTGTCAACCCATGATCCGCGGCGGCATCTGCAGCCATCACACCTAGACCACCGGCATTCGTGACGATCGCGACTCTGTCGCCATTGGGCAGCGGCATATTCGAGAATGCGAGGAGGAGATCGAAAAGTTGATCAATCGTCTTGACACGAACGATTCCTGACTGTTCCATCGCTGCATCATAAACCGCATCACTCCCTGAAAGTGCACCAGTATGAGATGATGCGGCCTTTGCACCAGAGCTTGTTCGTCCTGCCTTGAGCGCGATGATCGGTTTGCTCTTTGTTGTTAGTGCTGCCTGACGCATGAACTCGACGCCACGCTCAGTTCCTTCGATGTACATCGCGATAACTTTTGTCTGATCATCGTCCCTCAAATAACCAAGGAGGTCAGCCTCATCGATATCAACTTTATTTCCAACGCTGATAAACTTCGAGAAACCGATGTTATTTTGCGACGCCCAGTCAAGGATTGTCGTGCAGATCGCACCAGATTGCGATGTGACCGAAATTGTCCCTTTCTTGGGATAGTTGCGAGTGAATGTCGCATTCATTTTGTGATGCGTGTTGATGAGCCCAAGGCAGTTCGGACCAAGGATATTAATGCCGTACTTCCTTCCAATCTCACCGACCTTCTTCTCGAGTTCCGCCCCTTCCTTACCACTTTCCTTGAATCCCGAGGAAATAATGATGACCGATCTGACGCCTTTTTGACCAGCGTCTTCCATGATCCTTGGAACTAGGACATTTGGGACGACGATAATTGCGAGATCCACCTTTCCAGGAATTGCGCTGAGAGAAGGATAGCACTTGAGACCGAGAATTTCATCAGCCTTTGGATTGACTGGATAGATTTTCCCTTCGAAGCCAGAGGCAATGAGGTTCTTCACAACGACGTGACCGACTTTCGACTCTTCCCTTGCAGCGCCAACAACGGCGATCGACTCAGGCTCGAATAGGGTTTTCATCTCACTACTCCCTGCTTGGTGTTGCCGGACTAGGCCCTATTGGATCTTGATATTTGAAAGTTGTGATTCATCTCGGATTCATCCAAATAATGAGTGGAATTAAATGTACCCAACTTCATTTGGTTTTGCACCTGCACTTCCTTTTCACGATGAGGTATCGAAAGAAGGTCCATCATCTGCAGTGCATTCTTAACGGCCTTTGCACTACCGTGATTGTTGAAATAGACGCGGATTTCTTTTGTCTCCAATTGTATTTTTCTTATTCTCTCTTCCCAGGGTTTTAGCTGGTCTTCTGAATAAAGATAATCGTAACGGTTGATGCGGAAGTCATCTTCTTTTTCGCCATCGAACCAGATATCGTAGTTCCGGCCGTGAAATCGAATATAAGAATGATATGATGTTAATTGATCCGTGAAAGGAAATCCAGGTCCATCTACGATGACCATTGCGACGTTAAATTTCTTGAGAAGATCGGTCACCTCTCCAATGATTTGATTTCCAGAATCGTCGATCCACGACCTATGACGGAACTCAATGGCGTACCGGTATCGATCGTAGGCGATGGATGAGAGAAATGAAGATAGCGATAAAATCGAATCAGAACTGTACTTGAAATACGGAGATAATTGGATGAGAGCAGTACCCATGAGGTTCTCCTTTGCAAGTGGTGCAATGCAAATTTCCTCGAAGGATCGGGCCTGTCGACCCGCGGCTTCAATCTTTCCGTTGACGAGCGAATCATGAGTGATGAGCTGTGGCAGCTTGACAGAGAACTCAAATTCACCGAGGGATGATGCTTTCGAGATCCATGACCGTACGATAAATTCGCTTGGCGGCCTGTAAAACGTGCTGTTGATTTCTACGGTCTTAAAGAACTGGGCGTAATATCGTAGCCATTCCTCCTTCCTCTTCGCTAGATAAAGGGGATAGAACCTTCCAACCCAATCATCGTATGACCAGCCACTGCAACCCACTAAAATGGTCATCGAATTTCTATTGATCGTCGGCAGATAAAAACTTTCGCAGTCGTTGAAGAATGAAATCGGGTAGATCATCACGATTGTTGAAGGAAACAACAAGAATCTCGACATCCTCTCTTTCCCTAATCTTGTTGAAAAATGGATCGCCTTTCTCTGGAATCGTGCCGACGACAAGCTTGGAAGAGTCAAGTGCAGCGATCACTGCACATCTGAATGACGGCGATAAAACTTCCATCTTTCCAATCTCATCGATGATCACGATCTTCTTAGTTATCATCGCCTTCTCGATGGAAGCAACTGCAATCCGTTCAATGTCTTCGAGATTGACGCCATATTTGCCAACTTTTGGCGCATTACACAAGGAGACATCAGCAAGGATCCCGCTCATTCCATCCAATGTAATGATCTTAAATCCTTTTCTGATTCCTTTTATTCTCACCTCGGTTGTGTAGAATCCACCGCATTCGCTTTCAAGAGTTTTTGCAACTTTTGTGATCACAGTCGTCTTGCCGATACCTGGCGGTCCTGTGATCAAAAAGTTTTTCTTGATCTTAAAGTCGCTCGCCATTGGAATCACATCGGGGTGTTGCGATATCACACCAACTAATTGTAAATTAGCGGACACCTAAATTTAAATATCCATGTGATAATAGATACAAATGCCCGAAGAGGTCGGGAACGGATTTTTCCCAAAAATCTTCGGGTGGACAGAGTATCGTTAAAATGGGTCGCTCCAGGAACGACGATGCGACATCGGGTCATGACTGGAGACCAACCCCGGTACTCAACAAACCCCAGCCTGGGTCAGTGTGGTGAGACGGGTGTTTCCCTGCGATGATCCAATCTGTTAGGGCTGGGGAACATCTTTTCAATCAGCATTCATTCGAATTCTTTCTGGAAAAAAAACAAATTCTATGAGGTCATGTGGGTAATCGGTGGCACGATATATCAGGAGGGGTGTTTGCAATCGCTGCGGCGATTGTTGCAAGCCGCGATTCGAGATCGATGAAGAAGCGAAGAAATTCTATGCCGAGAATGGTCTGCCTGAAAACGGACAGTGTCAATTTCTTGCATTGATCGGCGGCGAATGGACATGCACGATCTACTCCCGAAGGCCACCATTCTGTGCTGCATTCCCGTGGCATCCAGATCAACTAAAGGGACTCCCGAGGTGTTCCTATTATTTCGAGATAGAGGACAAGAGTTAGCGGAGATAGATTGATCCAAGTCTCTTACTCCAGAACCAATTATCCTCCGTTGCCGCTTCCTCCTTTATCCTGATATACTGCTCAATGCGAGAATCCATGTCATCAGCGAGTGAAACAGCTATGGCTTCGGGAAACATCGGGATCTTTGGCGATCCGAGTTCGGGTTTCCCATGATGACTCAACAAGATGTGACAAATCTTGAGCTTGAGATTCTCTGGGAACTCGGGAATGGAACCACATGCCTTCGAAACCATTTCCGCGCCAATGACGAGATGACCACGAAGCATGCCATCGTCTGTTTCCTCGATACTCGTTTTGATCCGATATTCCCCGATCTTTCCGATATCATGAAGTACCGCGCCAGCAATGAGCAGGTCGCGATCGAGATTTGGATACAGTTTTGACTGAAATTCACATATTTGTGCGACCCGCAATGTATGTTCAAGCAATCCGCCCACCCAGTGACCATGGATCGAGATAGAAGCTGGCGCATGCTTAAATTTCTCCACAAACGATTCGTCCGAAAAAAAGAATGATAGAAGGGATCGAAGAAACGAATTCTCAACTTTCTTTATGAAAGAGTTGAGAGTCGACATCATTTGATCTGGGTCTTTGTCGCTAACTGCAACAAAATCTCTTATGTCGTAAAAGCCTGGTTGAACAACGACGATGGAGTCGCCAGTCTCAGCATTCACGCCGATCTCCATGACATCCTTGTATTCGCACACGATACCTTGCACTCTAATCACGTCGCCGTTCTTGAGGCTATCGTAGAGTTTCCGGATTGTCTCTTCATTGCCTGTTCCCCAGTATTTCAAATTCATCTGGCCCGTTCTGTCAGAGATACGTAATTCGAACATAAAACCTCCTGCATAGCGACGGGGCGGTTTCTTGTACTTGATTGAAAAAAGATCGTCAACCTCTTCGCCAACAACGAGATCTTTAATGAATCGCTTTTTCAACTGCTTAATTTCCATGTGCCTACACCTCAATTCATTTCATTCAAACATCCCGAGTCAATGACATATTTCCAGAAGTCATTCTCTCTCTGGCAATTTTCTTCAACCAAAGTTCTGCCTCATTCCATTTTGGAAACATTTTTTCTCGCCTTCTAAACTCTGATCCATGCCCAGTGAGAAGATGCTCAGAACTCATCTCCAGATGCAGCATTTCATGGTAAAGAACATAAGCAGGAACAACCGATGGTACAGATGGTGAATCCAGCACGGAACTGATCGCTATCACTTTCATGATAACGCTGCAACATCCCACGCGATTTCTGTTACCGTTGATCGTCCATGTAAGATACGCATCTGATGAGTTTTTGATAAGTCCGGTTTCCTCAAGTTGGTGTCGAATCTCATCCAAGTTGAAGGTCGATCCTGATGGTGATAACTTGAGATTCCTACTACGCTGAAGGTAGATCGGGCGATTCTTTTCAACAAACTCTTTCGATTGAATCCAGTTTTTGAATGCCTCTCCGTACAGTTCCCTCCTGTTTCTCGATTTCATTCTGCAAAAGAGTGAGCAGGCAAAATCCTCGATAACCTCTTCATCTGCCAACCGTAGATAATCTGAGACACGAAGAGAGAGCTGCGATCCATTTCTTTTCCAAGTGCTCTTCAATTCTTTGAATGGATAGAACTGTGCTTTAATCTGATCGTAACCGTAGTTCTTACCGACCGCAGTTACAATCGCTTCAAGGTTTGCATCATCCGACATTCTCAATCGATCGCCTCCTGCCTTGGAAGAATAATAAAACCATCGTCATTATCTCCGATAGACTCAGTGCGACGCCCCCTATTTATCCAATGCGAATACACGCATAGTGCGCTGAGAAGTGCATCAATCTTGTCCGCCACACCAGTCAGATCTCTTCTAGGCACGCGATTGATTTCATCTTTCAATTCTGAAGGAATTTCTAATGAAGGCTCCCATTGACTTGCGAGATGAAGAGCCCGAAGGGCATGTTCGCGTCTCTTGTATTCACCGCCTTTTTTGTATGAAGGGACCTTTCCATGTGTGATGATATAGAGTAAACCGTAAGGATAAACTTCAAACAAGATCCTATCCTCACTAGACAATTGATCGGGAAACCTGAAGCCATGCGATAGCAATTTTGATGCAAGAATTTCCCCACGGCAACCACCAAATTTCCGTTCGAAGAAAAGGCGATTCGTTGGAAGGAGTCTAATGCCTCTTGAGAAAAGTGTTTTCTCGCATTTCCTCAATTTATTATGATCTGGGATAATGAGCGGAGCATCGATCCCTACCCAAATATGATTCTTCGAGGTCACTTCATTGATGATCTCTTCATCGGTTGTTACGAGCTCAATTTTTTCAACTTGACCTCGAGAACTCAGAGTGCAAAGAGCCGTCCCCCTTTCTCGTGGGGGATTCATTTTCCATCCAAGATCGATACCGATGAAATACACAATATTGTATTACATACCTAGGGCATTAATACAATTGTTGCTCACATTTTCTATCTTCCCAGTGTGTACAGACCTTGATGATCAGACAAGAATCTTTCAGAGCCCGCTTGATGAAAAATTCGCAGTCATATCAAAAAATTTTGAAACGCCACCACTTAAATTTGGTCATTCACTCATCGAAAACATCTTCAAAGCACCTACTCCATGAATCAACCTTGCTGATTTTATGTTGACTCGACTTCTTTACCTCTTAACGATCAATTTTCCTTTCGCTCATCTGATTCAGTGGGGCGTTCCGTTGGTTCTCTGCTTGCCACCCTCTCGTAAATGAGCACAGGGCATTTCGCATTTTGAACGATTTTGTCCTGAGTTGGTCCGAAGACAAACTTCTTCCAGCGCCTTCTCGCGCTAACGCCGATCACAAGGAGATCATAATCCATCGACTCTGCAACGACGCCCCCAATAATCGTTTCTGGCCTGATCTCTTTTGTGATCACTTGTACCCCAGCAGATTTAACTATTTCCATCAGCCGCTTGGAATATTCTATTGCCTTCAGTCGGTAGCGTTCGTCCACGATGACATTGAGTATTGTGACTCTCGCAGCCCCTACCCTTGCAATCTCTGCAGCAATTTCTGTCGCCTTGCTCACGTGCCATAGTCCACCCGATAGAACCAAAATGTTCTCAGGCCTCAGTTTCTCTTCATCTCTCATCACAATCACGTCGCAAGGCGTTCCTCTCAGGATGTCATCCAATTTTCTCCCGAAAATCCTCTTCTTCGTTCTTGTATATCCTTTCCAACCGAGAATGATCATGTTGGCCGCTTCTTCCTTCGCGGTGTCGATGATCGCGGTGACAATATCGTGGGACACGGAAACAAGCGCCCGAGTCGGAACACCTCTCAGCTCGGCGTAGACTTTGAGTTTCTCCAGCATTTTCGTTCTTTCCTCAACGATTTTCCTGTCAACCGCGTCAATAGGGACGGCAGTCGGGACCTCGACAATGTTGGTGAGAAGAATTTCTCCGTGATTCTTCGCAGCAACAATACATCCCAGATCGATTAGCCCAACATTCCTTACATCATCAACGGGTATCAGAACCCTAAATTTTCTCAGCTCCTCCGGTGTCAGTAACAATCTAGCTGGAACTTCGATTTTCTCGATTTCTTTTCGCCCCTTTGCAAAGTAATGAATGAGAAGTCCAGAGTAAATCACTGCAAGGGCAATATACCATGCAAGAGGTTCAAAATTAAATAAAGAAGCAGCCAGAAAGACCTTCGTCCCAATCCCGATGAGGGGTATAATTGGAGATAGAGGAGTGAGAAAGTGTCTTTTCGCGTCCGGCCTTTTCCACCTTAATACAATTGCCGAAATATTAACAAAGATAAAAAGAAGCAAAATCAGTATATCGGCAACCGCAGCAACCTGAGTGATTGGCAAGAAGGCTGAAACAGATATGATAATGGCACCACTGAGGAATATGGCAACAGAGGGCGTATGATGCTTGCGGCTAAGTCTTCCGAAAAAAGTCGGAAGATTGCCGTCACGTCCCATTGCAAAAGAAACGCGCGAAGATGAAAAAATCACAGAATTTACAGCGGCGATCGAACCGATAATGATACCTCCTGATATAAGAGCCCCGCCGAGAACGGGAACGACTTTTTGAGAGGCGACGACGAGTGCATCTTGCCCTTTTCCAACGGCGGCCAATTGGGCAATCGATTCCCAGCCCATAACCGCGATCGTCAGCGCCGTTATCGCGATGAAAAGAATTGCACTGATCGTGATGCAAAGAAACATTGCGCGTGGAACAGTTTTCTCGGGATTCTTCGCTTCTTCACCTGTTTGCGAAATAACTTCGTATCCTTCGAAAACCATAAAAGTAAAACCCATTGAGGTCGCGATGCTCATGTAGCCCATTGGGATGAAAGGCTCAAACGCGTTTTGTACTCCATTACCGTTCAACAATGCGATAATGCAGAACATCATGTAGATCCCAATGATACCAATGAGCATGACCGAAATAATGACCTCAGATCTCCCGGCGCCCTTCACACCGCGGTAATTGAGAAAGATGAAGAAGACCGAGATTCCGACAGCGAAGAGCTTCGATATCATTTCAGAAGAGATGCCGAAAAAAGAGATGCCGTATTGGGCGAAGAGTGCGCTGACCCCGAGGCCGAAGCCCAACGCATAAACAGCGCATGCGATGCAATGACCAACCCACGACATCCATCCGCCTAGGAAACCCATCGGAGGAAAGAGCGCTTCCTTAATCCACAGGTACCCGCCGCCCGTTTCTGGAAAAGCGCTTGAAAGTTCGGCATACGACATCGCCGTGAGAAGCGTAATAAAAAAGTTGAGAACGAGAGCAAGAAGGATTGCAGGGCCCGCGATGCCGATAGCGATGCCAACAAGAACGAAAATCGTCGAGCCGATATTAGGCCCGATTCCTATCATTAAAACTTCCAAGAGTCCGAGGTCCCTTCGCAATGTGACCTCCACGCTTGACGGCCCCGAGCCTTCTTTGTTGGCCATGATTGTCGCACAGTTATGGGGTGGGGCGAAATAAGTGTTTCCACAAGAATAGAATGGATCGATAGGGCACAGGTAGTCAATTTAGGACCTAGCCTAATGAAAAGAACGAAAGGGAACAACGCACTCATGAGTGTTTTATCGTGTTATGCCAAAAAGGAGCACGGCAAATCAACGATCAAAATTCCGATAAAGAGAGAGTTTCGGAACATCTTCTGTTTAACCAGACAGTTCGAAAAATCGGTTCTCCGTTTCATGACTAATTATCAAGGCAGGGGAGAAATAAGTTTCATAGTATTAGCCCGATTCTCCAGATATCGACAAAGCTGTAGCCAAATATCTCCGCCTCAACGAGTTTTCCTGAAACCGCAGCAAGGATTTCATCGTAGATACTCTTGCCGGCAGTCTCTATGATCCCAGCGACTTCGATGACATCGAAAGCATCAACATCGATGTCGTCTTCTCTCTCCGACGCAGTCCTTGGATTGCCTGTCACTTTCGTCATCGGTTCAACGGGAAGACCGAATGGGGGGCATCGAGACTCGTTGAGAACACGACCACCTGAGCACCCCCTTGCCATAAAGCCAGAAACAACCTCGATCTCACGTCCTGGGGAATCCATTGAAATCAAGCCCTTCTTCTTAGGTCACTCGGCGTATTCAATCACGTCGACCAATGACGTACTGCCTGCCTTATGTAATGCACCAAGCGATTTCTCCTCGATGCTCGAAAGTCCTCTTCTGATGTTTTCAGGCGTGGTTGAGACCCGCGGATATTTACTCTCATTCTGTTTCCTTCTTTCTCCATTCTCGACACGATTTCATAGAGACTGTCAGAGACTTTCTTGTTCGCCGCTCTTTTCCCAAGGATGTGCTCCGCACCGATGATCTCTGTTGTTTCGCCAAAAATAACGCGTCCACCACACCCGATGATCCTGTCTGCAGCAACACCAGTCGCCGGATTCGATACGATTCCGGACGTTGTATCGGATGCACCACACTTGATCCCGATCGTGAGTTCAGATGCCGAGAATTCTTTACGGTGTTCAGCCGATGCATCCTTCACCATATTCCTCGCAATCCTTACCCCTTTTCAATGCTTTTGACAGTTCCGCCTGTTTCCTGAATCTTGATAAGTTCGACAGTCTTCCCCCTTGTGCGAGCTCATCAGCCAACCTCTGAGCATCGATCACCTCGCATCCCAGACTGACCACAAGAACCGAATGGCAGTTCGGATTAAGCCCAAATCCGAGAAGTGCCCTGTTGTTTGCTCAAGATCTTTTCCCATCTGAATGCATCTCTGATGATGCAGGAATGCGCGAGTACCTTTGACTCTTTCCTCCATATCCTCTTCCGACTTCATTCGCGCAGACGACGGAAGGCAAAAACGCAACATGGTTCCTTGTCCCGATACCATTTTTTTCGTTCGTAGCCGAGAAAAAAGTCCTTTGTCACGCGCCTTCAACCTACAACATCCACCTTCGAAAGATCCCCTCGACCTCGCATGCTTTCGATGTTATGAACATGTACATGTTCTCCCTTTTTTATGCTTGAAGTTGCCCTCCCAATGACCCCCCCGTATTTGATAACCTCTGATCCTTTGGGAATATGCGTGACTGCGAACTTGTGCCCGAAAGGAATGTCCTGAACGACTTTAATCTTCTCCTCTTTCTCCCCCTTAACCACAACCGTCTCGCCTGATTTAATCTCAGTCAGCGCCGTTGCGACGTTGTCTTTTTCGTTAATCTTTATCGCCTTTGCTTTCATGAGACCCTACCTCTTTCTTTTAAAACGGGTAACAAATCACCACCGTGATGAATGATGCCCACCGTGGCATCACTCCCATGCTTTTCCAAAGCCAAGTTCAAGGCATCCTCCATCGAGTCGGCATGTCCCATATCCATCTTCCACTTCATTTCCTTCGTCAACCCATCCGAGACGACGAGGACATTGACACCTTCCACTCCTTTCTTTATGAGCATGAGAAGCGAGCCTGCGACTTTGTCATCGACAAGATCGCATCTCATCATTTGCTTAAGCTCCTGATATGAATATTGACCTTTTTCGGCAAGGAATGGATGCGTCGGTGAGATGCCATCGGGCGCTGCCGTGAGGAAAATTACAGTCCCCCCATCCTTGACGACCCGTCTCGAATACGAAAGCGGCTTCGCAGCCTGCCACATATCAAGATCAGCCGGATATGCTTCGACGATAACGATATCCGCCCTCTTCCCAACCTCTCTCACGAAAATGCGCCTGGAAACTTCGATTCCTGCGTCGTGGGCAGCAATCGGATCGCCAGCAACAACTCTGACAAGCTGCCCATTGCTGTTGATGACAGCGTTGACGATGAAGCGCAACCCTGCCTTCAATGCAACAGCGCGCATCTCCTCCATCACCTTATTCCCACGCATACCAGCGTAATCGAGTACCCTATCATCATCGTCGAAAATCAAGTGATGGGTTGCAGCCGTTGTCTCAGGACCGCAAATACCTGGCTGAACAATTTTCGCCCCGCCCGAAAACCCCGCCCAGCAATGGGGAACAATACTCCCAACACCGATGAGAAAATCCGCCTCATACGCAATTCGATTAACCGTTACGGGGGTTCCATTTGTGGTCGTGCCAACATACACGAGATTTTGAGGATCCATCCATTCATGATTGAGGACCTTGACCCTCGAAACGACCTCGCTTCCGAAGTTCTTAACAATCTCCTCTCCAGTCATATATCGGTGAGTACCCAAGCCGATAAGAACTGTGATCTTCTCATCACTAACGCCGGCGCGATTGAGCTCATCAAGAATCACTGGTAAGATAATTTTCTTTGGTGTCGAGCGCGTGAAATCATCCGCGATAATCACGACATTCATATGTGGTTTGACCATGTTGCTTAGTCTTTCACTGTTGATCGGATTTGAGACTGCATCTGCAACGGCTTTGCGTTCATCATCAACCGCAGGCAAATCATTGGGCGAAAGTTCCCATATGATATTTCTCTCTGGGATCTCAACCACAATTTCTTTCTTTCCGTATCTAAGAGGGATTCCCATAACATTCAAAACAGTAATGAAAGATCGACCTACTTACATATTATCACAGATATCCGAGAGTATTCGAAATATCAGAGATCAGAGGCATATTTTTCATGTTGACGATCATTTAAAAAAGGCTGTTCATAAAAGCGGCTCTGGCCGACGATTTTCATATTCGAAGGGCAACGACGCTCTGTGGATGATGAGGCCATCCTCGAAGTGATATGCACGATTGAGTACTAACCTCTTTCCGATGTCAGAGACGGCAAAAACAGGTATTGCCACTCCTATCTGTATCTTCGATGACTTTCCAACGATTTCTCTTACGTAACGCGAAGCACACCCCCATACGATATCCGCATATTGCGCAAGCGTCCTCGCTTCATTTTCTCCTATACCCGTATTATGCACAGCGAAGACGATGGGTCTCACGCCAAGCTGTTCTCCCATTTTCCTGAGGAGCCTTGCATCATCAGCCCTTTCGCCCGTGATCGTTACGACAATTTTTTTGAATCCGAGTTCTACGGCCTTCCTAAATCCCCGGACCTGATCGATGGTGCATCGTTCATCTATAACGAAACACCCTTTCTCCCTCAGCTTATTAATGATCTCTGGAATCGGGTCGGTGGCTATCAAACCAGTCATGTGCGCGCCAATCGCCTGCAGGACCTTTGGCTTATCAACAACAACCGTCCCTGCACCTTCGCAGACGACCACAGCGGCATCGACAAGACCTTCCAGCATCGCATCCATCACTATTTCTGACGCACCGAATGATACTGGCTTCTCGTGAGATTCGAGCACTCTCTCAGGTCCGTACATTCCATATTCATCCATATGTTTCCTCAACACTCTCTCGACAGTTTCCTTGCTTTCTTCCTCGCATCCATAGAGTTCTTTTCTCAGTGGGCAGGACTTGATAAGCGGATCCCTTAAAACAATAATTTGACCATTCTTGATGAGTATGAGGGCTTTTGCCATTTCAAGCAGGTGCTCTCCCATTGAAATCCCTTCCAAATTGTCGGTGCCCTCTTCTGATCAATGGCTGAACAAATTTTCTCATCAGTAGATTATTCCGTTGTCTTGCTACAATCCTGAATCCCATGTGTTCATAAAATCCGATTGCTTCTTCATTGTTTGATTGAACCCATAGTTCCACTCGTTCTGCGTTTAAGTGTGAGGCAATTGCCTCAATCCTTTTAATCATAGCCGCACCGTAACCACGATGTTGATATGCCCTAGCTACCTGTATCGAAGCGATGAAAACTCTCTTATCCTCAATGAAAATGCAGTAGTATCCGATGATCTTGCCGTCGATCTCAAGTATTTCCGTCTGTGCGTCCTCGTCACATAATGTGTCGAAGAGCAGCTCATCTTTCCATTCAACACCCCAGGCAGATCGAATAATATGAGCCATGTTATCCCTACTGATCTTGGCGAGCACTGGTAGATCGTGCTTCTGAAATGAGCGAAACGACAGGGAAAGAAATTTGTCAGGCCCCATGCGAAGTCAAGAGAGGACTTTCCTGACTTAACCTTTTCTGATTTTGCGATTAAAACATCAATATTTTGAAAATTGTAGCAAGTTGTGCGCTAAGCTGTGAGGGAAAGAAATTAAATAGTTGCTTGTTTGTCAAAGTCGCAAGGTGTAATATCTATGGTATACATCACTGAAGAAGCGACGAAGTTCCTGAATGATATCATCGAAAAGAATGATAAGAAAGGATATGGAATTAGGATTTACATCGCAGGAATCGGATGCTCTGGCCCCCAATTTGGAATGGCATTTCAAGAAAAGAAGAACGAAGGCGACATCGAGGACAAGCAGGAAGGTTTCTCCTTCTATTACGATGAGGAAACCCAAGAACTACTCGAAGGTTGCAAGATCGACTATATTGAAACGCCTCAGGGTTCTGGCTTGATCATTCACAATCCAAATCTCAATGGCTGCGATTCGTGCGGCGGCGGATGTCACTAACTGAGACATTCGATTCGGCGAACACCAAACACTTTTACCATTCCTTCCAAAATCTTCTTTTATAATTCAGATGATTTGATCATGTGTTCGTTCAGCATCCCCTCATCAAACCAAACAAGATCGAGGACAGAGCTTATCAGGCCTCTCTTTCAAGAGCATGCCTGGAATCCTCGACACTGATCGTTCTCCCGACGGGGATGGGGAAGACAGTTATTGCGTTACGCGTGATAGCTGAGGTCCTGTACAGAAAGGGCGGAAAAGCGCTCGTTTTGGCGCCGACGAAACCCCTTGTGGAACAACATGCGTCATTTCTAAGGGAAAATCTCGTGGGGAAAAGGGTCGTCTGCCTGACGGGCGAAATTGATCCAGCGGAGCGAGAAGTTTGCTGGCTCGAGAATGATGTCATTGTTTCAACCCCCCAGGTCATCGCAAATGATCTGAGATATGAAAGGATCAACCTGCGGGATGTTCAATTGATCGTTTTTGACGAGGCTCATCGGGCGGTTGGGAATTACGCTTACGTAAGAATTGCTGAAGAGTTCAAGGAATACGGTAGGTTGGTCATGGGAATGACAGCCTCGCCTGGAAGCAGCGGGGCGAAAATCGGAGAGGTGTGCAGAAATCTCGGTATCCAGCGAGTAGAAGTTCGATCCGAAAGTGACCCAGATGTCGCCCCATATATGCAGGATGTCGAGATGCAAATCGTCGAAGTCGACATTCCTGATGAAATGAAAAGGATCACAAAAATCCTGAGAGCGATGTTTGATTCATGCGTCCGGGATTTGATCACCCTCGGACTGATCGATGAAAAACGCCCCGTGACAAGAAAATATCTTCTAGAGATAGGAGAGACAATTCAGGAAAGGCTCAACTCCGGAGAAAAAAGAAGTCAATTATACAGAGGGTTGAGCGTTCAGGCAATGGCGTTAAAAATCAACCACGCACTCGAGCTCGCAGAAACACAGGGAGCAACCGCACTGACTAATTATCTAGAACGTATGAGATCTGAAGCGATGTCGGAAAACGGATCGAGGGCATCGAGATCGATCGTGCAATCAGATGAGTTCGAAAGAATCGAAGATATTCTTAGAAGAACAAAAATGGAACATCCAAAACTATCAAAGGTTATGAGCATCGTGTCGAATCAGATCATCGCACACCCCGAATCCAGAACGATCGTGTTCACTCATTATCGAGATACATGTGAACTTGTCGCGAGCAAACTTTCAAAGATCGAAGGTGCGAGGGTCGCGAAACTCGTAGGCCAGGCGGAAAGAGGAGAGGAAAAGGGACTCAAGCAGAAAGAGCAGGTGGAAGTTCTGGAGAGATTCAGAAAAGGAGATTTTAATGTGATCGTTGCGACCTCAGTCGGCGAGGAAGGTCTCGACGTTGCCTCAACCGATCTTGTCATTTTTTATGAGCCCGTGCCCTCCGAAATCCGGAGCATACAGCGAAGGGGGAGAACGGGGAGACAGAGGCCTGGCCGGGTTGTTATTTTGAAGACGAGGGGGACGAGAGATGATGCTTACTTTTTCACAAGCCAAAGAAAAGAAAAGGCGATGAGACGGCGATTATTCCAAATCAGCAAGGAACTTCAGAATGGGGAACGCTTTGCAGAAGAGAAAGAAAAAGACGAGCCAACGGAACAGAAAAGGAATCAAAAGGAAAGTGGGCAGAAAACGGTCTTTGACTTCCTTTGAGATTTTCTAATTTCGAAAGAACGCGAATGCATTTTTTTGTCGTCAAGTCGATCTTCATGAATTATATACTCAAACTCTGATTGGTAAGGCATGCTCTACAGAGAGCTCGTTAGAGTTTACGAAGCACTTGAGTCTACAACGAGCAGACTCGAGATGACTGACATTCTTGCTAACTTCTTCAAAGAAGCGGATTGCTTTTCATTAAGGAAGATCATTTATCTAACACAGGGACAACTGTACCCTGATTTTTATCCTCAGAAACTTGGGATCGCCGACAAGCTTCTATTGAAGGCGATCAGCTTCACATCCGGCGTCAAGGAGCAGATGATTCAGAATCTTCTCCTCAAAGAGGGTGATCCTGGCAATGTGGCTCAGAAAGTTTTCCAGGGAAAAAAACAGACAACTCTTTTTTCTACACCCCTGACGCTGGAAAGGGTCTATGACAATCTCAGAAAAATTGCTGAAGCGGAGGGCAGCGGGTCGCAGGATTTGAAGATCAAGATGCTCGCAGATATCCTCCATGACGCAACACCTGTTGAATCGAAATACATTGCAAGGATCGTAACGGGCAAAATGAGACTTGGTGTAGCTGACATGACCGTTCTCGACGCACTTGCGCAAGCCTTCGCAGGGAAGGAGGAGAAGGATGTCATCGAAAGGGCATTCAATATCACATCCGACCTCGGCCTCGTTGGCGAAATTCTCTGCAGGGAAGGGGTCGAAGCACTGCGAAAAATAGGCGTTTCTGTCGGAAATCCTATCAGGGCGATGCTTGCCGAGCGTCTGTCATCACCAGAAGAAATCCTTGAAAAAATGGGGGGGCGTTGTGCATTCGAATATAAATATGATGGCGTACGAGTCCAGGCGCATATTGATTCACAAAAGAGAATTAGACTTTTCTCGCGTCGCCTCGAAGATATCACTGATCAATTTCCTGATGTCGTGAACGCATTGCGAGAAGCTTTCGCGTCCAAGGATGCGATCATCGAGGGGGAATGTGTTCCAGTTGATATCAATACAGGGGAAATGCTGCCTTTCCAGGAGGTCTCACACAGGAGAGGCAGAAAATATGATCTCTCAGTCGCCATCGAGGACTACCCCGTTCGGACGTTCCTCTTCGACTGCCTTTATCTTGATGGCGTTGACCTGACCGAATCTCCTTTTTTAGAAAGAAGAAAGGCGCTGGAGAAATGCATCAAACCGTCAGAGGATGTCAGACTATCAGAAATCAAGATACTTGATCGAGTCGAGGATGTCGAGCGATTTTTTGAAGAGGCTTTGAAGGATGGCTGCGAGGGACTTATGGCAAAATCGATCGGTGAGGATTCGATTTACCGCGCAGGTGCACGCGGCTTCCTCTGGATCAAATACAAAAAGGAGTACAGGTCGGAGATGTCGGATACTGTTGATCTTGTTGTCGTCGGTGCCTTCGCTGGAAGAGGAAGGAGAAAGGGAGTCTACGGAGCGCTCCTCATGGCGACGTACAATGATAAGGAAGATACATTCGAAACAGTTTGTAAGCTGGGAAGCGGTTTCGATGATGCCACACTCGCAGCCTTACCGTCCATGCTTGAGCCGTACAAACTGCAAATAATCCATCCGAAAGTCAGATCCAAGTTAGAAGCGGACTACTGGTTCGAACCCGCCATCGTCATGGAAGTCCTCGGCTCAGAAATTACATTGAGTCCAACCCACACTTGCTCGTATTCCCTCATCAAAAAAGATGCTGGCTTTGCGATCAGATTTCCGAGATTTACCGGCCGATTCCGTTCGGACAAAGACCCACGGGAGGCGACGACGAGTGTCGAGCTTGCGGAAATGTACAAACGCCAGTTGAAGAAAATTGAAGAATGATCGGGCTATCAAAAGCTTTATAAAGAGAAGTAAGATAGGAGCGGCCATGGAACTTGAACTCATCGAAAAAGACAAAGATTCCATCAAGATCCGTATCAAGGACGCTGATATGACATTAATTTCTCCACTCGTCAGCGAACTCTTGCTTGATGAGGGTGTCGCCGAAGTGAAATTTACGACTGGCCATCCGGAACTTGACTCTCCAGTGCTTTATGTGAAGGTGAAGAACGGTAAACCTCAGACCGCTCTTAAACGCGCATCGAAATCACTCGCAAACCAGTTTAAAGAAGCAAGAGAAAAACTCGAAAAGGAATTGAAGTAGGTCATGGATCACATTCCAAGCCACGCTAGAGAAAAGGAGCTCGGGATAGAGGTCTTTTTCACCGATACGCCGGGCATCGGTGGCAAGTTGAGAAAGGATCCAGAAGATTTTGTTGTGGAGGAAATTTCGGATTTTCCAGAAAAAGATGAAAACGGTCGCTATACGATTGCAAAAGTGACCTCAATAAACTGGGAGATGAATCGACTCGTAAGGCAACTTGCAAAGAGCTTGAGGATTAGCAGGAATAAGATAGGCTTTGCAGGAACGAAGGACAAGAGAGCTGTCACTACACAGCTGATGTCTTTTGAGGCTCCGATTGAAAATGTCACTTCTTTGTATATGCACCAGGTTGTTATCACCGATGCGTATCGCGCTCGAAAACCGATCACGATCGGGGACCTCATTGGCAATTCTTTCAAGATCAGAATCAGGGAGTGTCTATATCGCGATGAAGAACTCGGAAAGATCCTGAAGGAAACTCTTACGATTTTGGAGCGATCTGGCGGTTTCCCCAATTTTTTCGGAATCCAGCGTTTCGGCGTGATCAGACCCGTTACCCATCACGTCGGCAAGTATATCATCAAGGGTGATTTTGAAAGGGCAGTCATGACTTATGTGGCAAATCCCACAGATTACGAGAGTGAGGAGGTGAAAGAAGCCCGCAAAAACCTCGAGGAAACAAGAGATTTCGAAACTGCACTTAGAGTCTTTCCGAAAAAACTTCTCTTCGAAAGAGCCGTCATTTCACATCTTGTCAAACATCCTGGCGATTACGCCGGTGCGATTCGATCGCTTCCAGAAAATCTCCAAATGATGTTTGTCCATGCATATCAATCGTATCTTTTTAACAAGATACTCAGCGAAAGAATCAAAAGAGAATTTCCACTCAACCGGCCAATACTCGGCGATGTTATTCTGCCGGCTGATGCAAAAGGATTGCCAGATCACGATCACTATGTTCTCGTAACAAAGGAAAACATCGATTTCGCTGAGAAGAGAGTTGCTGAGGAGAAGGCATTTGTCAGCGGCGTTCTGTTCGGTTCTGAGAGTGAGTTCGCGGAAGGCGAGATGGGAGCGATTGAAAGGGAAATCATTGAAAGCGAGGGGATCGCAAAGAAGGATTTCGTTGTCCCAGAGTTGCCCCAGTGTAGCTCGAGAGGCAGCAGAAGGGAGCTCCTTGCCAGAATGAAGAATTTAAAATATTCTGTTGAGAACGATGAGGTATTGATCTCATTTTCTCTCGACCGCGGTTGTTACGCCACGGCCCTTCTCAGGGAAATTATGAAAGCTGACGTGACATCTTATTAATCATCATTTGTCATAAAATCCTGTGCAATCAGAGCCGCGTCCAGTCCCTTGATCCCTTATCGTCTTCGCTCTGATCCACTTTTTCCTTGGCCACTTTCACTTCTTTCGGCGCTTCCGGTTTCTCCTCTGTCTTCACACCTTTCTTTTCAATCGGCGTGCCACATCTCGGACAATAATTCGATTTTGCAACGCAGTCTGCGCACAACAGCGTGCCGCATGAGGCGCATCTCATCACTGCCTGGTTTCCGTGGAACAAACATCGACGCCCTTTGAGTTCCTCTGCTTGAGGCGACACTTCGACCGTTCTTGTCTCCTTGTACAACCTCGAATAGAGATCTTGTTCCCTTCGAACCGAGAGTTTCTGCGCGCTTTCTCTCCTGACATCCGATGCCTTAGACTTCTCTTCCCTTTCGATGTCGACGAGCCGTACGCGCTCAGGTATTTCCTTAACCCGCACCGTCGGCGTCTTGTACGCCTCTGTCTTCAATGATCGGAGAATGCCGACAAGTTTTCTTGCGTTATAAATTCCCAAACCAAGGTTTTCCATGAGACCAATCGCCGAACGCTGCTCTTCAGGTAAATTCAGTGCCGCGCGAATGAAACGATCGGAACGCTCGTCTGCCGTCGCATTGGAGAAGTCAATTTCATTGACCGCCTCGATGTATGCTAACACTCTCTTGGCCTTCCTAATATCTCTTTCAGGCATGTTCATAAAGACATCGCATAAGCGCAATCCGTATCTTCCGACGTTGGGATTTCGGTACGCCGCCAGTATTATCGAGCGCGAGAGTCGTTCATATTCATCGAACTCTTCGTCTGTAAGTAAATTAATGTTGACGCTTTCCTTCTGATCGAGATACCGCATCACATCATCCAGATAGGAAAATGGCACGCCGGCTTCACGAAAAGCTTCCTCCCTCGTGACCTTCTTTCCCGCCCGATATTCGTACTCGAGAAGTTTCTCAGCATGCACAGCGATCTCCTTTTCCTTGAGTTTCGCCTCTGCGACCTTCAATCCTTCCCTCGCCAACTCGTAATTTCGATCGAGTTCGAGGGCTTTCTCAAAAGCGCGTTTGGCCTGTTCGTATTTTTCGAGACGCAACAAAACGGAACCCTTTCCAGTCCACGCGACCTTTTCTTTCGGATCAATGCCTATCGCTTTATCGTACGATTTGATCGCTTCATCCGTACTCTCCAATTTCTGCATAATCTCTGCCCGAACAAGCCACGCTTCCTTGTCGTTTGGGTCGAGGTCAATAGAACGGTCGATGCTTCCAGAGGCGGCCGTGAGATCACCCAATTTCATCTGCACAGTGGCCAGACTTAACCAGACGGAGGGGGCGTTGGCATCCATGGCAATAGATTTCTGATAGCTTTCCAAGGCTTCTTCCAGCCGATTTAGCTTTTCGAGAGCTTTTCCCCTGAAACGATAGACAGCGGCGTCCTCAACACCGAGTTCGATCGCCTTCGAATAGCAATTAGCTGCCTCTTCATACTCCCCCATCCTGAAAAGGACACCACCCTTGTATTTCCAGGCTTGCGCATCTGATGGATCAAGCTGAAGGGCATGGTCAAATGCCTCAATCGCCTCCCCGAGTCTATCAAGCGATGCAAGCGCCCTTCCCTTATCAGTGTGGAATCTCGCATTTGAAGGGGACATCTTAATACACTGCTCAAAGACCCGAAGTGCATCGATGAAGTTATGCATGAGAAGGAGCGCCCTTCCCTTATTATCGAGCGCGTATGGATCGGTCGGATCCAATTTGAAAGCCCGGTCAAACGCCTCCACAGCTTCTCTGTATCTCCCTAGCTCCGTGAGCGCGAGACCTTTGTGGTAAAATGCGACTTTGTCCGTGTTGTCAATCTGAATCGCTTTATCATAATTTTCAACAGCTTCTTCAAGACGACCAATTTTTTCGAGCGCGATTCCTTTATCAATCAGCGCGAGCTTATTCCTCGGATCGATCTGAAGAATACGCTCTGTCACATTGAGAATTTCATTTTGATCGCCACTTGCGATGACCGTCGACTTTTTATGTTCCAGAATACTCAGATCATATGGGTCAATCTCGAGCGCCCTGTCAAATGATTTGATTGCCTCGGCGAGATCGCCAATGCGGTGACATGCAACGCCTCTGTCGAACCATGCATTCTTGTTGCGGGAATCAAGCTTGATGATCAGATCGCAAACTCCGATGACCTCATTATATTTTTCGAGTGCTTTGAGGGAGTGTTTCTTCGCCTCGAGGACTTCAAGATCCTTCGGTGTGATATCGAGCGCACGGTCAAACGCGGCGACGGCTTCGTCATGTCTGTTCATCTTCGCGAGGACGTAGCCCCGGCGTATGTGCACAAATCGGTTATCGGCGTCGAGGCTGATCGCGACGTCGTACGATGAGAGCGCCTCGGGATACCTCTCAAGCCATTCAAGCGTGACGCCCTTGCTTATCCATGCATTTTTGTCATCTGGATCGAGTGCGAGTGTTTTTTCATAACACGCAAGAGCTTCCTCAAATCTCTTGGCACTTTCAAGAGCAAGGCCCTTTGAATACCAGAGTTTGCTGTCCTGAGGATCGATGTCAATGCCCTTTGTGAACGCTTCTGCCGCTTCATCGAATCTTCCGAGCGCATAGAGACTATCGCCTCGCACACGCCAGAAGATTTTATTTGATGGATAAGAGGTTGCACCAGCCGAGGACCATTCAAGTGCCTCATCATAACGCCTCAGTGTGAAAAGGGCGATCGATATATTCTTGAGCGCTTCTTCCTCAGTCGGATCGACATCAAGAACTCTTTTGTACATTTCGACGGCATCAATTTTCTTATTGAGCCTGTCAAGCGCAATTGCTTTGTCCATGAGGGCAAATTTGTTCTTGGGGTTGATTCTAATGATGTTATCGCATGCCTCTAGAACTTCCTTGTCCCTTTCAAGGTGCTTAAAGCATTCTTTGAGAATAACAAAAGTGCTCTCACGATCTGGCTGTATTTTCGATGCCTTTTCAAGAACCTTGATAGCTTCATAGAATTTTCCAGTTTTGTAATAAGCAAAACCCTGATCGTGCAAGGCATCAACATTATCAGGATGCAATGAAAGGATTTCGTTGCATACGCCGATCAGATCATCGTACTTGTTCAGGGCATAGAGCGCGACTCTTTTCTTCTCAAGCAAATCAGGCTCTCGAGGAAAACGCTCGAGCGCACTCGATACCGTTCTCAAAGCCTCCTCCACCTGGCCAATTTTCATCTGAGCTTCTGCCTTTGTAACAATCCACTGAATGCTATCAGGACTCAGTTCAAGCAACTTCGAACAGCATTCAGCGAGTTCTGCATCTTTGCCGAGTTTCCTCAGAATGCTGCATTTTCCTTCGAGAGCTGGAAGATAATTATTATCAATTTCTAGCGCTCGATTGTATGATTTCAATGCTTCTTCGAATTTACCGAGGTGCTCGAGCATCGTCCCTGCTTCAAGCCAGGTTTGTTTATGAGATGGATCGGATCTGAGCGCTTCACGATAGTGTTTGAGGGCATCATCTACTTCACCTTTCTCTCTATGAGAACGCGCCTTGTTAAGATGTGCGGTGAAATTGCGCGGATCTTTGAGGAGCACTTCGTCGTACACCATTGCCGCATCGTTATACCGGTTGAGGACGACAAGCGCATTTCCTTTGGCGAGAAGAACATCCAGATTTCCAGGAGACAAGGAAAGGGCGTCGTCGAATACCTTGAGGGCTTCTTCAGCTTTTTCATTTCGCACGAGAGTTTCTCCTTTTTTCCTCAGCCAAAGTATCTTGTCTGGTGTTTTGGTGATGATAATATCATAATAGGAAATGTCGTTGGGATCGATTTCGACGATCTTCTCATAGCAATGGAGTGCCTCCGATACCCTGCCACTACCGTCAAGAATTCTGCCTTTTTCCGCCCATGCACCTTTGTTGCTCGGGTCTTGGACAATGATTTTGTCAAGGATCAACAAAGCCTCTTCCACTGAGCCGATGGCAGCAAGTGATTTTGCTTTGCAGATTATTGCGCTCACAGAGTTAGGAGTTAAGGTTACGGCCTTGTCGGCAACCCTCACCGCCTCTTCAGGTAAACCAAACTTCAGATAATTCTCAGATAGAATAACCAACACGTCCGAGAATTCTTTTGCGTACTTTTTCACATTCGGGATTTCCTGAAGAATCATATCCCTAACTCTATTCAATTCGGATTTCGCGGAATCAACTTTGCCAGTACTTAATCGGGAATTGGCATCTTCAATAAGTTTTCTCGCTTTCCTCAGCGTTTTGAGCTCCGCATCGAACAATGATTGAAAATATCCCATCCCATCACCAAACATTGCTTTAATGCCCATCCAACTTCAAAAAGCTTTTGACCAGACAGCCGCAAGTAGCCCATCAATGAATCGCCCTTTTACTCTGATTCAATAAGAGCAAGTGGAATTCGAACGGGATTAGAAAAACCAAAAGAAACCAGATGCCGCGATTATCGATATTTTGGCGCGTCTACATATTGTGTATTTCAAGGTGCAAAAACCTTAAGTATAGGTGATCGCATAACGATATTTGTCTGACAAAAGTCGGACAAATCTAAAACCTCTTAAGGGATGGGATGCAGAATTGACAGGAGATCACTTGAACGAAAATTCGTCGGAATTTGACCCAAGTGTTGTTGACTGGATGCGTAATCATACTATCGGCGACCTAAAGAGATTGGCACAGGAAATGGAATTATCGGGTATCGATGCAAGAGAAATATGGGGATTCATCGATGATCTTCTCCTTGTTGCGATGAGTATGACTGAAAGTCTACCAGAGACGGCAAAACTCGATCTTGAAGAAATCGTTCTGGCTTCGCCGTGATCTCCTGTGAAGGGGTGTGTCAGACACCCCTTCGAATCATTTTTGATGGGAAACGCATGTGAAATTGAAGAACGACCTTGAGTTTTTTGAATAGCTTAATGATTTTTGACGTCCAGACATCGACCGCTAAAAATTTAAAACCGATCGTTGTTAAGGAGAAATGAAGGCACACGCAGGTGTGATCTAGTCTGGTTAGGATTTTGGCCTTCCATAACCGGTATCGACCGGTTGAGGATAGCCAACGGCCCGGGTTCAAATCCCGGCACCTGCACTTTGTTTAAAATCATTCCACCACAATAACGCAGAAACAGAACTGGGGGACAGGCGGGGAACCACATAACGTGCGTTTCAAAGAACCTCAGCGCACCTCATCGGTCTTTCGTAACGGATTCTGAGATTACTTAAACTCAAATCTCCATTTATAAACTCAATAATTTGGGCAAATCCTCTCACGATGGGACAGTAGAACTGTCGGATTTCTTATTCATATTGAAATCGGAGGAGAAAGATTGCAAAGCCGGGCCGATCAAGCAAATCGACCCGTGTCCAATCCAGATTATCCGGAGGGAGCATGGCGAAATACAAGTGATCAACAAGGATCAGACTCGCTTTGCATATTAGCAATCGTTAATTCATGCTATTAAATTTTTGATTCGAATGAGATCAATGTTCCATTAAATGATCAAAATATTGGCGTGTGGAGATCGATAGGGCAATTGATTGGAAACCGTGAAAAGCCACCTTGATCCTGGTTCGAGATAGCTAGAATTCTATTTTATTAAAATTCGAGTCCCACATGGAATCAGATTCGTGCGGATAGATATTCATCAAGGGGAAAACGGTGGGGGGGAAGGAGGCCTTGATTTCCCCCCACTGAGGGATGGTTGCTCATCGTGAATTTCGTCATATAGCAAACTGGATACACCAAACAATTTGTAGATTTCTTCCCAATCGTAATGTTGAATGTCTGCTTCCGTCATCGGGACACTTCCTATTTGTTACGATCAATTGACCCTTGCCTTTAAAAAGAATGCCGAGAGAGGTCACCGAAAGTGGTTCAAATACGAATAGACAGATCTACTAATCTGGAGCCAAATGCCTGACCTTCACAGCTTCGCCACGCTTGCATCGTACCATCTCCTCTCCGCACATCGAGGCAATGCCGACTGCCTTTAGCGACCCATCCCTTAAAACAACTGCTTCATCGCCAATTCTTAAACTCTTATCCGCATCCCTGATCCCAGCGACGAAAAGATTTCCCTTCAATACAAAATCCTCGATCTCGACCCAGTTTCTTCTTATGGGCAGAATCTTTTCAGCGCCTCTCAATGTTAAAGAGAGCATTCCTCTTTCTGGGGTGAGAATGGCAACCTGTTTATCCCCTTCCATAATCTTGAGATAAGGATATTTTCCCCGTACTTCACATCCATCAAGGAGAATCTCTCCACCTTCTCCAAATTGAAACCGCGCAATCGATTTCATTTCACAGAGGCGATCTTCATCTTTGCTCACATTTGGCAGGCCATTGCAAATCCTCGTCAGTTCCTCCCTCAGATTCTCAAGCGATTCCTTCGATGTTGGGCTACCAATGGAGGTGTCGAGGCAGTCGATATTCTCGCTGATAAAATCCATCCCTTCACCCAGATGACACACGATTGCCACATAATTATGTGTAGCAAGCGACTTGATCATTTCGACCACCATCGACCTCTCCTCCATATCCCAATGTCCAGTTACCGGCACATCATAATGAGCGGCCGGATAGAACAATTCGAGTTCCCTTGGAACGAGACCAAGAGGTGAGGTCACAATCACCTGATGCACGACTCGCCAGTTTTCGATCGAGGTGATAATATTCTCAAAAATTCGATGTGTCCGAGAAAAGGAATACGGCTTCTTAGCTGAGCAAGGGAGCAGGAGAAGAACTCTTTTGTTCGAAGGTGGCTTATAGCGCTCGAGAATTCTTCGTCGATGCCGCCAGACGTCAGGTCTGTAAAGCGATTCTTTCGAATTACAGAAAATTCTCTGACCGATCACTGGCGTGTATTTCTCCTGATAATCATAGAACTCAAGGTCAAGAATCCGAAGGACCGCTACAGCCCAGGGATTGACATTAGCGCGAAGTTCGACAAATTCCCTTAAGCGACCCTGTTTCATCATGAGTTTTACAAGTTGAAGCTCTTTCCACGCAGATTCCAGATTGAATTTCGTAATGGGCTCGCGCGTGTCGCCTGGATGCAACCAAGACGCCTGATCAGCAGATAGTGATCCCTCAGGAAGACACAAACGCCCGAGCTGACTACTGTAAATAAGGAAAGAGGAGTCAAATAGATCGACTCCGAGATAAACAAGAATCGCGAGATTGCTCGGATCCATAATCCCCGGTAGGTAAATCAGCTTGCTTGGTCCGATCGCTTCCCTCAACCTAACGATGCTCTCAACAAGCAATCTCGCATTTCTTCTCAGTTCAAACGCGCCTTCCAACGAAATGATTTCTGCGCTTGAGTTCTCGATTCCCATACAACATTCAGTGATTTGATTAGGTGCAGCACGCACGATCGCGGTGTCTTCGGACGCCCGTGAAAAGCCATCACCGTTCACTGAGAGCCAGGATAGCGACGGCTTAATGTAGTCCTCTGGCGGAAACTCAATCAACCGCCGATTGCTTGAATCGATGATTTCGCGCCGACCCTCCTCATTAATTCTTACGATTAATTGAGCGAAAGATGGTGCAGGATGAACTTCGGATGAAAAGAAAAGGATGTTAGGCATTTCAAGTCTCGTTTCTCCGCGGGACCATTTGACAATCCTTCCAGGTCCTCCCCTGGAAATCACCTCGATCATATTCAGCGAATGAGAATCCGGGCAATTAAAACAATTGTTTCCGGATGCGAAAAAAAAAGGAAAAGATGGTAAAGAAGTAAGAGAGTGAAATCTCAGAACGTCGTGACGAGTTGGTGTTCCGAAATAATCGAGCGCGCTTCTTCCCATGTCACCATTTTAACGCCCGCCATCGTCTCGATCTCACCAACCCTTTCAAAAAGATCTTCTTGGACACAGTAAACAGGGGCATCAAAATCGAGGACATCCTGGATCGCCTCGAGATTCGAAGGCATTTCAATTGCAGCTGGTTTCTGAGACGCGACGGCGTTTAGCGTTCCGTCACCAATCAATATGATCGATGTCTTTTCAATGATGCCACTTGCGATCATTGCGAGAGCAAGTCGAAGACCCGCGAAGGCATCTTCCGTGCCGTAGGGTGGCTTTGTAATCAGCACAGCGATACTTTCAGCCATCGATTCACCTCGCTAGCGTGATCATTCGATCACTTTCCGCAACAAATTTCGAAAGGTCGTTCGTGAGGCTTCCGATCTTCGAACCTTTGATCTCCTCACCTCTTTTGATGCCGCGAGCTGCGCAGCAAGTTTCGCAAACGGCAATCGTCACTCCCTTTTCAGCGAGATCGTGAAGGATCTTTCCAATGTTGGGAAATCGTTTTGGGTCCTGTCCTTCTTTGATCGTCATAACCCCTTCGCCGTATCCAAAAATGTTAACTTTGTACCCCTTGCTGATCGCTGCCTCAGCGATTTTCACCATGACGTTGGCATCCATATTCATCATCGTTCCAGATCTGATATGAATCGTCAGTGTCTTTGTCATCAAAACGCCTCCATCCAGATTCTCGATCATATAGTGATTGTTTGGTCGTACTCTTCCATGATGAGATCAACAACGGTCGGATAATCAATGACCTCGTATCCTTCCGCAAGTTGATCACTAAATCCTCTAGCATGTAGATCGTCCGCAATTACGTACGCTTTGCCAACGAGATCAAGAAGCTCTTTACTCTTTCTTTTATCGACGGCGAAGTACACCGCATCCTCAAAGAGAACAGCAGCTCTCTTTTCATTGCCAGCGATCTTATCGAGGTATTCCAATGAGTGATACTCGAATGGCGATTTCAGTAGTATGAAAAGAATCGATGGCATCGTATCACTATCCAATGAACAACTGTATATCCGAGTCCGCGGCGATGTTCAGGAACGCGGCAGCTCCAAGCACCTTAACGCCATCGATCATATCTTCCTTCTTAACCTGCATGAGGTTCATGGTCGTGCTGCAAGCATAGACATTGACCCCCAAATCGATGGCCATTTTAAGCTGATTTGAAAAGTCCTCGATTCCAATTTTCGCCATGCGCTTTCTGAAGACACCAGTAAAAAGCCTGTAAATACCAGGTAATTTCGGATTTGCCCCTTTCTTGAGGAGTTTTAAACCGAAAAATGTATAGAAGACATGAACTTCCATGCCCATGCTTGCCGCGGTATTGGCCAGTATGACCGACATCATCGCCTTATCAAAGGTTCCTTCTGAAACGACAATTGATAATCTTTTTGCTTCCGCCATTCGTTTCCCCCTGATGCACTCCACTAGTAGGTTAGAACCGCCTTGGCTTCGCCGATTTCTTTTACAAGGGTCGGTGCGTTCACAACAACTGCCCCCTCAATCAAATCACTCGGTTCGATGCCTCTTTTCTTCATGCATGGCGAACAGACAAGGAGTTTTCCACCACTGCTCAAATATGAATCAATCAATTCGTCAACTGGTGGAAAACTCGATTCATGAACCATTTTCGCATAGCCTTTCTTCGCAAGATACACGCCCATCGATTGGAGTGCGACAACTGGTTGCATCTCAGATGCGAGTGCCGTCACCGCGACAACAAAGGGCAGCGTTGCCTTTTCTGGATTGTCTTCGGCATGTGTTGCAATAATCAATAATTTATCCATTTCATTCACCTTATTTCTTTTTAATGATATAACGGTAGACTCCACCTTCTTCCTTCATCTCAACGAGTTCATTTCCCGTCCTCTTGCACCAGGCTGGAACATCTTCCTTCGAGCCAACATCGTCAGCGATAAGCTCGATGAGGCTACCCGGTCCCACCTCCTTGATTTTCTTTGCCAGTTTGACGATCGGCATCGGGCACATGAGGCCTCTGCAGTCGAGTATTTCCGTTTTCATAAAACACTCTCCTCAGGATTTTTCAATCGGTTTTGCACGGTTGTGCAACAAGTATATATAACCACTTGCTTATAAGCCTTTCGAGTTACAGATTAGGGGAGAGACATGATACCCGAAAAGCTTCTCTCGGAGGTTACGACTTGCCGAGATATTATCAAATGCGCATTCAATCTCAATGACTTCGAGGTACTCGTTTACAAGAGATTATCAGAACACGGTCCCTCGAGCGCCAATAAGCTAGCTGAAATACTGGAAAAGGAAAGAAGCACTGTTTACAGAGCGCTTCAAAAGCTCGTCGCATGTGGCATGTGTTACAGAGAGACTAAAGGAATTGAGAGGGGAGGATACTATCATCTTTACACAGCGATCGATCGAAAGGAATTGAAACGGAAGCTCGAAGAATGTGTCGAGAACTGGTACTCAAAACTCAAGGAAGCACTTTCAAAATTCGACTAATCCGCATGCAACACAGATCATTGTCCTTCATACGATTCCTCCACAATTCTCAAGCACAAGATAGCGATATCGAAGATGTCATATAGGAACTTCGATAATTCAGAAACGAGGAACATGAGCGTTTTCAGGAATTCTGACATCGTTTCCATACGCGACTTGTCGAAAGAGAGCATTGAGCAAATCATGGATCTTGCTGAAAGGATGATCCCTTACGCAAAAGGTGAGAAAAAGACAAAAGTACTGGAAGGGCGCATTCTCGCTAATCTCTTTTTCGAGCCATCGACGAGGACGAGACTATCATTCGAAAGCGCGATGGTGAGGCTTGGCGGCGAGGTGCTCGACGTTTCTTATCCGTTGATGACATCCGTCGCAAAGGGAGAGACGCTCGCCGATACAATCCGCATGGTTGAATCTTATGCAGATGTAATCGTGCTACGACACCCGCATGAAGGTGCGGCGAGACTTGCCGCACATTTCTCCTCAAAACCCGTTATCAATGGGGGAGACGGTGCAGGTCAGCATCCAACCCAAACAATTCTTGACCTTTTTACAATTCGAAGAGAAAAGGGAAAGATCGAGGGAATGAATGTCGTGTTGGTCGGCGATCTCAAATACGGAAGGACTGCCCATTCCCTCGCCGAAGCACTCGCGCTCTTTGGGGCGCATCTATGGCTTGTTGCACCTCAGAACTTACAGATGCCAAAAGAAACGATAAAAGAAGTTGAGCGATTGGGTCAGAAGCCGAAACTCGCTTCGAAACTGGAGGAGGTTATCGCAGAAGCGGATGTCCTCTACGTTACGAGAATCCAGAGAGAGCGTTTTCCTGATCCGAGTGAGTACCTCAAGGTTGCTGGCTCTTACAGAATCGATAAATCGATTCTGAGAGAAGCAAAGAAAGATCTCATTATCATGCACCCTCTGCCACGCGTCGATGAAATCGCGCCAGAGGTCGACAATACACCGCATGCAAGGTATTTTCAACAGGCATTCAACGGCGTGCCAGTAAGGATGGCGATTTTGCTTCTTTTGTTAGGAGTGGATGTCGATGAAGGATTTTAGAGTGACGCCGATAAGAAATGGTACAGTCATCGATCACATCGAATGTGGAATGGCACTGAAGGTTCTCAGGATCATAGGGGTCGACGGAGAGAAAATCCACTCGACAGTCAGCGTCCTCATGCACGTGCCTTCAAAAAAAGCTGGATGGAAGGACGTTGTGAAGGTTGAAGACAGGGAACTCGATCCGAGCGAAGTCGATAAGATCGCGCTCATCTCTCCGAGAGCCACGATCAACATCATTCGCGATTTTAACGTCGCCGAAAAATACAAGGTCAGACTGCCTGATGTTGTGAGAGGCATCGTCCGATGCGGAAATCCAAACTGCATCACTAACCTATCAGAGCCTGTTGAGCCAGAATTTGTTGTTGAATGCAAGGATCCGCCAATCCTTCGTTGCATCTATTGCGACAGAATTTTAGAAAATATCTCGGAGCATATCATCTAGATTATCTTAACCAGATGAGCTCCTCCTTCGCGCGGATGATAATTCTTTGGAGGTCATCGAGAACACGACGATCGTCCATATTTCGATCTACTGTTGCCACGATGAGAAGATTCGGGCTGAACTCCGTGATGAACAATTTCTTCTTTTCAAATACAGCGACAACATACTCCAATTTTTCTTTTGAGTTTTCGGTTTTCGCAGATTCAGCTGATGAGTATATGATAGCGGCCATCGCCGAAAAGGTTTCTGAGGGGATCTGAGAGAGAGATTTTCCTGCGATCATCAATCCAGTTTTCGAAATAATGAAAACATTCTGGAGAGAAGGGGTCTTATCCATTTCGTTGCGAATGATATTCTCGAGCACGCTTTCAATCGATTTTGCCGGTCTCAAGAGGATCCCCCAGAGCAGATCGGAAATTGACTGACCCAGACTATGTGATGTACCCAATTAGCAAAATATCACTTAATGATTTCCAAATTCGACGAAGACAGCAAGGAATCAGCTGAGAATCGCAGTCCAAATACTCAATAACTCTGTATGACTCGAAATAGTCAAGATTTCGACGAGATCAATTGATGATGAATCAAAAAAAGTGATTGTTGACTCGAATGGCATCAATTAAATAAAGATAGGTCATTACAAAGTGATGGTGAATTCGTTGCCACTACGACTTGACACCCTGAAATGCACAGGATGCGGACTTTGCGAACTCGCCTGTAGTTTCAGAAGAGACCGTGTAATCACAACAATGAGGTCAAGCATCATGTTACATCTCGATGATAAGAAAAATTACTTTGGCGTCATGATTAAAAGACCTAACGACGAACTCGTGCTTGGCCGACCTGAGGGCCTCGAAATCCAAGGGAGAGGTGATAGGAAGGAAGAAGATGGTGCTGGAGCGAAGCCTATTCTGCTCAGAGAAGAATGCGATGAATGTGATGGCGAGATTCCCTACTGCGTGAGGATCTGCCCTTCTAGATGCCTCTACGAAGGTGAGTAGCATGGACTATATGTACACAGGAAACATGATCATTGTTGACCTCGAAAATAGAGAAGTTCAGGAACGGTCGCTCGATGATGAAATCATCGATCGTCTCCTCGGCGGTGCTGCCATTAATAACACCCTGTATCGGGAATTTCAAGATAAAGACCCAGTCATCATCGGAACAGGACTTTTCACTTCCTCGATGATCCCTTGCTCATCGATGTCCGTCATGACTGCGCGATCTCCGATCAATGGGAAAGTCATGCACGCTCCAATCGTGAATTTCATGGGTGCGGAGCTTAAGCTTGCGGGATTTGATTTTATCGTCATTCATGGACGCTCTGATGAGCCAGCGTACCTCTGGCTTCACGACGAAATTGCTGATATAGTGCCCGCGAAGGACATTTGGGGAAAAGATACTTGGAAAACGGTTGACTACATCAGAGATGAGCAAGGCGAAGAAAGAATTCAGGTTGTTTCTATCGGTCAGGCTGGTGAAAACAAAGGCACCATTGCTCAGTTCATCGTGAATTACTGGTCAGAGGGGGACAAAGTCGGTTTTGGTGCACGCTTGGGCGAGATGCAATTAAAGGCGATTGGTACGAGGGGTATGGGTGAGCTTGAAGTCGCTGACACGGAATCCTTCTTCGATCTATGCGTTGCTGCGATAGAGGACGCAAGAAAACGACTCGGCGGAGATCGAGGGATTCGAAGTCTCATCCCATCATATGCATCTTTGAAGAATTTTGACGAAATCAAACATCGTGATTCCGCATGCTTCGGTTGCCCTTGGCCATGCAGGACATTTGTGAAATACAATGAACCTGCATCTGTGCTCAAAGAGGGGGTCGAGGAGCCGGGTGTCTTGATAGTAGATGCTCCTGGCTATCTTGCATTTCTTAATGCGGGCTTTGACGCAATTGAATCGGCGAGACTCCTTGAATTGGCGAGCAGATTTGGTATTGAACCTATAAACGCCGCCACTCTTATTCACGGTCAAAAGTTTGAAAACGCGAAAGAATCCCTCGTCAATATAGCGTCACGAAAATCTGATGCATCTTCGATCATATCGGTAGAGGGGGCGTGCAGATCAGACGTCTTCAGTCCCTTTGCTCCTAACGGCGGTGATGAAATCACGATCGCACTCGCTTATATTCTTGGTATTTGTCCACGGTATGCGGCGAAAATAGGGATCGATATCGAGCGCGTTTCAGAATTTATCAAGGTCTGCGCCGATTTAGATATGGATCCTTCGAATTTGAAAGCGCTAGCGAAATCTCTTTTCACATGACTTTGATAGGAACGGATTCTTAGCACAAAACACATCGGTGATGATATGAAAGTGATCATCGTGACCGGCATGCCAGGTGCGGGCAAGGAGGAGTTCGTCAAAGTCTCGAAAGAAATGGGGTTCGATGTCGTGAGAATGGGCGATGTTGTACGAATGGAGGCGATAGAAAAGAAGATCACATCGGATGATCAGAGTATCGGAAATTTCGCTCACTCGGAGAGATTGAAATATGGATACGATATCTGGGCAAAGAGAACAGTCCCCTTGGTCAAAAGTAAGAAAACGGTCATTGATGGTTGCAGAGGAGAATCGGAACTATCCATATTCAAAGATGCATTTGGTGAGGATTTGATCGTCATTGCGATTCATGCGTCGGCAAAAACGCGATACGATCGCCTCAGAAGGAGAAATCGATCGGACGCTCCAGCGAATTTTGAACAGTTTCAGGAGAGGGATCAAAGAGAACTCGGATGGGGACTAGGTAATCTCATCGCCCTCGCGGACTATGTGATAGTTAACGAAGGGACACTTGAGGAATTCAAGGAGAATGTGCGAGCGCTTTTGAAGGAAATCGATGGAAATGAGGTTCAAGATCGTTAGACTGTGCACAGGCGATGCTTTTTCAGTTGTGCCGCAGGAAATAGTCCGGTTCGACCTGAGTCGGGTGGCCGAGATTCTTAGGAAAAATGGAATGGAGATTATTAATCCAGGCGTGATGATTATTGCAAGACTGAAAGACGTTGAAATGACCATCTACACGAATGGACGTTTGATGATCCGGCCGATCCAAGAAAAGGAGAGAGCTGAGTCAATTGCGAATGAAATATATCGCTGCCTCGAAAATGCGAGGATCGAATGATCTTGGATTCTCTAATTGAGCCAGATTCCCTTCTGAACAGCGAACAGCGTGACGATTCTCTTGAATTCATCTCTTGAAACGCTTCCGACGAACTCATCCCGTGCGTCCAAAACGATCACAAAATCATTTTGTGGTGACATGATTTTGAGTATTTCGGAGGCATCCATGTAATCCCTCACATAGGGCATTGAGCGATTGACGATTTGAGCTATTGTCACATTACTCCTCTCATTCAAAGGAACACGAGCGATCGCTTCAGCAGTAATGATGCCTAGAAGCACACCCTTCTCGACGACAGGATACGATATGCGTCGTTCCAATATCATTCTCTTCAGAGCTTCATCAACACTCGTCGATGGTTCAAGCCAGTAAATTTGCGAATTCATGATCGCGCGTACCTTGACGCCGTCGAGAGCGAACATGAGTTTCGTCATCTGTGCCTCTTCCGATGCGCCTGCATAGATGAAAAGTGCAACGAGCACGATGAAAATATCGAAGAAGACGATGCCGATCACGATCATTACGACGGCGATTCCCTTGCCAACCTTAACAGCTATGTCCGTTGCCTTTAGCATTCCAAGTCGGGACGCGAGTATCGACCGCAGAATCCTGCCTCCGTCCATTGGAAAGGCAGGAATGAGATTGAATCCACCAAGCAACAGATTGTAAAAACCAATCGTACCGCACATGATCTTTAGAGCTTGAATGGGTGTGTTTCCTCGCGAAAGATCGTTGAGAAGTAGCGCAATCGGAATGAGGACAAATCCGATAGCAAAACTCGTCGCAGGACCGACGAATGCCATGATACCCTCAACTTTTGGATCACGAGGCGTGTCCTCTAGTTGCGCAACACCGCCAAACAAGAAAAGGGTGATGCTCTTAATGCGATAACCGTGCTTCAGCGCGATGAGAGAGTGACCAATCTCATGAAGGAGGATTGTGAGGAAAAAAAGGATCGCACAAATGGCGCCGAGCACCAACTTAGCAGGGAAAGAGACATTAAGGGATGAAAAGCCAAGAACGAAGCCGTTAATTTTCACCCCGGTAAATGCGAAAAATGTCGCAAAGATGGGAATAATGATGAGAAAAGTGAAGTGAAAGTAAATGGGAATTCCCTTGATTGATCCCATGCGAAGTGATGCACGCACAGACAGTTATTCATTTATCCGGTCTATTTAGTATTCGGTCAAAGTCCTTTAGAAATTCGGATGTTTATCAACTGGATGACTAGCTAACACGATCTCATATTGAATTTCGAAAGAATTTAGGGAGGATGTCTTGATTAAATCTACTCTGTCTCGCATCCCATTTCAAATTCGATTATCCTTCTCCGGCCATCGTTGAATACGATTTCATGTGAAAACTTCGTATGATCAATGATGATTTTAAAAGACCACAAGTTAGACATATAGAGCTCTCCCCGTTTTCTCTTCTTGTTCTTTGTGATCAGATTATATTGCTCCAATGCACGCAGTTGACGATAGCATCTTGTCAAGGGAATCTTTAAAATTTGTGAGATCTCCTTTGCAGTTTTTGGTTCTGATGAGACGAGCGAAAGTATCCTGCCTCCCTCAAAATCGAGTGCCAATCTGAGACCTTTGAGGTCCATCCCTTCCAACATAAGGTAGTATTCTTAAATTACCCAAATATGCATGTTACGAAAAAATTATCATAAGTGATTATGAAAAATGATTTTCTTGCTTACGAGAAAAAGTTCTGAATCGTGCTGATTATTAACGAACTTATTTATCATCGATCATTCGAATTTACTATTTCGTAATCCCCGGCCATGCGATAATGATGAGTTAGATTCTCACGAAACCAGCTTTTTAATACAAAAGAAATATATATAACATAAGGAGCCGTTATAACACAAAACCAAGGGGGTCAGATGAACAAGTTTTGTGGAGCTGTGCTCTTATCTGTCCTGCTGATAATCACAGTTCCACTCAGCCTTGAGACACTTGAAATGGAACAACATCAAACGATCATTTCCCAAGCACCGCATTTTCTCGTTGAAGGCGACACTACTCCCCCTGAAATCTTCGATTTGTTTTCAACAACACTTCGAACAAGAATTGACCCAGCATTCGTTGGTGTCGGCGATTTCAATAACGATAGTCTGAAGGATATCGCGGTTGGGAGTCGAGTTAACAAGACGATCGAATTATTTTTTCAAAAAACAGATGGGACCTTTGACATAGGCCCCAGTAAGACAATTAACCTCGGTTTCACTGTCACAGGAATGGCTATTGGCGATCTCGATGGTGACACGACTGATGACATCATAGTAACTTCCGCAACAACTCAAAAGGTATACCTGCTCTATCAGAAATCTAACTTTAGTATCAGCCCGAAAGACGCGAGACCGAACCCATATGGCGTCGTCGTAGGTGATTTCGATCAAGACGGATTAAAAGACTTTGCTTACGTAAGTTACAACTCTTCGATAAGCCCAAACTGCAGCTTTACCGTTCATTTAAAAAAGACAAACTTCTATCCAGAAAATTATGTTAGGCTAGACGTTCCAGCCGGTCTATTTAAAGCTACCTTTATTGAAACAGCAGATCTAGATCAGGACGGGCATCCGGATTTGGCAATTGGAGATACTGATTTTAGCAAGATAGCGATTTATAAAGGTGGTATAGAAAGCGGTATGCCCACTTGGTCTTTAATCCAGGTTATGGATTCAAATTCTTTGAACAATCCAATTGAGATGCATTTTGTACAAGTCGATATGCTTGAGTCTGAAGAGCTTGTTGTGCTTTCGAGAGGAGATAATAAGATTACCATTTTTAGATATGATAAGACGAGTGGACAATTGTATGAATACATCACCAAGGAGGGTCTTAATAATCCGGCAACAAGCGCAATGTTGGATACAAACGATGATTTGATTCCCGATTTGATCACTGTTTCAAGAAATACTTGCATCGCAGAAATCTTTCTAACGAAACTCGCTTTACCGTACGGGAAGTCAGAGTTCACTTTCCCATCAAATGCATTTCCTCTCAAAGCAGTTTCCAAAGACATCAACAATGATGGTCTCGCAGACCTTCTCATTTCGACAAATGCCACTTCATTGAATGGATCGATTACTATCTATTATAGATTGAAATCCGGCTTCCTTAGTAACGCGAATGAAAACATTTTTCTGGAAGGAGGAAGTCTACCGACATCGATCGTCCAAGGAGACTTTGACGGAGACGGAATCATAGAAGTAGGCGCTATTTGTTTAAACGATACTCTAAAATTCCGAAAAATAGGTCAAAATGAAACTGGATCAAAATTAACTGGAATGTCACCATTTGAAGCAAGGACAGCAGATCTGACGAATGATACAATACCAGACATTGTTGTTTCGAATTCAGGAAGCAATAACATTACATTCTATTTTGGAGGGGTTGGCTTCTTTCAGAATCAAGCAGTTTCGTTGTCATTACAGGTAAATGGATCACTTAACAGTCCAAAAGGAGTAGCGATCGACGACATAGATGGTGATGGAAAACTCGATGTCATCATTGCGTGCGACCTCGGGATCCAGATGTTTTTCAACACGGGGGCTCCCCCATATTTCAGCGAATCTCATTCCCTTACTCTCTTAGCGCAGGCGAGTAGTTTTACTTATCTTACAACTGGTAATTTCAATGTTGGATATGAGACGAAGATGGGATGGCCCACAATGAAAGACATTGCGGCTTATAATTCCAGCTCCCATAAATTGGAAATCTATTTTCAGTATTACCCTTCTCGTTCTTTTTCGATTATTCAGAAAGCAGAATTCGTCCCAGATGCCTCATCGGTTGCTGTCTTGGTAGGTTCTGGTAAAATCAATAACGATTCATTGGACGATCTTGTTGTACCATTAACTAACGGGCAATTGGTAATTTATATTCAGAAAACTGGTTTACAAAATGGATTTTCAGACGGTTCGGGCTCAAAGTTTTCGACGATTTTACAAAACGGAATCTGGAAGGCGTCAATCGGTGATTTGAACGATGATGGAAGAGATGAAATCGCAATCATATCCAATCGTATCGGCTTAGCACATATTATTGAATTCAATGGATCTGCTTTTTCAAACCTTCGATCGTTTTCGTGTGGTGCTGGCCTTGGAGGTCTGTTGGTCGCCGACGCGAATGGGGATCTAAGACAAGATTTGCTGATTTCATCGCCATTATCTTCCTCAATTTCAATCAATTATCAAAACAATCTTCCACCTCGCGCTCTTGCCGTCTGTGTGACTAATCCCCCATTCAATGAAGGTATTGGAGTGAGATTTGACGGGCGTAATTCCACAGATTCTTACTCCGATGCTGCTTCTCTCAATTATACGTGGTCCTTCAGCGATGGCCAGATAGCGTATGGAAATATTGTCACCCATATTTTTATCAAGAACGGAACGTACATTGTCTCTTTAAGAGTCACCGACCGAGAAGGACTCTCAAGTTACAACAATCTTTCGATAGACATTACTGATTTAGCTCCAATCGCATCCTTTGAAATCAATCCTCAAACAATCAGAGAAGGTTCATCGATTGAATTCACCGATACCTCGACGTCGTATCCAGACCCGATTATCTCACGGCGATGGGAATTTGGTGACGGAACTATCGATTACGGAAATAACAGCTCTGTCAGACATATCTACATGAAGAGTGGCATATACCGAGTCAATCTGACCGTCACGGACAGCGACGGATCGACCAGTTCGTATTCCAATACCGTCACGGTACTCGATAACGCACCATCTGCTTTGTTTATTGTTTCAAACGCGTTTCCAATGGAGAACACAACGGTGTACTTTAAGGATCAATCGACATCGTACCCCGACACGATTGTCGCTTGGTCTTGGGATTTTGGAGATGGAACAAATAGCTATGAAAATAATCCTGCTCACGTCTATGTCCAAAACGGCACATATACTGTGCAGCTAACGATTTGGGATTCCGATGGCAGTACCCATTCGTCTTCAATGATCATTCAAGTGCAGGATTCGATTCCTTCCGTCTCGTTCTCATTCAGTCCGATAGTACCAAACGAAGGTCAGCTCATAACATTCGAGGATAAATCAACGGCGTACGATGGCATCGTGTCGTGGTCGTGGGACTTTGGTGATGGGACAAATTCCAACGAAAGAAATCCCAGTCATTATTACAATAATAACGGTACGTTCAGTGTAAAACTCACCGTGGTTGATAGGGATGGATCCATTGGCATCTCCGAAAAGCAGATTTCGGTCAAAGATACATCCCCTATCATTGTCAAGATATTTACGCAATCAAGTGGCGGCCAGATGGTAGAGGATGCGGAAATCGGTATAGAAGTTAGTATAATACCTGGATGGGAGAGTGTAAAAAATCTAAGGTACTGGTGGGATTACAATTACTCCGGCTCCTTTAATACCTGCGAGAACACACAAATTAATAAGACAACCCATTCATTTTCCAGGCAAGGTACATACAAGATTGCAGTCAGAGTATGGGACTCTGATTCTTTTGTTGAGGAAAATATTGTAATAAATATTTACAATGTCAAACCAGTAGCTAGGTTTTCTTACAGACTTGTGCAGAGCGGAGAGATTCGATTTGATGCAAGTCTTTCAGAGGACACACCAAGCGATTTGGTCACGCTAGAATATCAATGGAATTTTGATGATGGAACAAACTGGTTAGCTTGGAGCCGTAGCCCTGTGATACTTCATATGTTCGAAAGTGATGGCAACTACAGCGTCGTCTTAAGAGTGAGGGACGATGATGGTGCCATTAATACTACCAGTGCTTGGATAATTGTTGATAGAAAGGCTCCAGATATCGGAAACATCATTGTTGGAGAGGTGGTTGTAGGAAAACCTATTGTAATTACCGCAACTGTCGACGATAATATCGGATTAAGAAATGTGACTCTATTTTATGAAGTCAGCAATGAGACTTTTTCAACGATAATGTTAAAGAAAGAAGGATCGAGCAATACATGGGTTGGTCAAATAAAGGCCCTAAACAAGACAGGGATTGTAGTATACTGGATTGAAGCAGTTGATAACAGTGGAAACAAGTTCACGACTGGTAAATTAGAATTCCTTGTTACCGAGGGCGCGATCTCGCCCTCTCTTTGGATTTTGGGCTTGAGCATCGCTGGGCTTGCACTCGGAGGACTCTACGTCTACATGAGGCAGTTCTCAACCATTGTAGACGAAGTTTTTGTGATTTATGAAGATGGTTGTCTCATAGCGCACGATACGCGACGTTTGAAGCCTGGGATGGATGATGACGTTCTCAGCAGCATGCTCATAGCCATTCAGGATTTTGTCAAGACTACATTTAAGGATGAAAACACGACGGCACTCAAACGACTCGATTTTGGCGAAAAGAAAATCCTTGTTGAAAAAGGGGAAAAGGTTTATTTAGCCGCCGTCCTCCACGGAAAGTACGATGCAAAGATCGCCCAGAAGATGCTAAGAATCCTCAACGAGATCCAGCGGGATTACGGGAGTGTCTTTGCGCAATGGGACGGCGATCTCGAAAAGGTGAGAGGGGTACGGGACAAAGCCCATCTCCTTTTTGAGAAAGACTGGAAGGTCTCGATCGAACTCTTCAAGTCAATTGGAAAACGCCTCAGTTTGAAGAGAGCCCCGAAGATCGAATGCCCGATCTGTGGTGAAGAGATTTCATCAAGCATTGGTCGATGCCCTTCGTGTGGATCCGAGTTACACTTCGCTAGCATATCTGAACTCGAGGAAGTCGCGAAGGAAATTACTGAAAGAGACAAAACATCAAATATCAAAAGCGAAGGCATCGATCAAAATGAAAATACAACAGAAAGATATGAATGAACAAGAATTTTAAGACAAGTCACGCAAATCAAATGACTAGAAAATCAGTGAATTGTTCGGTCGTTCCAATTGATCTCGAAACTGCCTTCCTCTGGGGGGTTACCTATACATCTTCCTAATTCTGAGCCATAATTTCATAATTACCTCGATGTATTTATCGCCGTGTCTCCGGCCGAGACCTTTGTCCTGTTGCTGCTGCTCTGCGCTCTTCTCTCGATCCTGGCCTACAGATTCAAATTGCTCACCGCGAGCGGCAGTATTGCATCGATCGTCGTAGGGCTTATTATTGGCTGGTTCGGATCGATCACCTGGCTGCTCATCCTGATCGTTTTCGTACTCCTCGGATTTCTTGTCACTAAGTACAAGATACAGCTCAAAATGGCGAAAGGATTACAGGAAGGTAAAAGAGGAGAGAGGACCTATCCTAACGTCCTCGCCAACGGATTTGTGCCAGCAATCATCGCATTATTCTCGTACTCTCTGAACATGCAAGACGAAATGATAACGGAAATCGCTTACCTTTCGGCGATTAGCGTCGCAGCGGCCGATACCACGGCAAGCGAGCTCGGCGTATTGAGCCCTCGGACCTATCTAATAACGAATTTCAGTCGAGTGAAGCCCGGCACGAATGGAGGGGTCTCTCTGGCGGGAACACTCTGGGCTGTTGCAGCAGCAACCTTCGCATCGGTTATTGGCTGGTTTGCGATTGTACCAGGAATGTCGATTGACGCGATGGTGCTTATACCGATCTTTGCTGGTGTCTTTGGATGTACGATAGATAGCATCATCGGTGCGACGCTAGAAAACCGCGGATTTGTTTCAAAGCTTGGAACCAATGTCATTTCAATGTTCGCCGGCGCCGTGGTCGGTGTGATCATCTGCCAGATAATTCAATAGAACTTATAAGAAGCGTTAATGAGCAGGAGTTGTCATCATCTGAACTCAGAACCGTTTGTGTTGCATGTGTAATGTGAGATGACTCTACGCAAAAAACATAATCGACTGCATTGTTAATTAACATGTAGGGAAGAAATTGAGATAAGAGAATCGATGTGAGTCTGAATGATGCAAGTAATTCTTAGGCAAGGAAACCTCTACATGCTGCAGGGAAGAGATCCCAGCAAGTTGTTCAATCTTTGCAATAACACCAAAAATCAGGGTGGCAAGATACTCTGTATTACGAGAATTCATCCTAATCAACTAAAAGAGGAATACGGAATTCCACAAGACCAAACCATTTGGATTTCACAAACGGTGGGATCGCGGAATATCAACCCGCAGAATATGGGAATCCTAACAGAGACCGTCGTTCGATTTCTTTCAACAAATGTCAAATCGATCGTTTTTCTCGAGGGACTAGAATATCTTATGGCACAGAACGATTTTACCAAGATATTGAAGTTCATCAACCATGTATACGAAGCGGTCGCGATAAACAAGAGCATTATGGTCTTCTCGATGGATCCCCGTGCCTTCTCAGCGAGGGAGATAGCGTTTCTCGAAAAATGCGCTGTTGCGATTGATGAGAATGATGAAGTTATTATCAGAATGTCTGATTAAGCTCCATAGCATCTCATTCGTCTTTTGCTTTACCATCCTAATCAAGATATCTGGGATCGTTCCAATCAACAAACTATTTATAGATGCTTCCTGTTTAAGCGACACAACGCGAATGGTATGACGGCCATAGCGGCGGGGATACACCCGGTCTCATCCGAACCCGGCAGTTAAGCCCGCCCGCGTTCCCTGTTGTACTGTGGTGCGCGAGCCCACGGGAAGCAGGGATCGCTGTCAGCCATTCGCGCACTTTTTCATCATTAATATGGGGCGTAAAGGATTTTGTAACACCCAGTGCATTTATGGACTTTTTCGAAGGCTAATCTAAGCAATAAAAGATTTAAACATCAATGATTGTAATGGGTATCTAGAGTCGGTGCCGCTGATGGCTATTTCGTGGGATACGACAGTCATTGCCGTCGGCGTGGCGGTATTGGCAATCGTCGTCTTCTTTGAGCTGAGATATATGAGATCAAGAAGGAAAGACAAGATCGAGACGGTGCTGTTGCGCGATGAAGCATATAATGCTCTGATTACAACCAGCGCTGTTTCAAAAGCTCTGAAGGAAAAGAAAAAGGATACGACGGACGCGGATCGTCTGATTTTCGAAGCGGAGAGAGCTTATCAAAGAAGAGATTATTCAACTTGCAAGGAATTAACCGACAGAGCCAGGGAAGCGCTCAGGCAAGCAAAATCGAAGGAGCTCGAGGTCTTTGAGGAGATCGCTTCAACGCCTGCACCGCAGGAGGAAGAGCCAGTTGTTCCCTTCCAAGAGGTCAAGAAACTGCCTGTGAATTACATCGAATCGAAGTTCATGATCGAGAGTGCAAGAATAGGCATTGAGACAGCGAATCAGAGGGGCATGGATACAACGGCTGCGAGGGCTTATTTGGAGAGTGCTCAGAAATATTTTGCGAATACCGAATACACAGAAGCGCTCAAATACGCGTACAAGGCAAAAAGATGCACAGAGGGGCAAGCGGTCGAACGGCTCGTGACGGCTGAGAAGAAAGGCACCGAGGAGGAATTGAAACCGCAATCTGTCGAAGAAGAGAAATGTCCACAATGCGGGGCATCAATTAGGTCAGTAGATAATTTTTGTGGAAAGTGTGGCGTAAAAATCATTCGGATTCCAAAATGTCCCTCTTGTTCCGCTGAGGTCGATCCTTCCGATAACTTCTGCAGACGATGCGGTACAAAATTGAAGGAACCTTAGTTAAATTGCAGTTCAAGCGGTCAGTCGCGATTTCATACTAACAGAAGAAAAATCTCTCTTAAATAATAGTGACTGCGGATTTCGAGATGCTTCTAAATCATCTGTCGACATTCTCGAGCTTCGTGAGAGTTGTGACGACACCGAATTCAAGCGTCGTCGTCTGAGAATCTTTTTATATGCACCTTCTGATGCTTTAGCTGGTTGAATGATCCTTGTAAAATTGGGCGGTAGCGTCATCACGGAAAAAAATCAGCTCAGGAGTTTTCGCAGAGAAAACGTCGAAAGGTTAGTCGAAGAAATAAAGAACGCGAGAAAGAAGATCATTCTCGTTCATGGTGCCGGATCTTTTGGCCACTTGCTTGCTTATGAATATCATCTGCAAAAGGGTTTTATCTCAAGCGACCAGATACCTGGTCTCGCGAAGGTTATGCTCGATGTGAGGGAACTCAACTTGAATGTCATGAAGGTCCTCGAGGAGAAGGGCATCGCTGCTGTCTCTATACCTCCGAGCACTTCAACGAGATTGAATTCGGGTGAAATTGTCCATCTTGATTACGACTTGTTTGAACAATTCATCGAACTTGATACGATGCCGGTGACGTTCGGCGACGTCTGCCTCGATAAGAAACTGAAATTCGGAATTTGCTCTGGCGATCAGCTCATGGAAAAACTTGCGATTCATTTCAACGCGGAAAGGGCGATATTCTGCACGGACGTCGATGGCATCTTCTCATCCGATCCAACATCGAATCCCGATGCCAGATTGATCGAGGAAGTCGATCGATCAATTCTCGATCACATACCAAAGAATTCTAGGTACACCGATGTGACAGGAAGCATGTTTGGAAAAATTGAGCGAATGATACGAATCGCCTCAAGGAATTGCGAATGTCTCGTAATCAATGGCAATGTTCCTGGAAGGCTTGAGGCCGCACTCAAAGGAGATTCCGTGAAAGGAACAAAGGTAATTGGTGAATGAGTCGATGACGCGTATCGAAAAGAGAAAGGCTGACCATGTCGAGGTCTCAATTGAAAAGGATGTCAGTTCTCACTATAACTATTGGGACGACGTGAAACTCGTGCACAATGCTTTGCCAGAAGTCGACCTCGAGGAAATCGATACTTCGACGACACTTTTCGGCCGCAAACTCTCATTTCCTCTCATCGTCACCGCAATCACTGGAGGATACGGAAAGGCGGCGAAGATTAACAGAAATATTGCGAAAGCTTGTGAGGAACTCCAGATCGGAATGGGAGTTGGAAGCCAGCGTGCGGCGCTTGAAAACGGTGATGAAAGTAGCTATTCGGTGATCAAAGAATTCGACATCCCATTAAAGATTGGAAACATTGGAGCGCCACAATTGATAAAGCAACGAAACAAAGAGGCATTTGATCTCTCTTCGATCCAGAAGGCTTTTGAAATGATCGATGCCGATCTGCTGAGCGTCCATCTCAATTTTTTGCAAGAAGTTGTGCAGCCTGAAGGGGACACACGAGCGAGAGGGTGTTGGGAAGCGCTTAGAGCAATCGCCAAGGAGTTTCCAGTGATGGTAAAGGAGACGGGCGCCGGCATTTCGAGGGAAGTAGCTGAGAGACTGAAAGGGACTGGGATCAGAGGCATTGATGTCTCTGGCGCCGGTGGAACAAGTTTTTCCGCCGTCGAAAAGTTCAGATCGGAGAGAATTGGTGATGAAAGAGGCGTAGCCTTGGGAGAGACCTACCGCGATTGGGGGATTCCCGCACCTGCTTCAGTCATATTGGCAAACGTTGGTCTTCCCCTGATCGCGAGCGGGGGGGTTATGAACGGCCTCCATATCGCCAAGGGCATTATACTGGGTGCTCAATGCGCTGGCGTTGCGAGATCGATTCTTGCCGCTGCGATGGACTCGGCAGAAGCAGTTGTCAAGAAATTGAAGATCATGCAATTAGAATTCAGAACTGCGATGTTTCTAACAGGCTGTGCCAGAGTTTCGGATTTTCAAAAAAAAGAGTTTATAATCACAGGACTGACGAAGGATTGGCTTGAACAGAGCAGGAGGAGGATTATATGAGTATTCTATCGGAAATGAGGGGAATCATCGAACGAGTTGATAGGAATTTGATGTCATATCTTGAAGAGGGAAAACCAGAGAAACTGATGAGAGCCGTACGCCATTATCCCGAAGCCGGAGGAAAGAGATTAAGGCCGCTAGTTGCGTATCTCGTCGCCGAAGCTGTTGGTCGTGATGGTGAAAGATCTATTCCATTTGGATGCGCGCTTGAAATCATTCATAATTTCACGCTGATCCACGATGACATTATCGACCAGGACCCCATGAGAAGGGGGAGACCAGCAGTTCACGTCCTCTTTGACATTCCGACAGCGATTATCGCTGGAGATGCGATGTTCGCGCGTGGATTCGAGGTTATCGGTAAAACTGAGACAACGCCAGAACGATTGAATCGATTATACGCAATTACTTCTAAGACGGTTTGGTTGATTGCCGAAGGGCAGCAAATGGACTTCGATTTCGAAACGAGGAATGATGTGACGCCACAAGAATACTTAGAAATGGTTGAAAAGAAAACCGCGGTTTTATTCGCTTGCGCGGCAGAAGGGGGTGCGATTATCGCCGCGGGATCGGAAATCCAGATAGAAGAGATGAGAGAGTACGGGAGGATGCTTGGCATCGCCTTCCAGATTTGGGATGATGTTCTCGGGATCACAGGAGAAGAAGAAAAACTGGGAAAGCCGGTCGGATCAGACATCAGGAACGGTAAGCGGACGCTCATCGTTCTCCATGCATTGAAAGAACTCGATAACAGAAAAGACGAGGCAGGTAAAGAGTTTCTTGTCTCCACGTTGGGCAACGAAAAGGCAAACGATGAGAAAATACGCGAGGTTCTTGATATGCTTCGCGATCTCGGCAGTATTGATTATGCGAAGGAGATCGCACTTTCTTTCGTAGAAAAGGCGAAGGCGAATCTTGAATGTCTCGACGATAGCAAAGAAAAGGAAATGCTATCAGCGCTCGTCGATTTCGCCGTCGGAAGAAAAAGATGAGTTTTTGCAAGAACCATAATGATGAAAATTCAGCATGAGATGCCCTGGTCTGTGAGGGTAAATTCTGCAGTCCGACCTTCAGGAAGATGTCTATGTTTAACGAGGACTGCTCTTCTTTTCCCAGGCGACAGTTTCTCTAGGCGTATAATCGCTTTTGCGTTATGATGCAGTGCATGGCCACCTAGCGCTTCGTACGTGCCTTTCTCCACGTCCGTGTAAACCTGAGATGTCAGCAATATGGGAATGCTCATTTTCCTTGCAACGCTAAGCAGTTTGACTGTCTGATTCGCGATCGATCTCCTCTCGGACCGCTCTTCCTGTCTGCTCGTCAAGCGGTAATACATCGTTGCGGAATCGAGGACGATCAGACCGATGTCGGGATTACCCTCGGCCATCTTGACTGCTCTGTCGACCATTTTCTCCTGCTCATCAAAGCTGTGAACCTCACTGAACAAAATGTTCTTCACGACTACATCGAAATCGCCACCAGCGATTTGACGCAACCGATCGAGAGAGACGCCTTCTGTATCGATGTATGCGACTTTCTTCCCACACTTGACGATATTGCATGAAAGGAGAAGGCAAAGGCTTGTCTTGCCTGTACCGGCTTCCCCGTAAATGAGAGTCAAACAGCCAGTCTCAATACCTCCGTCGAGCATCGAGTCCAGCGCGGCGCATCCGAACGAGATCCTATCCACAAGTAGAAAAGGCGATTGAAAACAATAATCTTTGTTGTCGGTGTCACTAGCACTCAATAATCACAACTAGCTGATGAAGATATTGTACATCTGTCACAATCTTATCTAAACCGCCAGCCAGCATATTCTAATGTTTGGAGTTTTACGATCCGAAGGAGGCCATCGTAAGAATACGTCGCAACTTGATTGGAAATCTAAATCATCATTCAGAATGTTAAGTAATTTGTCGTATAATGTCGTTTAATTAATGCTTTCCCGAATCAATGATATTTAGTTTCGCGCGTGACTCTAAGAAATACAAGTAGGAGTAAAGCGCCAATAATTTGGAAAATTGCCATAGTGATGAGACCGATGTCATAAGAAGAAGTGAATGCGACTGCCAACCCAAGGAGAATCGGTCCAAATACCGCTCCACCGTTTGCAATACCATTCATAATCCCTGTTGCACTTCCAATCAATCGCGGCGGAGCAATGCTTTGTAAAAGCGTGAACGATGTAGGTGCCATGACACCCAGGAAGAAGAAAATCGCACCAACGACAAAAACGACAAGATCGTGGGGAAATGTGATGATCAAGAGCAGAAGGAAAATCGCGTCGATCATCGCGAAGGTAAACGCTGTCTCAACACGCCTTCCTGTCCGATCACTAATCCACGATCCAGTATACATACCACAGAGGCCCCCTATATAAGGAAGTGAAGCACCCCAGACTAACTCCTCAACGGAAAACCCTTTGGCAACGATGAAATAAGTGGGAAGCCAGAGAGAAAGACCCCACCATGCCAAGTTGATCGCGAGAAACGAAAAAGTAATGGTGAAAAGACCTTTGAGCCTTATCGCTTCGCTCAAGTTCTCCTTTGTCAGCTTGATAAGAGAACGCATGGATATATGTGATGCCGTCCGAGATCGAGTTTCATCGGGATAATCGCATAGACACCTCCAGAGTGGAATCAAAAGAATAAGACCAACTGCGCCTACTGCATAAAACATGAACTGCCAGCTTGTTGCAACGATCAATGGGAGAAGGAGAAGTGGTACGAGGAGATTTGATAAGAATCCTGAACTCAGATACAGAGCGTTGACTCGTGCCCGACCTGAGGGCGGAAACCATGTCCCGACGACCTTACTCGCGCTGGGAAAGAGCGTACCTTGTGAAAGGCCAAGAAAGAATCTTGCCAAAATGAAGACCATAACGAAAGTACCAAAAAAACCAGTGAGAAAGGTCAAAATCGACCAGGCTAGAACGGTGAAAATAAGACTTTTCTTCGGTCCGAAATAATCAATAAGCGGGCTGATAAAGACATTTGAAATTCCATATCCAACTAGAAAGATGCCAAGTAAAACTCCGCCGAGTTCTCCGAGCTGCTCAGACTTCCACCCATATTCATCGGCCACAAATGGAAGCGCGACAGAAACATTTGCTCTTGCAATGTAGCCGATGAGGGTTGTAAGAAAGAGGGTCAATGCAATCGTTGTCGCACGTCGTGGCGATAATCGTTTTAAATCATCACTTTCCACAGATATCAACAGGGGATTTCACGTCGGCCTTATCATCCTTTTTAGTAGAGTTACCGATCATGAAGAAGCAATTAATATACTCTTAGCGGAAAGTGATTCGTTTGAAGAAATAAGACTAAGATAATAATGGAAGGATCATCGAGTGATCGTGGTAAAGATATCCAAAGAGACCTTTTTCCTTTCAGCAAGGCGCGAAAAGGCCAGGATCTGTTTCTTAAACATGCTAGGGAATGCGTCAAACACGGGATTCATCTCTTTGCGCACGCTCCAACAGGACTCGGTAAAACTGCTGTGAGCATCGCAGCAGCACTAGAGCATATCTTGCAAAGCGAGGGGACTCTTTTCTTCCTAACTGCGAGACAGTCTCAACACGCGGCCGCAATTGAAACAGCCAAGAGAATTCACGAAAGGGAAGAGATTAGGGCCACAGACATCATCGCCCAAGAAGATATGTGCCTGGCAACAAGAGAAAAGCGCCTTCAGTGTAAAAACAACGATGCCTGCTTTTTCTCGAAGGAAATCCCGAAAGAAATTATCGACAGACTTCTTGCACGGCCCTTGCATGTGCAGGAGCTGATAAGGCTTTGTCTCAAGGAAGGTGTTTGCCCTTATTTTGCGGCGACACGCGCAATGGCCCGGTCAAATCTCGTCGTCTGTGATTATAATCACTTCTTCGCATTCAATTCACGACCAATTCTCGATAAGATCGGAAAGAAGATTTCCGAATCGGTCATCATCATCGATGAAGGCCACAATCTGCCAAGAAGAATCATCGAGAATCATACTGGAATGCTGACCATGCATTCAATTCAACGAGCACTGAATTCAAAATCTCTCGAGAAATTTCGCGAAGATATTGATATCCTCAGGATCGCTTTTCTCAAGATATTATCAGCGCACTCGGATAAGGAGCGGCTTAACACGAAAGACCTAGACGATATGCTCATCACCAATGCTTGCACGGATACAGAAGGGCTTGCGTGTGAAATTTCAGAAGACCTTGAACCTTATGAATTATTGAAACATCACAATCTCATCGATTTTCTTTCAATGTGGCATCGATTTGGCGAATCCAGTATCAGATACGTCGACAGGAGCTCGAGATCGATCATTGTGCGCTTAATCGATCCATCCTTGATATCGAGGCCGATATTCGACGCGGCACGATGTGTGATCGTAATGAGCGGTACACTTCACCCCCCGGAAATGTTTGCGGATCTTCTCGGCGTGGAAAAAAGATGCGCGTGTCGGCGATATCCATCGCCATTTCCCGCAGAGAATCGCCTGATTCTTGCGATGCCCCAAGTTTCTTCGAAATACCGGATGCGTTCGCAGACCACTTATTCGGATATGGCAAGAATCATCACCGACATCTCAACGGTCGTGCAGGGCAACATCCTCTGCTTCTTTCCATCCTATGAGTTTTTGAATAATATTGAATCAAGGATAGATTCGATAAAGTCGGCAAGACGTATTTTGATCGAAAAACGAGAACACAAAAAGAACGAAAAAGAAGCTATGATCGCGGAATTGGCACGCAATCCTCACTGTTTACTACTCGCAACGATCGGAGGGTCATTTTCTGAGGGTGTCGACTTCAAGAATAACATCATATCCTGCGTGATCATCGTTGGCTTTCCGATGAATCCTCCGTCAATCGAAACTGATGCAATAAAAGAACGATTCGAGAAAAAGATAGGAAAGAAAAGAGCGGAACTCTATTTCGATATCTATCCTGCTATTTCGAAGGTGCTTCAGGCGGCAGGACGGGCGATTAGAAGTGAAAATGATCGCGCCCTCATCGCACTGCTCGATGAACGATACGCAAATCCCGCCATCAAAAGTGCTTTCCCCGAGGATTTTCAGATTATGATTTTTCAAGATTCGATGAGAAGGATCCATGATTTCTGCAGGATGGAGAACAAAAAAGAATTTCAAATTAATTCGATTGAAGAATCGATTCTCGCTGACAAAAATCAATAAAAATAACTTTCTCGTCAAGGAATTTGAAATTCAAGAATCAATCTCCGTTGCCAACAAATTGAATTTTTTGTTTAATAATGCTGAAGATTAGGAGTAAAGTTAATAATCGTTAAGCTAGAATTGAAACTCCATTCACTGCCCCCTTTTCGAGGCAGAATCGCATTAGTGAAAAGAATGATCGCAATACCTTTCCAAATGAAGACAAAGAGAAGATTGTTGAGTTACTACGCAGCGACGGTACTTGGCCTACGAAACAAATCGGTGTCGACCCTTCGAAATATTGGAAATGGAAGTTTTTGAGGAATCCGAGGGTTACGCGATCATCTGCGTTGTTAAAGAGAGGGGCAAAATCATTTCCCACGCGGCCGCAATTCCCATGTTTATAGGTGTGAAAGGAAAGATCGCGCTGGCATCGCAGGGTGTTGATGTCTTCATACATATCGCATTTCGTCATAAGAACGCGGCGATGTTGGCAATAAAATGCAGAAACGAGCAGAGGGAAAAAATGAAATTGCAGGTCGATCTCGCCTTCACGAGCGATCATGCCCATGCCGACTTTGTAAAGAAAAGCGGGCACAAGGAAATTGATGAATCATGGATCGGTACGAACTCATTCTCAAGCCTTCTTCTTTTTTCGATCTTCGCTTCCCAAAACTGATAAAAAAGGTCTTTTATGAGCAATATATACAATTTAGAAGATTTTCTATCAGAAATAGGTTTGCTAGGAAAGCTAACTTGAGAATAATACCAGTAGGCAATTTCGATGAGAGTGTAAATGATCTGATAGCATCGACATTGAACCGATTTGATATCATCATCTTCAAAGATGATAAGTATCTTAACTGGAGATTTGCTGATAAGGATGCTGGAGAATTCAAAATACTTCTTGCGCAAAAGGACGGGGAGGATCTCGGCTACATCGTTTTCAAATTGGTGGAGAATGAGACAGTCAAATATGGTGAGATCGTCGATATTCTCGTGAGATCAGGTTTCGAGTATGTAACGGTCGTGCTCTTGCTCGAAGCGATCGAATCTCTTGTCAAGGGAGGGGCGATTAGCGTGTATTGCTGGCTTCCGAGAAGGATCCGTACACTTCATCTTTAAAAAGACTTGGTTCTTTGCGAGTCAGAATGCGAGAAGATCAATCGATGACCATTTTTTATCACGATCGAAGCGATGAAAAGATATTGCAAGCACTCACACAGAATAAGAACAAAAAGGTTCACTTTGTGCTGGGCGATTCTGATTGGGACTGATCGATTCTGAAGGATTATTGACTGCCATTTTAACTCCACCTATCTGACGCGATTTAAAAGTAAAGAAACCTCATGTAAGAATTTTAAAAAGCACTAAATTCTGAAAAGGTGAAAAAAAGATTATTTAATCACGCAACAGTTTTCGCTTCGTGGAAATTATCAGAAAAGGGGCGGAAGCAGAGATCAGAATAGACATGTGGATGGGGCGGAGTGTCATCGTCAAGAGCAGAGTGCCAAAGAGTTATAGACACCCTGAACTCGATCGTCATCTACGTTCTCTGCGGACGAAAAATGAGGCGAGACTCATACGTGAGGCGCGACAATTTGGGGTACCGACGCCAATCATTTACGACATCGATCTTCAGAAAGCAGAATTGGTAATGGAGAAGATTGAAGGCGAAAGGGTTAAAGATGCGCTTTCAAAAGCGGATGATAGGGATATCGCGAAAATCTGTAAGGAGATCGGTCGGCTAACTGCGGTGCTTCATAGAAATGGAATCGCGCATGGAGATCTAACAACATCGAACATGATCCTTCGTGATGGTAAGATCTGGCTCATCGATTTCTCGCTCGGCGAAAAAAATGCCAAGATCGAAGAACTCGGTGTTGATTTTCATCTATTGAAGGAGGCGTTTCTCTCTGCACATTCGGAAATATTTGACAAATTCCAGATCGTGATCGATTCCTACAGGGAACACTTTGAAAATGCCGATGCGGTCATCAAACGAATGAAGGAAATTGAGAGCAGGGGGCGCTATACTTAAATGAAACTTTCAATCGTCACTTCCAACCGATGGAAAATCGAGGAACTCAGAGCTGCCCTTGATCCAGTAGGTATCGAAATCGAAAGAAGCGAAGTGGATTGCGAGGAAATCCAGGCAGACTCACTTGAAGAAGTTGTGCATCACTGCCTCGATGAGCTCAAGATGAAAGGCATGACAAATTTTATTCTCGATGATTCTGGCCTCTTCATAAAACATCTGAAAGGATTCCCAGGTGTGTATTCATCCTATGTCTTCAAGACGCTCGGATGCGCTGGCATTCTTAAACTGATGAGCGGCGTTGAAGATCGTGAAGCATATTTTCAATGCTGCATCGGCTGCATCATTGGTGACAAAGAGATCATGGTCAGCGAGAAAGCATATGGAAGGATCAGCACAGAGGAAAGAGGAGAAGGAGGATTCGGATTCGATCCGATTTTCATCCCCGATGGAGAGACACGGACATTCGCGGAAATGTCCATAGAGGAGAAGAATCGCGTTTCTCACCGAGGAAAAGCGATTTCCGCGCTAGTAAATGAGCTGAAGAGACGATTTTTCAGCCTCGGCAGGGGAAGATAATGAAATTGCAAAACAAGAGAATCATCGTCACGGGTTGCGCGGGGTTTATCGGTAGCCATCTGACCGAGCGTCTCGTCAATGCCGATAATTTGGTCATCGGAATCGACAATTTCAGCGCCGGAAGACGAGAATTTCTCGCATCAATAGAGGGAGAAAAGAATTTCGAGCTGGTCGAGGGTGACCTTCTTTCCCTTAATTTAGACGAAATTTTCCGAGGTTCGGAAATCGTTTTTCATTTCGCAGCAAATCCTGAGGTTAGAGTCGGCGTCACCGATACACGCATTCACCTTGATCAAAACGTACTCGTCACCTATCACGTTTTGGAAGGGGCGAGAAAACAAGGCATCAAGAATATCGTCTTTCCATCCACCTCAACAGTATATGGCGAGCCCGAAATCATTCCAACGCCGGAGAATTACGGTCCTCTTCTCCCCATATCGCTTTACGGCGCATCGAAATTGGCATGCGAAGCGCTCATCAGCGCGTACTGTCACACTTTTGACATGAGATCCGTAATTTACAGATTTGCAAATGTTGTGGGTCCAAGGAGCACGCATAATGTCCTTCATGACTTTTTGAAAAAGTTAGACAAGGATCATAAACATCTCGAAATCCTCGGTGCACCCCCTGGGACAAAAAAATCGTACATTCATGTGTCGGAGTGCATCGACGCGATGATCCTTGGCGCCGAGAGAGCGGAATCATCGGTAGAAATCTTCAATATCGGTTCGAAGGACAGCATCACCGTTCAGCAAATTGCGGACATCGTTGTGGAAGAGTTGGGTCTTGCTGATGTTGTTTATCTGTGGACAGGAGGAGTCAAGGGTGGCAGAGGCTGGGTCGGCGATGTCAAAGAGATGCTGCTTTCTATTCGAAAAATAGAGCAACTCGGTTGGAGCCCAAGGTTAAGCAGTACTGAAGCAGTGCGAAAGGCCATAAGAGAGATGATTGGAAATGGCCAGACAAAGCAATGATGCCAGGAGTATTGGTCAACCATGTTCTACCAAAGGCATTTCGCTAATTTGCTCCGCTTATCACATCGATCTGTATCAACCAGTCGGTTGACTCAAACGTCCAGTTATCCCACAAAGCAGCAGATGTCGGTGAAGCGTTCGCCGGCAGGCCACCAGCGTACATCGAGCCTGTCGTGTCGACCACTAGCCAGTATCCTAAATCATCAGAGAGGACATGCATCGTAATATTCGTGCCGTAAAAGGAACGCAATGATTGCTGGACACGAGGAAGTTGATACCCATCGGATGTGATAAAAACGCTCGCAAAGGCATGCCCTTCGATGATGCTGACGCGAGCGTTACCGCCTAGGGCGGTAATGATCGAAGCGAGGAGAATCGCCTGGTCCTCGCAATCACCCGTCCTCTTTTGCAAAGTTTCGTTAGCACTCTGCCAGTAATCGCCACCATCATCTGATTTGTATGTGATATGAGATCTGACCCAGTCAAACGCCTCCGCGATCTGAAGCGTTGAATAGTTCCCCGGTTGGGAAGTCCGGATCTCTTCGACGACACTTTCAACAGCAGAAACGTTGACAAGAGAGTTCACCTTGCTATAATAATTCTTAATGTTCTTCTGAATTGAATAATCTCGCGGATCTTTAAGGGGCTTTATTTCCGCAAGTCTGTCCCCGCTGTCAACGGTGCCATAGTCGTGCCATTTATTGATGGATGGGTTTGAAACACACAACTTCAGCATGATTGTGTACATTTGATATTGAGGGACTGAGGGTGCGCGAAAAGCGAGCATGCCAAGCGACTCTGTTTCTCCTGGATAAACGTAAACGCTCGAGGATCTGAAATATTCTTCGGTATAGTTGACCCATTTAAGCCCGTAGCCGTAAATGAAAAGCGCCGTAGTTCCCTTATTTTCTATCTCTAAAGACATCACGCCGCCGTAACCAGCATATACGCTGCTCATTGTCCACCTGAGAGTGTATGAATAAGTTGGTGTCGAGTCAGTAAGCGGAGATGGAAAAGATGTTGGCGGATTCGAAATGTAAAGGATTTTAGGCGTCTTGAGATCGTCTCGCGTAAAGCCTTCGTCTGTCGATTCGAATAAACAGCCAGAAAGAAAAAAAGATGATAGAAGTATCAGGATCACAAAGAATGCGATGAGCCTTCTCATCATACTGCTAACAATGAACGTGCGATAAAAATTCTTCTCAGAGGAGCTCGGACATGTGTAATGCGACTGGAAGAGCGTTATTTTGCATTATGAAATTTCACGAAGCGGTCAAGATAGCAGCGATAGGAAATATTTAATTCGAATTGCCCCATTCCGAGGGAGAGCGGGGCCGTGGGGTAGCTTGGTCCATCCTTCGGGCTTTGGGAGCCTGAGACCCCGATTCAAATTCGGGCGGCCCCACTACTGGATTTTTTCTGTAGGTTAATTTAGCCATAGAAATCGAAGTCTAATCGCACAATGCTGGAATAAATTAATTTAATCGCTCAACGAGCAATCGATTCGTTTCTCAAAAAAATGAGAAAGTGGCTATTGGATTTTCCATTTCGCCGTCATCTTGACAATAAGGAAAATCACAAGCGCCACGATAACGAACGTGATCAGAGCCGCTAGGAAGTCTCCAATACCGAAGTACTGACTTCCAACCTGAAATGTGAACGTTGAAAGGTTCTCGAGCCCGGGGATCGCTAGGCCGATGAGCGGCAGTAAGAGATCCTTGACGAGCGCTTGAACTAGAGCCCCCAGATAGACACCCATAATGAAGGCAACGGCAAGTCCTATGACTTTATACTTCGAAAGAAAATCGATGAACTCAGCGCGGAAGCCTTTGGGTGGCGGGGGTGTTGGCTTTGGTTCTAAAAACTCCCTGATCCGTCGCAATTCTTCTAGCAACTTGTCCTCTTGTTCCATAGATTAAATTAGGGTTCGCACTTCATATATACTCTCCCAAAAAAAAGGATGATGATACTCATTATTATTCGCATTCTCTATGAAAAGTTAGAAAATTAACTAGGTATGTCAAAACAGACATCAATTGCTTGATCGGCTAAATTTCCAACTTTTTCAAGGGCAACACTATAATCAACCTTGAGAATCACTCTCTCATTGGAAAATCGTATTCTATGATCGACCGGCAACTTTCACTTCACAGCGGACTAGAGTAAATTTCAAATCAAAATCGATTTGAAATACAAATGAGAAAATGTAATGGTAAAATAATAAAAATAAAAAATTTTAACCTGGCTTTTGATTATTGTTTTGAATTTCCTTTACAGCTATTGATCGCTCATTATTTTTTTGCTGAGTTCCTCCGCGAGTTGCACGATCTTCTCGTGGTCTGCTGCGGTCGGAGGTCCGTTGATCTCGATTGCCCCGACAACCTCGATTTTCGTTGGCTCGAGGATTTCCGCGGCCTGTTTTACCGCTCCTCCGCCCCAGCCATAGGAACTGAGAATAGCTGCGTATTTCGCCGGTGGCTTCAGCGCTTTCATGAGCGATACGACATAAAGAGCGATCGGATGCAATCCACCGAGCACTGTCGGGGCGCCGAGCACGATGGCACGGGAATCGACGAGATCCTCCGCGAGGTTCCCGATATCGGAATTCGCGATGTTGTAAAGTCTCACATCGATACCGTGCGCCTGAAGAACCTCCACCATTGTATCTACCATTGCGGCGGTTGAATTCCACATTGTCGTATAAACAACGAGCGCCTTCTTTTCCGTCCGACCAGTTGTCCATTTCTCGTAGTATTCGATCATCTTTCGAGGATGCCTATGCACGGGTCCATGACTCGGGGCGATTACGTCGATTTCGAGCTTCTCGATCTTCTCGATCGCCTTTTGAGCCATCTTCCTGAACGGCATCATGATTTCGCCAAAGTATCTTTTCGCGAGCGATGGTAGCTGGTCAACCTCATCATCCCAGAAACCAAAGGCTGTGTGCATTCCAAAAAAATCGCAGGGAAATAGCACTTTATTTTCGACCAAGTAGGTGAACATGGTTTCAGGCCAGTGAAGCCACGGTGCGTCGATGAACCTCAACGTTTTTCCACCGAGGTCAATCGTATCGCCTTCTTTGACGATCACGATTCTTTCCGATGGAACACCATAGTAAACCTGTGCGGCCTTCGCACCTTTCTCTGTTGCGACGAGCTTTGCTTTCTTTGTATATCGCATGACATAAGGAATTCCGCCAGCGTGGTCAGGCTCCGCGTGGTTCATCACGACATAAGCGATCGAATCGAAGTCAACAACGCTCTGAATTTTCGCTGCCAGATGATCCTCAAAACCTGGGTTAACTGTATCGATGAGTGCGTTGTTCTTTCCTCCCCTGATAAGATACGCGTTATATGAAGTACCATAGGGCAGGGGAATGAGAGCATCAAAAAGCCGTCGCCGCCAGTCCTTAACCCCAACCCAGTACACCCCTCCCGAAATCTCTCTCACATCGAGTTTCATTTCGATCTCCTCCACTGTTTAGGCCGATCATTTCGAATCATTCGTTGTCGGCCTGAGAATTATATGCGACTACCGTCAATATCAATTGATTGCCAAATTTCTTCGTTTATTTGCCTAGTTTAGCACACGAGAGGGCGAAATCAATTTTAATGGGGAGAATGATAGAGCGGGGTCAATCCATGGCTAATGGTCCATTAAAAATCGGAATGGAGGCACCCGATTTCGAGCTGCCTTCAACTCTTGAGGAGAAAATCAATCTGAGAAGCGTTCTTGGTTCTGGTCCTGTCGTCATTGTCTTCTATGTGTCAGATTGGGGGATGATGTGCAATGTGGTCATTCGCGCGTTCAAAGAAATGCATGAAGATTTTCAGAAATACAACGCGAAAATTCTCGCGATCAGCACAAATAGCATCTTTTCTCATCGAGCCTGGGCCGAACATATGAAGCTTCCATTCCCGCTATTGAGTGATTTTGATGGAAAGGTTTCGAAGAAATATGGGGTCCTTTACGGTCAAGAGGGATATCTCAAAGGATATTCGAATCGAGCTGTTTTTATCCTCGACTCGAAAGGTATTATCAAATATATCTGGATCGCAGATGATCCCTCCTACGAGCCGAATTACGAGGAGATTCGTTCCGAAGTGGAAAAAGTTCATGGGAAATGATTATCTCTTGAGAAACTCGAGTTGATAGAACTCGTCGAAACTGTGTTTTCTGAGCAAGGATAAATTGCGGAAAAGCGCGATCATTTCCTCCTCGGACAATCGTTCGTGAAGAGGCGGCCCAAATGAAGTCGGCTTCTTCTGAAAATCAACGACGCTGAGGCGCCCACCCTTCCTTAATACCCTTGAAATTTCGAATGAGAGGCGCTCTTTTTCCCCTATTTCATGGATCACGTTAATCGCCAAGACATGGTCGATCGTTTCGGAATTTAAAGGTAGGTACGGCAATTCTGCGATCACAGGCAAGATTCTATCCCCTACGGTATCTGCTGCCCTTTTCATTAAAGACTCGATCATTTCCCGTTCTGCATCGAGTGCGATGACGCACGCCGAACGAACTGCAGCCGGAATCGCAATATATCCGATTCCGCTCCCGATGTCAAGACAACGTTCACGATCGCGGATCTCCGCTCGCTCAACGATTTCCTCGGCATGTTGTATTTTCCTTCGACGATCATCAATAAGGCTCGCCTTATTACTGGGACTGAAACGATGCGGCGACATTTTATCCCTTCTCCAGAATAGCTTTTCTGATGATCAATCGACTCTGGTCACGGGAAATTTCAGTGGTAACATCGAGTAATTTGATCGAGGCTCGGTGAAGTGGCGAGTCAATTACGAAGGTTTCATATTCTCCTCCCTCGCCACTTACATTGACCCCGTAGCGATTCCGCAGTGCAAGCAGTGAATTTGCGAGATCATTACTAATTTCCTTTCCGAGGTACGAAGACTCAAGACCCTCCGCAGAAACGCTCACAATAATCGATCGAATTCCTGCATTAATCTCTTCTCTCAACACCATCACTTCGTCCTTGCGCCACAGAGGGGAGAAGACACGAATGCCCAAGTCCTCGCAGACGCCGTTGATCCTGTCCCATTGATAATCCGAAGCAATCGCACCAGTGACAACACCATCGACTTCGAGATCAGAGAGGATTTCTTTCATTGCGAAGAGATCACCTTCTTCCGTTCCATCACTTTCAATTGATACAAGAGATTTTTCCATCGCCCTGGCCTGAAGCGGTAGAAGGTGAAGGTTCGGAGTGTGAAAAAGCCAGGAATCTGGATTCGATGGAATGATGCTAACGAGATAATCGACCGTGTGCCCCTGTTGCTCCATGAGGTACATCGCAAAGGTTGAGTCTTTTCCGCCTGAGAAAAGCGATGCTAAGTTCACGGCGGAGTATCGGAGTTAGAGGAATTTCAAGATTTTCACGAGATGCGGTTTTCAAGAAATCGACTTTATCTTTCAAATATCGCGAAATCGAGAATCTTAATTATCGACGACAGGAATGTCCGAATCGATGTATTATTGTCCTCGTTGTGAAAAAGGCATAAAAAAGGAGAAGATCGATGAAATCGACAAGAAACTGAGAGAAATGTTCAACCTTGACTCCCTATCGAGGAGAATCTGTCCAGTCTGTGGATGTCCACTAATCGATATGACGTCAAAAAAGGGTGAGAGTCTTGCGTCTCGACGATCTGACAAGTCATGACTTCAAAAGAATTATCGAGCTTGATCCTGTTATATTCATTCCCGTTGGTGCAACTGAAGCGCATGGCGACCATCTTCCTCTTTCGACCGATTCGCTTCAGCCTGAAGCCATTGCAGCACAGCTGGCAGAGAAAATCGGCGGGCTTGTCGCTCCCCCGATTAGATATGGATGCCACAGTTCAACAAAAAACATGCCTGGAACGATCTCGATTAGCTTCGAAACGCTAAGAAATATGGTTTATGAAATTCTTGCTTCTCTCGCGAAAAATGGCGCGCGGAAAATCGTGATTCTGAGTGGGCATGCGGGCGCGATCCACATGGCCGCGTTGAGGCTCGCGTGCCAAGAGGCGGTCGAGCAATTCGATTTGAAATTGATGCTTTTGACCGATTATGAAATTGCAAAGGAACTTGCGGATGAGATCAAATTTGATGTAACCGATGGCCACGGTGGGTTCATTGAAACAGCGCGGATCCTCGCAATTGCCCCAGATCTCGTCAAGAGCCATCGTCGGAAGGGGAAATTCCTCGATAAAAACTTCATGATTGTAAAGGATCCGGAAACTTGTTATCCAGATGGCATAGCCGGTGACCCAACGAAGGCGACTCGGGAAATCGGCGAGCGGATTAACGAGCACATCATCGAGAGAATTGAACAAATGATTCGTGAGAATTTCGGGAGCGAGAATCATGAATAAGAAGGAGATTGCCGCAGAGAAAGCGGTTGAGAAAATAAAGAATGGAATGATTGTCGGCCTCGGGACAGGAACAACTGCCTATTATGCTTTACGGAAAATCGGTGAATTGTGCAAGGGAGGATTGGAGATTATTGGCGTTCCCACCTCGCTCGATACCGAACGACTCGCAAAGGAATTTGGTATTCCAATCATATCAATCGACGAGGTCGAAGGAATTGACCTTACAATTGACGGCGCCGACGAGGTTGATCCTGAGATGCGACTCATCAAAGGTTTGGGAGGCGCATTGCTCAGGGAAAAGATCGTCGCGTATGCGTCGCGAGAGGAGATCATCATCGTCGATGATTCAAAACTCGTTAACACCCTCGGGACACGATCGCCGTTACCCGTTGAAGTTGTGCCGTTCGGACACAAGATGACGAGAGAGAGACTGGAAAAACTCGGTTGTACTGCAAAACTCAGGGGTAACAATACACCGTTCGTAACGGATAATGGCCACTTCATCTATGATTGCTATTTCAGAAAAATCGAGAATCCCGAGGAAATGGAAAGACGACTAAATTCGATTCCTGGTGTTGTTGAGAACGGTCTTTTCATTGGTCTTGCTACACAGATCATCATAGGCACCGACCATGGAGTGATTGTCAAAAAACGTGCTCAAGCTTAGCTTACTTGGCTCTGTTGTTGTGCTGTTCCGACATTCTCAGATTCGGAGACACTTTCGGAACTCGACAATGCAAATTGCTTCAACTGATTGACATTTTGCTCGATTTTCTCAATACGCTTCCGTTCTTCCTTTTCGATCGTTTCGATAATCTTTTCAAAAGGTATAGCCAGTCGATACGCATGAATCGGGCGCCCTTTCCCTTCTTTTTTGATGTCCCTTTTCGTCACCCACTTTCGCCGGCGCAACTCCTGCATCGCAATTGAGACCTCGGGTTGTCGCAAGGCCGTTGAAACCTCGATTTCTACCGACGTGGTCTCTGGTTTCTTTCTCAGAAACGCGAGCGTTTTAGCAACATTTCTCGGCATACCAGTGCTCATCAGAAGTTCGACCAGCGTTTCATCTCTTTTGTTGAAGCCCCTTTCGGTCATGATTTTCGATTTTTATTTAATTATTAGGAAGATATATATTCTTTTCTATTTGTAAAATAAATTCAAATCACCTGGCTACGTGCCAGAATGCTATCATTATTGATAAAAATGTAAATCGAGAATCAGTTATCGGTGATGAAATTAGAGAACTTTATCCAGACGATCAAGATCGTCAAGAAATCTGATAAGATTTTATATATTACATGAGTATTAGGGCAACTTGCGCCCAAGGTGAAAATTCATGAAAATGCCTAGGATCATCAGGACTTACTGCCCTCACTGCAAGACTCATACAGAGCATGAAGTCGAAAGGGTCAAGAAGAAGAAAGCGAGTGAGCTCAAATGGGGGCAGAGAAGATTCAGGAGGGCAACCGCTGGTTATGGTGGTTTCCCGCGTCCAAAACCGGAGGGCCGTGAAAAGCCCACCAAACGGATCGCTCTGAGATATCGATGCAAAACATGTAAGAAGGCTCATCAAAAACCGTGCTTTAGGGCTAAGAAATTCGAACTCGTGGAGTGATTCCGATGGCTGATGTCAGGACTGGCAAGTTTATAAAAGTCAAATGCCCTGATTGTGGTAACGAGCAGATCGCTTTCAAGAAGCCATCTACACCCGTCGTGTGCCACGTGTGCGGTTCGACTCTTATCAAACCGACCGGTGGAAAGGGCGAGATCAGAGGCGAGCTGCTCGGGGTGGTTGATTAATGGTTAGGATAAGCGAATTCCCCGAAGAAGGCGAGCTCGTTGTTTGCACGGTTCAAAATGTGAAGAATTTCGGGGCTTTTGTAACCCTCGACGAATATGATAACAAAGAGGGGTTTATTCACATCAGGGATGTTGCAACTGGATGGATTAAATATATTAGGGATTATGTGCGTGAGGGACAGAAAATCGTATGCAAGGTTCTTGGTGTTGATCCCTCGAAAGGACACATCGATCTATCATTAAAGTCGGTGAACGAACATCAGCGAAGGGAAAAGATCCAGCAATGGAAGAATGAAAAGAAAGCGGAGAAACTAATGGAAATCGTCGCTCAGCGCCTTAATAAGAGCGTCCAGGAATGTTACGAAGAGTTCGGCTACAAACTCATCGAAAAGTATGGAACACTTTATGGTGCTTTTGAGCAATGTGCTGGCAATCCGAATTCGTTAAATGAGAATGCTTTGGAGGGCCCATGGACGCACGTCTTCATCGATGTGGCGAAAGAGAACGTCGTTCCTCCCTTTGTCCAAATCGACGGGCGAATTGAATTGACCTGCCCACTTCCAGACGGTGTGGAAAGAATCAAGAAGGCACTCATAGAAGGTCTTGAATCGGCAAAAGAAAAGGTCAAAATTCAGTATGTTGGCGCGCCGCGGTACCGGATCGTCGTAACGGCACCGGATTACAAGACTGCTGAAGATGAAATGAAGAAAGTCAGTGATAAGATCCTTACCACAATCAAACAGATGGGGGGGCAGGGTATCTTTTCCCGTGAAACGAAATAAAAAAGAGTGTGTCCGAAAAATTCATATGCTATTTAAAAAGGGGAAAAGTTAATAATGAGAACCTCGCTTAGAAAGTGCCCGAAGTGCCAGGAGTATACACTAGGGGAAACCTGTCCAAGATGCGGAACGAAAAGTGTCGTGGCAATTCCACCAAGATTTTCCCCTGAAGATAAGTATGGAGCATATAGAAGAAGATTGAGGAAGGAAAGAGGTGATGATTACGGAGTATATCAAAACGATATTCTATGAGGATCCAAAATTGGAAAACCCTGTACTGGTCGAGGGATTACCAGGCGTCGGAAACGTTGGCAAGCTCGCTGCTGAGCATCTGCTCGAACAGATCGAGGCAGTCAAATTTGCAGAGATCTATTCAAAGTACTTCCCTCCGCAAGTGCTCGTCGACGACGAAGGACTGATCAAACTTGTGAACAACGAGCTCTATTACTCGAAAGGCGACGGGAAACGGCCGGACCTAATCATTCTCGTCGGCGATTATCAGGGACTCACGCCTGATGGACAATACGAACTATCAGACCATGTCTTGCAGATCGCGAAGAAGTACGGTGTCAAGATGATCTTCACCCTCGGCGGATATGGCGTGGGGAAGATGGTTGAAAAGCCCCGCGTCTTGGGGGCAGCTACTGACAAGGAACTCGTCGAGGAAATGAAGAAGCATGGCGTTGTCTTCTCGAAGGGAGAACCAGGAAGCGGTATCGTCGGAGCGAGCGGTCTTCTGCTTGGTCTCGGCAAGATCTACGGGATGCGAGCGGTGTGTCTCATGGGTGAGACATCTGGCTATTTCGTTGATCCCAAAGGTGCCGAGGTTGTACTGAGAGTTCTTGCTGAAGTTCTGAGCGTCGATATCGATTTCAGCGCGCTCGAAGATAAAGCTGAACAGATTGATCTGATCACGTCAAAGATCCGGGAAATTGAGACACCACCAGAGCCAAAAAGAGAAGATCTCGGCTACATTGGATAAGGAGTCAGATATTTGAAAGAAGGAAGCGAGACCAATTCTTCTTCTGGTTCTCTCAATTCTTTAATTTTCTTTTTTAAATTTGGCGTATCGGTAATAATCAATCCTCTGTTCCATTGATAAAAAAAATAAAGGGGGGAGGTAATCGTGACCTCTCATCGGAGAATGTGCATCCCATCCCATTCTCACAAGCTATTTTTTCAGGTATCGTTCCTCGAAGATCTCCATCGATGCGAGCGTCTTTTCTGCTTCCTCCATTTTTCTAATTTTGTCCATGACCAGGTCTAGGCGAGCATAGATGAAATCTCTGATCGCGGCTCTGATCGCCTCGGACCTTGACGGAAAGTCATCGACTTTGACGAGGAAGTCCAGTGCCCTGATGTATCTGCTAGGCAAGCGAATTGTTATTTTTTCAAGATCCTCCTCGGCCATTCTTGCACCTGGAGATCGGAGAGGTACAAACGACCTCTTTTGTCCGACAAATGATATAATCGCGTACGTATTTAAATATTATTATCCTCCACAAGGAACGTCCCAGCCATAAAATTTAAAGAAGCAAAGAACAAAATTCTAAATACGACTCCGATAATAGGGTTGAAGGTTCCCGACTTAGCTCAGTCTGGCTAGAGCGGCTGACTGTAGTGGGTTACCGGCTTGCCGGTCAAACAGCCGCTGAGATCAGCAGGCCCCCGGTTCAAATCCGGGAGTCGGGACTATTTTTGTTGATCATTCACTCAGAAAACAATTTCTTCACTGCCTCAGTTGCGCGATTTAGCACGGCAATCTCATCAATTCTCTTGATCTCCCAATCCTTCATCAAAATCTGTCCATCGCATATGACCGTCTTGACATTCGCTTGCGACGACGAGTAAACTACATTTGAGATCAGCGTATTGGGCCGGATAGGTGATAAATTCGGTGCCCTGCCGTCGAGAATCACGATGTCCGCTCTCTTGCCAGGCTCGATCGATCCTATCATTCGATCTAACCCGATTGCCACAGCGCCCCCGATTGTCGCAAGGTCAAGAATTTCCTGAGCGCTAAGAACCGTAGGATCCCATCGACTCGATTTTTGAAGAAGCGAGAGAGTCTTCATCTCCCCAAACATGTCAAGACTATTGTTCGTCGTCGAACTATCAGTACCAATCGAAACATTGACCCCTTCTTTTCTCATCTCAGGGATTGGTGCAACGCCACCAGTGGCGAGTTTCATATTCGAAACAGGACAGGTCGAAACACTTGTCTTATTCTTTGCAAGTATTCGAACTTCGTTAAGTGTTAGCCAGCATGCGTGCGCAGCAAGGCAATTTCTTCCGAGAAATCCGATTTTCTCAAGATATTCAGATGGGCGCATCCCTGTTTTTTTCCTATGATCGTTAACTTCTTTCCTCGTTTCAGACAAATGGAAATGCAGAAGAAGCCCATTCTCATCGGCGTATTCTTTTGCTTCGAGAAATGTTTCTTTCGAACAAACGTAAACACCCTGAAGGCCAACACCAGGTAAAATCCTGCTTTCTTCTCGATCAAACGATTCACAGAAGCGCCTACAATTGTCAAAGGGTCGACCTTTCTGCGTTGTGAATTCCTCGTCAAGCACAGCCCAACATAGAACCGCTCTTAAACCCATTTCTTCCGTAGCCTTCGCGATGACGTCCTCAGCATAATACAAATCAACAAATGTTGTCGTTCCACTGCGAATCATTTCTAGGCATCCTAGCTGCGTGCCAACATAAATGTCCTCAGGTGTTCTTTGAGCATCAATCGAAAAGACTTTTGAAAGAAAATCTGGGAATGAAATATCATCGGCAACTCCCTTCATGATTGCCATTGAAACGTGGGTGTGTGTGTTGATCAACCCCGGCAGAACAATATCTCCGTGTGAACAGATTTCTTCGTCAGCGTCCGAGGAGACTTTTCCGATCTCCTTGATGATCCCATCTTCAATGAGGATGTCGCCTCGAAGAATCTGTCGGTTTTCGTTTTGGGTGATGATCCATGCATCCCTTATTGCAATCCTCATTTAGTCGAGAGATCGAGGCTCAGAATATTAAAAGTTAGCAAGGCCGATTTTCAAATTATTGCATAGGAGTTCCTCAGATTCAAAGAGGGACTCGGAAAAGAATATCTTGAATCGCATCATTACTCCGATAAATCAATTACCGAAGGCATCAACTTGACAACGATCACATTTCTAGGCACTGGCGGTGGGAGATTTGCCACGATCTACCAGGCAAGGAGCACTGGTGGCATATACATCAGCGACAGCGCAAGAATTCATATCGATCCAGGACCAGGTGCACTCGTTGCAATGAAAAAATTGTCGATCGATCCTGCAAGAACGGATGCCATACTCATTTCACATTGCCATCCAGACCACTACACCGATGCAGAGATACTGATTGAAGGAATGACGTGTGGCGGTTTTGGACGTAGAGGAATCGTCATCGGGAGCAAGAGTGTAATCGAAGGGAAGGATGGTTTCGGACCCGCAATTTCAAGATACCACCGCTCACTGCCCGAAAGCATTCTGTCCTTGGAGCCAGGGGATAAAGTGTCAGTTGACGGAATTCTCATTGAGGCAACGCCGACAATTCACAGCGATCCTACTGGCATTGGATTTCGTTTTCACACTTCCAGTGGTGTGATCTCGTATGTAAGCGATTCGGAAATTGGCGAGGAGGTTATCAAGGCACATCGTGGTAGCCGTGTGATGATTTTGTGCGTGACCAGACCCCTAGGCTCGAGAATATCTTACCATATGACTACAGATGATGCGGCTGAATTCGTAAAATCAGTTTGCCCGAGAATTGTCCTTTTAACACACTTCGGTATGAAGTTACTCAGCGAAGGAGCGGAGAAGCAGGCTGAGTACGTTGAAAAAGAATCGGGCGTGAAGACGATCGCGATGACCGATTTTTCCAGCGTTCACATTGGAAACAATGTGCGCATCAGCAGAAAGGGACACCGAAATTGATCAATGTCGATTGCTCCGTTGCAAGTATATAAGCGTTCGAATTACTTCCGATGAAATCGCATCGGGTAACGTTGAAGTTTGAACCTCTTAGGAGATAGTTTTTTATAGTAGTGCATATTATGCCGAATTAGGCGTTCGGGGCCGGTGGCTCAACTTTCCTCCTAAGCTTTTTTTTGTTATCCCCACCACACCGGCCTCGGATGCCGAACCCCCCTTAAGTTTTTTAACTGTTGAAATCAGCCACAATATTGACGAGGATTAGAATCGAAGCACGCAGAAGGATTATTCTCATTCAAATTCAATAGGGTTGCTGCATGAGGCTCGAAGAAGAAATTCTGAAGAGGATCACACCAGACGGAGAACACAGAAGATTCGTCGATCGAGTTGTTTCAAATCTTATGAAGAAAGTCGAAAAAGAAATATCCAGATTAAATCTCCCACTGGAAGCCCGACTTGTGGGATCAGTGGCAAAGGATACATACCTTCCCAATCCCGATATCGACATTTTTGTCATGTTTCCGCCATCTGTTAATCGAAGAGAACTAGAGACGATCGGGCTCGACATCGGGAGGAGAGTTCTCGGCGGCGAAGAGCGTTACGCAGAACATCCATATATTCATGGGAATTACGAAGGACTCGATGTCGATCTCGTGCCATGCTACAAAATTGAAAACCCTTCAAATATAAAGAGCGCTGTCGACCGAACTCCGTTCCACACTGAATTCATTAAAAAAAATCTCGCCGATCACCAAAAGCCAGAAGTTCGTCTTCTAAAACAGTTTATGAAGGGTACTGGCGTATACGGTGCTGAGGCTAAGATCCAGGGGTTCTCAGGGTATTTGGTCGAATTGCTCATCTTGAGATACGGGGATTTCCTCTCTACAGTAAAATCAGCGTCCGAATGGAAACGCGGTGAAACGCTGTGGCTTGAGCGTCGTGGCGACATCAAGTTCAACGATCCTCTGATTTTCTATGATCCGGTCGATCTCACACGGAATGTCGCCTCACCCGTTTCAATTGATTCGTTTTCTCGATTCATTTACGCATGTTCATCGTATCTAAGAGAAAAGGATGAGCGCTTTTTCTTTCCGAGGAAAAGAGAAGACTGGAAAATTAAGAAAATAAGAGAATATTTTAAGAAAAGAGAGACAGCAGTTGTCATCGTCCGCTTCGATCGCCCCAATATCGTCGATGATGACTTATATCCCCAGATCAGAAAGACAGAAGAAAGCGTGGCTAATCTTCTTAAAAGCCATGACTTTATTGTCATTGACAGGGCATCCCGCGTCGATCGTCATGTCTTGATCGCATTCGAACTTCAATCTTCGAAACTGCCGATCGCAAAGAGACACGAAGGGCCACCGATGTGGATAGATCATTCTAAACGATTCCTTGAAAAATGGAAAGGAGGAAAAGGACTTAGCGAACCATTCATCGACCAGGGAAAGCTCGTTGTCATCGCGAAAAGAGAGTATACGGATGCGGCGGAGCTACTCCGCGAGAGAATTAAAACCGCTTCACTCGGAAAGGATTTCAAGGGAATGGGATTTGATGTTGTATCGGGAAAAACGGTCTTTAGAAAGGATTATCGAAAGATCATGACTGATCTGCTTGACAAAAGAATGCCATGGGAGATCTAGTACTATGATTCTCAGCCAGTCACCTGAATTGTATAAATGTCCGATATCGCCTGATTTCCTGATGAGTCGACCGCGACGATGTAGAAGGCGTATGGCCCAGGACCAGAAAGTTCTGAAAGATCCTTCGAGAATTCGTAGATATGATCGGAAGCAAGAGTCATATTATCAAGGGGCAAGGCTGAAAATCCTATCTGGACAGAACTCAACTTGCCATTATCGGCGACCTTTGCCGTTATATTGATTGTGGCACCGCGCGGAATATTTGAAAACGTGAACGCCGTCGGTTCCTGAGGAACCCAATTGCCATTTCCGTCCTGGTACCAGATCGTCACTTTTGAGATTTGCGGGCCCGTGTGGTCACTAAATGGAGGATTCATCATGAGTATCCATATGCCAAGGAAGAGGAGGAAGAAAAGCGCGAGATTACCGAGGAGGGTTTTCCTCTCGACCTCATTGGGCTTGATTTTTATTAGAATGTAGGTATACTTCAACGCAAACATGCCGCCGAAAAGAACGACCAGCCCTAATAACACATTAATCTCGCCGACGAGGAATGCCACAATGCCACAGATGATGGCAAAGAGTGCCGTTAATAGCAGGGTCTTTGTTCCCTTGATGTCATTTTCAAGGAAAGTCTTCTCGTCGAATTCTGGGGGAACGAATTCGTACTCCTCTTCAATGACTTCTTTCTTCTTTTTTCGGGCCATGTCGAGACCCTAACGGCGAGAGGATTAAAAAATCCTTTGGATAAATTATTGCTTGATACCTTGTTTAAGGCATCATGGATTAGTCGTAAAAGTACTGGCACTCGGATTTTCGATTTTTTTCGAGGGGGAATGCATCGAGACTATAAATCATCGAATTATGTAATATGATTGCATGGAGCTCCTACTTTTAAATGCGTGAATTCTCGTGGTCGATGTACTTCCCACTTTCGATTAACTCGGGGGGTATATCTTATAAAGGTTGGTGGGATTAGATATGAGAGGTGCATCAATGCCCGAGAAGAAACTAGAGGAGTTGCCGGGTGTTGGCCCCGCAACTGCTGAGAAACTGCGCGATGCTGGCTATACGGATTTAATGAGCATCGCCGTTGAATCACCAAAGACATTAGCCGAAATAGCGGAAATTGGGGAGAGCACTGCCGCAAAGATCATCGCCGCAGCGAAACAGGCAGCGGATATAGGGGGATTTGAAACAGGAGACCAAGTCCTGGAAAGGAGAAAAAATATTCACAAACTGACTTCCTGCTCTAAAGCCCTTGACGAATTGATGGGGGGAGGGTTTGAAACCCAATCGATTGTCGAGTTCTATGGGGAATTCGGTAGCGGGAAGTGCGTTTCTGCCGAAACACCAGTCATTTTTGAGTATGATGGATCGCCCTTAATATCCGAGATAGAAGATGTTTTTGCTATTTACGAGGAGGAAAGCGGAAAGGAGATTTTCGATAACGGCGAGATTGTTGCCACACGTGGTACAAGGGTCCTCGGATTCATCGATGGAGTGATCACGCCAGTATGCGCATCACATATCTACAGAGAGAGGGTTAAGGAGCTCGTTGAGATTGAAACTGTAAAAGGACGCACGATCACGCTGAGTATGGTTCACAGGCTTCCAGTCGTCGTTGACGGGGGAGTTCAATGGCTTCAAGCAGGTCGCATCAAAAGGGATCAGAAAATTGCGGTTGTCAATGCCACTTATAACGACCTTCTTCGATCCTTCGGTAAAAAACAAAGAATCTCCTCAGACAGGGTTAAATCTTTACGAAGAAGTCAGTACAATGATTACATCTACGATTTCATAGTACCTGATGGTCATTCATTCGTCGGCGGATCCTTGCCAACAATTCTCCATAACACTCAGCTATGTTTTCAGCTCGCAGTCAATGCAACCATGCCCGTCGAAAGGGGTGGATTGGAGGGCGAGGTCATTGTCATCGATACGGAAAACACATTCCGGCCAGAGAGAATTGTACAAATGGCGACAGCCCTTGATCTTGATCCCATCGAGACTCTGCAGAAAATTCATGTGGCAAGGGCTTACAATTCGCATCATCAGATGCTTCTCGTCGAAAAGGCAGCGGAACTTGCGAAGGAACGACCGATCAGATTGATGGTTGTTGACTCGTTGACCGCACATTTCAGAGCGGAATACATCGGCCGGGGAGCGCTCGCAGAAAGGCAACAAACTCTCAATAAACACATGCATGATCTCATGAGGTTCGCGGACGTCAATAACGCCGTCATTGCTGTAACAAACCAGGTTGCAGCGAAGCCTGACGCTTTTTTCGGCGATCCCACACGTCCTATCGGGGGACATATCGTTGGTCACACGGCGACTTTCAGAATTTATTTGAGGAAAAGCAAAGGTGGAAAGCGCATCGCAAGATTGATCGATTCGCCAAACCTTCCCGAAGCGGAGGTCGTCATCACGATCTCAGAGGAAGGAATTCGTGACTGAGGACTCTTTCCTGTTCGAGCTCTCGGGAGAACATCCAACACTTCCAAGAGCTGAAGCACTTGCCTGCATACGCGCTGAATGCGATCAGCATTCAATCATTGCATCCGGCCCAGGATATCTTGTTTGCCGCTTTTCAACTGAGAAACTCAATCGAATCGCGTATCGTCTGGCGCTCTCTCATCGCATCGGACGATATCTTGGATCTTGCAAACCCGATGAGCTCGGTGAATTTGTCAACAGACTCGAACTCCCAAGCGGAACTTTTTGCGTTCGCGTGAAAAGACATCAGCAATTCATGCAGGAAGTTGATTCTCTAAACGTTGCACGGAAGGTCGGAGAGATTCTTGGAAAGAAAAAGCCCGTCGATCTCAAATCGCCAGATGTCGAGCTCCGAGTCCTCCTTTCTGATGCGCTGCACTTTTTTATAAGCGATCGTGTCATTGACAGAAAGCAGTATGATCAGCGAAAGGTCGCGCTGAGACCATTCTTCTCACCAATTTCACTGCACCCACGGTACGCGAGAGCGCTCGTCAATCTATCAATGGTCAAAGCTAACGAAACTCTCCTTGACCCATTTTGCGGTACTGGCGGGATTCTCATAGAGGCGAGCCTGATCGGTGCAAGAGTTTTCGGATCTGATGTGTCGGAAGAGATGATCGAGGGTTGCAAAAGAAACATGCGACATTTCGGAGCGAACTGGGAGGGGATGAAGGCCATCGATGTTGGTGCGATCACCGACGAATTCGATCAAATTGATGCAGTCGTAACAGATCCGCCTTATGGCCGCTCGGCCACAACAAAAAAGGAACCACCGAAACAGTTGTACGAGAGGGCAATTAAGGCAATTGGCGATGTCTTGAAGACCAATGGACATCTGAGTATCGTGTTTCCATCACCATGCCATTCCACATATGATAAACTGATTTTGCAGGAAATCCACACTCAGAAAGTTCATAGATCGCTGACAAGGCACTATTGCGTATTCACTCGTCTACCATGATTTCAAAATTGATCAGCAATGATTTGCTCTGTGACGAGGTATCAAGAACGATTGTACGCGGTCCTTTGCTTGCGCTTTCAGGAACAGTAATCTCCATAGTCACATTCGCCGATTCCTTATATGGAATGTCGAATTCGAGCGCATTCGTCGCAGTCTCGTGTGATTGATTGCTCAGATAAATAATCGCGCTCCAGTTTTGGGGGACCTGTTTCACAAAGAACTTGAGATGCAAATAGGTATTGCCCGTATTGTTCACAATCATACTGAAGACCACGTTCTGCCCTGGAGTGACATTCACGGAAGTTGATTGCGGTTCTATGAGAATGATCTCGTATGAATGATCAGGAGGAATCTCAACCACTGGGATCGGAACAAATGTCAGCAAGAGGATGACAAGCGCGACGACGCCAATTGCTTTTCTTTTGTTATCTACCTTGGAAATATCGTTAAGGGGGGCAGGGTGCCTGAGACCGAGGAGGAATATTAGTATCGCGAAGAAGATCCAGCCGATATAGAAGAAGGACATGATGAAAAGGAGAACAATCGTCGCGTAGCCCAGATATCTCGACTTGTCCCCGAGAAGTCCCCTTGCGATGTGCCCGCCATCAAGCTGCCCCGCTGGCAAGAGATTGATTGCCGTTACGAGCAAACCCACCCAGGCCGCAAATGCCGTCGGGTGAAGGGCAACACCCTCAGGAATCGGCACGAAAAGCATAAACAGCTGATAGAGTGGTTGAACGACAATCGCAATCGCACCAGCCGTACCGACCTCACCAGACTGGACATCGCCCTGCGCTGTGAGATAGAGACCGAGAAGAACAAGCGGAATTGCTACAATAAGACCACCGATCGGTCCTGCCACACCAATGTCTACGAGCGCTTTCCTGTCGGGCATCGGCTCTCGCATTGAAATAAACGCCCCAAATGTCCCGAGAGGCGGGACCGAGGGGATGAAAAATGGGAGGGAGGCTTCAACGCCGTGTTTCTTTGAAGCAAGGTAATGGCACAGTTCATGCATCCCGAGCATCGTCATGAGTGGAATGGCAAAGAAAATCGCGCCCCAAAGGAAATTGTCAATGGTGAAAACTGAGGGAACGTTCGTGTAACTTGCCCATAAATACGCGCCAGCAAATGCAGTCGAGAAGAAAGTGATGACAAGAAGGAGTTGGTTGATCCACGTCCCTCTCCGTTTGATTTCAGGCTTTCTAGCAATCGCAATAATGTATTCTCCGCCCTGATAGTGGAGAAAAGGGATATAGCCTCTGGCACCAAGTTCGCGACGAAGTGATTCAAAACTCTGATCGAGTGTATGTGGATCGGGTGTGATGAAAATCGAAAGAGAATCGTGGGTCACTCTAACGTCATAAATCGGAAAATACTTTCCAATGATTGATTTGATCGCTTCAATTTCAGCAGCCACATCAGTGTTGGCCATCGTGCAGGCTATCTTGATCTAATTATTAACTTTTTGCCCAATGCTATTACGGTACGCGCTTTTAAAAAGATGCTTCTTAAGAAAAAAAGTAATTATAATAAGGAAATTCCGAAAAGGTGAATCGGTTTATTCAGCTTTTCCGCATCGGCAATTGTATTATGGGCGTCATCGGAGTGATACTGGCTGCGCTAGTCGGCGCGGGAACTTCGATGGTAGATTATTCTATGGAAATTCTTATCGCTTCCGCGATCGTCTTCACCTTCATCGCCGCTGGAAACTCACTCAATGATTATATGGATCGAGAGATCGACAAAAGAGCTCATCCAGAGAGACCGATTCCCTCAGGAAAGATAAGTGCTTCGACGGCCCTGAAGATCTCAGCGATTCTCTTTTCCATCTCGCTTCTTCTTTCCTTGCTCCTGGATGCGATTTCCATCGCGATCGTTGCGATCGCGATTCTCTTCATGCTTTTCTACGAAGTAAAATTGAAAAAAGAGGGGTTTGGCGGCAATTTTCTAATCGCTCTATTGACTGGTTTCCTCTTCCTCCTCGGTGGTGCTGTTGTGAAGCATGTTGAACAGACGGTTGCACTCGCAGCGATGGCATTTCTTGCAACCCTAGGCAGGGAAATCATCAAAGACATCGAGGACATGGAAGCGGACTTTGACCGATTGACGTTGCCTAAACAGATTGGAAAGAGAGAAGCTGGTGCAATCGCAACATTGTTCATTCTTGTCGCAGTGATCCTGAGTTTCGAGCCCTTCGTTGTTGGTATCTTCGACATCGAGTATCTTTTCATCGTTTTGATTGCTGATGCAATCTTTATATACTCCTCATTTCTTCAATTTCAAAATCCAAGGCGAGGTCAGAAATTGACAAAGGTAGGAATGCTTGTTGCGCTCATCGCTTTCCTTGCAGGTGGCATTCTATGAGGGTAAAAGAATATCTGATGAAACGTATACAAGAAGGAACTATCCATATGACGCTCATCGATCCAGCGAAGCAGGACTCAGTCGTCGCTGCAAGGATCGCTGAAACGGCTGAACAGATCGGAACAGATGCGATCATGGTTGGCGGATCGACTGGTGTCACGCAGGAGAACCTCGATCTCACCATCCTTGAAATCAAGAAACTCTGTAAGCTTCCTGTTATCTATTTTCCATCTGGAGCGCACGCAATATCGAGGCACTGCGATGCAATATACTTCATGAGTGTGTTGAACAGTCAGAATGTGAAGAATGTCATCGGAGAGCAGGTGAGAGGTGCGCCGATTATTAAAAAGCTGGGCCTTGAAACAATCCCAATGGGCTATGTCATCGTAGAACCAGGTATGAAGGTAGGTGAGGTGAGTAAGGCCGATCTGATCCCTCGAAATAACCCTCAGCTTGCCGTCGCTTACGCTCTCGCCGCACAATATATGGGTATGGAACTTTTTTACCTCGAGGCTGGCAGCGGATCGCCTCAACCCGTACCAGAAACGATGATCCGCGAAGTGAAAAAGAACATCTCGATTCCACTTATCGTTGGCGGCGGGATTAGAGAGCCTGAAGAGGCGGTAGCGATCAAGAATGCCGGCGCCAATGCGATTGTTACTGGCACAATTGTTGAAAATGGAGACTTTGCGACACGATTGGAAAAAATCATAACGGCGATAAAGAAATAGGAAGATGGGAAATCAATTAAAAATCGATCAATCGGTTTTTATCAGCAATTACATGTAGTTGCGACAATTTTATTTCTTTTTCTTGGCAGCCATTTATCATAAAAGAAAAAATCGAATTATTATCTCTTGTTCAAGTTCATTCGCAATTAAGAATTAAACCATTTCGATCAACATCTCGTGAATTCTTGTATCGTTTGAAAGTTCTGGATGGAATGCAAGACCCAACAAATTGTCTTGTTTCGCCATTACGATATTGTTCTCAAATGTTGCCAAGGTTTCGCATCGCCCCCATACTTTTCTGATCGCAGGGGCTCTGATGAAAACGGCGTGAAAGGGACGCTCAAATCCTCTTATTGAAATATCAGCCTCGAATGATTCGCGTTGTCTCCCAAATGCGTTTCGGTCGACCTCCATTTCCATCAAACCGAGGAGCTCCGTACCAGTTTTCACAACCTCCTCGTCCCCAATCTTCGCCAAAAGGATACAGCCTGCACATGTGCCCATGATTGGCATACCCTCTTTTCCCCTTTCGACGATTTTATCAAAGAGATTGAAGCGTCTCAGTAATCTCGAGATCGTTGTGCTCTCTCCTCCGGGGATGATTAGGCAATCAATTCCTTCAATATCCTTCTCTCTTCTGACTGGAACGGCACGACCGACAACTCCCAACCGTTCGAAAGCCAAGTTGGTCATATCGATATGTTCCTGCACCGCTCCCTGCACAGCAACGACACCTGCTTTCATAGTTATCGCCGTAGAACAACCGCACGGTCAAGAATTTTTCGCATTGAGATGTTAAAAAATCAGTCGTACTGATTTCTCAGATCAACAATCGACATCGTTTTTGGCATGAATTCAAGAGATCCACTATTAACCATTTCGATTATTGGCTCTTCAAGAAGATCGTTTTCGATACTTGTTTTGATCTCAGGAATATTCATGACCGCATCCAGTATTTTTCTCTGGCCCTCTTCCTTATCGCCGATGAACTCAACTTTAAAGCGCAAGCGATCCCTGAATCCAGATTTCTCAATGAAAACGACATAATTAACGACACCAGAGACGCTGAGTATTGCTTCATCAAAAAGCAGCGGGAAAATCTTTTCGCCCATCCCAATTTTCCTCATCATATCGAGGCGCCCCTTGATCTTCCCGACTTTTCCTATCGTCTTTAGGCCGCAAGCACAGGGCGGCTCGATGAGACTCGAAAGATCATACGTTCTGTACCTTATCAACGGCGTTGCCTGGTAATTAAGACTCGTGATGACCAGTTCACCAGGTTCACGCGGTCCGACATGCTCGAGCGTTTCCGAGTCTATTGCCTCAACCAGAAAATCCGCATCGTTGACATGAAGTCCATCTTGCGCGACGCATTCGACAGTCGTTGCCAAACCCATCTCAGTGAGCCCATACTGGCTGAGAGCTTTGCAACCCCACGCCTCTTCGATTTCCCGGCGCATTGCTTCTGATAGCGGTTCGGCCGAAAGAATGATCGCCTTGATGCCGAGCGATCGAAGATCGTATTTATCTTTCGCGAGCACGGTGACTCTGTAGATGAACGATGTCAATCCGATCATCATCGTTGTACCCGATTCTTTCATGATACGTATTTGCTCGTCAACATCCAGCATATCAGCGATGACTGAATGAAGACCCGCGATTTTGCAAGCGCCGTCAAGCATGTATCCAGGATCCCAGCTCGCGATCGTAGGAAACATGATCTGCAACACATCATTTTCGGTCATGCCGAGGGTTTTAAGGGCAGCCGAGATCGAGTCGATGATTCTTAAAATATCGTCTCTCGTGAAAAAGATTCTTTTCGTGAGGCCCGAGGTACCAGAAGTCGTGAAGGCGCGCATCACCTTGCCCTGGGGAACGCATAAAAAGTGAAAAGGTTCCTTCGCAACCTCTGCAGGCTCGGTCAGTGGAATTTTCGTTAGATCTTCGAAACTCCTGATTTTCTTTGGATCGACATCAGCTTTATTAAGCAGTGTTCTATAATAAATGCTATTAGCCCGAACATACTCAAGCTGCTTCCTGAACCGATAAATCTGGTACCCGCGGATATCGTCTCGCGTCACCTCATCCAGACGTCTTTTACCGAGGATCTCTCTGAATTCGGAGCTCGACTTGAAATTCTTCTTGACCTGATTGTGAATCCATTCTTCGAGAGGGTATTTCGCCTTATCGGAAATATCTCTCGAGGATAACCGTCTCCTAGCGATCGCGATTTTCAGTTTGCTTAAAACATCCACACGGAGAGGTAATATGAATATGAATAATAATCCTTTTGACCAGAAGATTTTGCGATTTAAACGAATTGAACGTTTTCAAAATTCTGGCATAATAATTTGCTCAATCGATCGACAACACTAATAAGCAACACGCAATTAGCTTCCTTTATGACTGGTGACATTTGGAAAAGCGCTTTCTCATCCTTAAAAAAGATACTTAATCTTGCAAATTCCCCTGTCGGCGTCAAGATGTTCACTGAAGCGAAGGAATTACTCAAATTCGCCGATGTAAAACTTCTGACAAAGACAACGCCCTGCCACATGGCCGCCATTGCCAGGTACCACAGAGAACAAGGGATTGTTGGTGCTTCCTCCGAAGGCATAAGATGTGTTCTCGGTTCCTCATGCATCGGTCTTATCAGGGCGCCTAATCGCGTTGTTACTGGTACATTAAATTTACCATTCGTTAAAGACGCAAACTCAGCGGAGAATCTGCAAAGATCTATCAAAATGATCGGTGCAGGCGGAAAGAAGTATAGCGCGGTTCTCATGGCACCGCTAGATTTGATACCGGCCGATCCTGATCTCGTCGTTATTTATGCAACACCTGCACAGGTTTTGAGAATGATCATCGGCTTTACATATTGGAGGGGAGATGCGATCTCAACGACGATGACTGGTCAGGGTAGTCTGTGCGCAGCGATCGCAAAGATTCTCGAGGGTCAAAAGGTTGTCATCGATATCCCTTGTTTGGGAGATAGAGCATACGGTCTTGTGAAGGAAGAAGAAATGCTATTTGCATTCTCAGCCGATGTAACGACGGAATTTCTTGAAGGACTGAGAAGGACTGAGTCGATTGCATCACATCCATTTAAGCCTTTTCTCAGCTGGCCTGTTGTATTGCCACCAGATTTCGATGTCCGACCGAATGAGCTCGGATAAAATCGTTCATCAAGAAATCTCGAAGATAATTTGCAAATAGAAAGGTAACCCAGATGAGTTATATAAAGGATGATCAAATTGCGGTATGATTGGCGCATATTGCCAAGAATTTAAATATCGGGGTAATCCTCAGTAGACGAGGAGGAAAATAAGATGGTACTGACGCCGCACATGAGACAGCTTGGTGTAACGCCAAATCTTCTGAAAACGACGAAACGGGTGACCTGCCCCCGCTGCGGCAAGACTTTCAGCTTATTCCAGTCGAGGGCGATCGCATGTAGAGGATGCAGGAGGTCCGCGACGACCTGTGAGCTAGCAAGGTGTCCCTTTTGCGACTTCGAGTTCCCGCTCCAGCAACTTATCGTATCTAGTGAACAAAGACAGAGAGAAATCTCAAGATACATGAACAAGATTGTCGATGATTATCACAGGAGCGTTGGTAAGAAAACCTCCCGTTAGCCTTTCTTATATTTCGAAAAGATCTCGTGCCTGTACAGCGTCTTCCCATGAATACTGTTGATGTTGAAGAGGCAGAACGGGATCAGACGACCATCTGGGGTCACTGTGTGGATGCAGCAATTCTTCAGCCGCTCGGTCTCTACATTCCAGACGTCCTGGAAGGGCATCGTCGAAACAGTCAGGTAGTGCGTCTTCGCTCTTTGAATGAATCCGAGCCAGGTTCCGTCAAGATCTTCCTCGCTACTGCTACTAATCGAATCCTCGATGTATCGCCAGAGATCACATATCTCTTGCCGCGTCTTCTTTGCGATCTGGCTTGTCTCACGGGGGGGACCCAGCGCTCTTTGGGTCAGTGGAAACAGTGTACCGTCCTCCATCAGGATCGACATCGATTTCGCATCGCAGTGCACGTTCGCGCAGGAAGTCGGGATAAAATTATCAGCCCTTAGTTCTCCCTTTGTCTGCTCTTCAATCGCTTTGAGGAGGTCTGGAAGGAGTACGCGATCCTCATCCTTTGGCATCGACGGGTATCTCCCAAAGTAACTCAACGGCTGGAAATGCACCCCTTTGACAGTCGGAATCCATTTCTTGGCGAACTGGATGATATCTCCGATCTGGTGAAAGTTGACACTTCTCGAAACGACAACCACAAGGGTGACGCCCATCCCCACCTTCTGACAGTTTTCAAGGGCTTTGAGTTTTGTATCAAGAAGATCTTTCCCGCAGGTCTTCACAAAGACATCACCAGTGACGCCGTCGAACGAGAAATAAAGAGAGTCGACGCCAGCCTCCTTAATTCTCCGCAAATAATCCATATCCTCAGCGAGTCGAACACCATTGGTATTCACTTCGATATAATCGACGCCCATGCTTTTTCCCATTTTCACTATATCGGGGAGATCATCTCTGATCGTCGGTTCTCCGCCACTAATCTGTACGGCGATTGGATGCTTCACATATTCAACGATCGTCTGGAACATTTCTCGGATTTCCTCAATTGACGGGTGAAACTTGTATCGCTCATTCGCACTCGCGAAGCAGATCGGACACTTGAGGTTACAGCCATTGGTGACTTCAAGGACAACGAGACAAGTGTGCTGGATATGATCTGGACACAGACCACAGACTTCCGGGCATGTGCCACTGTTCTTGACTGCAATCCTCTCAGGCTTCGATTTAACACACGAATAACGCTCTAGGTCTTTATAATCTGCAACGCCGCGCCAGATGAGAACTTTGAAAGTTCCGTGATCGGGGCATGTCTTGACTAGATAAACTTTGTCATCCTCAGCAATTTTCTCCGCGGGTATCGTTTTGAGACATTCCGGGCAGAGGCTCTCTGTTTTTCCAATAAGTTCGCTCATATCAACACCAGATGTGAGTTGCCTTATAGATTCAAGAGATTTCTAATTTTCTGAAGTTACACTTCAAGACCTCTCACAGGGAACTGTACTGCTTGAAAATGCGTTTTTGATTCGATCAAGGGGAGTCAAATGAAATTAGAGACCGAGAGAATAAGTATCGAGTGACAACTTCAAAAGTAAAATGATAGAGGCCGCATTCGCGGCCCTGAAAAAATTTAAGCGCGTTTTTTCTCGAACAGACCCTCAACCGCAGCTAGCGTCTTCGTTGCAAGGTATTCCTCAACCCAAGAGTCCTTGCATTTCGGGCAGACGACCGCAGGTCCATTTCTCGTGACCTGCATGTATGTCATTGCGACGTGTCCATACAACGCAGGCTCATTGCAGTGAGCGCAAACCCAGTCGCTCTTGTCAGTTGCGTTGACTATTTCTCCCAACATCAATCTGTGAGAATATGCGGACTTCACTGTCGCATGCTTTCTTACCAGACCCTTTTCAAGTTCGTAGTCGACGTAGACGGTAGCCTGGCCAATTATCTTCTTAGCGATGTTTCTGTTGCCCATCACAATCTTCTTGTTCGATGACTCCGCCGTCTCGATGACATCCTTGACATCAGCTTCCTTGATGCCCCTCTTACCGATCAATTCCATGACTTCATTTGGGATCTTGATTTCCATTCTTCCTCACCTCACCATGTTCCATATGTTCCGTAGTCCCTGGCCGCTTTGACCAGCGCTAGGAGGTTGCCCGGAATTGTGTACGGCGGCGTCTCGCAGGAAGTACCGAGAATGTACCCCTTCGGGCTGTCACGTCCAGCCAAGATTTGCGCCTTTGCCTGCTCATACGCAATCTTGGGGTTCGGGTTGATCATCAACTTTGTGTCAACCGATCCCATGATGGTCGAAAGCTTTCCGAATTCTTCCTTTAGAAGCTGCGACGGGAATGGATCTCTACCGTAATATCCGATGTGAATCACATTGAATGGAGACCAGAATAGCGTGTCCTTAAACACCTTGTAGTCGGTCTGGTGGTTACCGCAGAGGTGATAGAATAGCTGGGGTCCTGCCCCGCCTCTAAAGGCTTTGTCAACATAGTATTTCATGTAGTTCGCAGAATACTCTTTCACAGCTTCATCCGAGAAGATGTCATTGTTCGCAAGAACAGAGCCGACGATCAACATCGCCATGCCGAATTTGTTCGCCAATCCAATTGCCCCGTTGACCGATGTATCCGTGTATTTTTTTACGAGTTTGTGTGCTGCCTCTGGTTCAGTGAACGTCCACATGATGAAATTCTCAACACCACAGAGCTCAGCTGCCGCACCAACGAGGTCGAAACCATAGGAGATCGGGACGAGCGTCATTGGGAGATTCTTTTGCACGTACTCGTAGATCCTGATGAATTCAGGCAGGGTGTAACCCTTCATCAATTCATCAACATCTGGTACGTGGATGTTGTCAACCTGTCCCGGCTCGGAGATGATCGGTCCAGTCGAGATCGGCGGCAGAGTATCTTTGTACTGCAGTGTCAATCCCAACTCCCTTACCCACGGAAGCGAGTAGAACCAGTGCGTCACAGGCAACAGGTCGTACAGCTGCGAGATATATCCAACGCAGTGGATTCCCAACTCAGGCTTCTCGTAGAAGTCTCGAATCGTGAACCCGCATGCCACCGCAGCGTGCGATAGAATGATCGGGTCCACGTCGATCCTGTCGTGCGCTACATCGACGAACGGGGAGGCGAATCGCTTTGTGGCATTTGCGTGCCACTTCATATCCATTCCTGGAAATAGTTCTTCGTAGCCCATTATGTTCCCCCGAAAAAGATTAGCGCCTTTACGATATTTAAGGATTACTTTATTACTTTTGCAACAATTTTTCAAAAAAGATTGTTAAGTTGTGTTAATATGCAACAATGTTGAATAATTTTGACTAGGTGACAAACATTGTTTCATAATAGAAGGTTTGTCTTGTCCAGCACTTCTTCCACATTTCTTGCAACGGCAGAATAGCTACTAAAAAGGAATTGGAAAAAAGAATGTCGAGATGATCGATTCTCAACGAATCAGGCGCCATTTTCCAGTGCCTGCTAATTTTAGGAGATTCCAAAAAAACCGCTTTTATTTCAATTGACTGATGCATCGCTCGTCAAGGAATTCTTTTATGCCATATTGCTCAATTCGAGAGAAGCCCCTTCGACGGGAATCAAGACCTTGCGATCAATCAACTCTGAAAATTTTTCTGGCTTCTCAGTATGAACGGGGATAACGACTTCTGGATCTATCATGTCAATGATTTTGACGATATCTTCGCCCGATGCATGTCCTGAGACATGATATCCCAGATCGAATTTCGGGCGAGGACCTTCTGAATCTTCAACGATCTCAAACCCCTTGATCTTCATCTTGAAGAGCGAGAGCCAGTTTCTTAACCGAAGAAAATCAATAGCCTGCTCTTCCGTGTAAGCCTCACTGCTTGAGTAGATGTAAGTGCCACCTTCTGGCTTGATGTCGAGCAGTCGATTCATATCCCAGAAGGAGAAACAGACAATAAATTCCCCAGGATCTTTGGCAATATCAGTGGGATCGACGAAAGCCTCCTCATGCTTTCCTTTAACCTCTATTTCATAGCCATCCATTTTTTCCTTGATATCGCGATAAACCCGCACATTCCTCATGCGATCTTTCCCGTCAACGCATGAGATGGCGTCGAGACAATAAGCGTCCTTCATGAGAACGACGGGTTCTCGTCCCAATTCTTTAGCAATTTTTTTAAATGTATCAAGTCGCTCAAAATTCCGTGGCGAAAAGTCCGCGACGATCAGTCCTCTTTCATACGAAGCAGCGGCCATGCACTTCTCGTAAACCGCTTTCTCTGTAATACCCTCCTGTGATGCGTCAATCCTCGTGCCCTCGATGATAAGGGCGCGAGGGCAAAGCGCTTTTGCTCCATTGATAAAAGCTCTCGTCTTATTAGCGAAACGACCATGCATTCTCAGATCACCAGTATATATGATCCAACCACAAGACGTGTTCACCCCAAACGCAGAAGAACCGTAAATAGAATGATCGGTATCGAATTGTTTGAATTCAATGTCGAAGTCGTTTTGCATCAAGAATTCGCCACCGTAGAACTTTTTTCGCCACGGGCAAAAATTCATAAAATCCTCAAACTTGTTCGTCAATGGCCCGGCAACAACGAATTTTCTCCTCCAGAAGAGATTCTTCTTCTCAACAATCAGATATCTATCATCTTTTCCAGGTGCCCTCAAATTAGAATACACAATTTCATGCTCGATGCGATGACTATCACAATCTCTCAGACACTTGAGTATGGTAAATGTCAAAGGCGATGCGACAAACGGGATTCTGAAATCGAGCATTGGCGCTCTCCCAACATGATCGAGGTGCGCGTGCGAGAGGAAGACGGCATCGACCTTCAAGTTCTGATAACCTGACAGATCGATGTCACGCGGTATAAGATCGTCTCTGTAAATATTTAAACGGGGCAACTGGCCAATATGCAGGTAGTCGTGAATTCCTCTTCCGGCCCTGGGCGTAAGGAACTCCTCACAGAACCCGCCCAATTTCTTGTAATTAATGCCGAAGTCGAAGAAGATACCGTGCCCGTCAAATTCTAAATAAATCTTGTTGCCACCTATCGATTGGCATCCATCATAAATAGTGATACTGACAGCCAAGCATTTTCCCCCAGTTGATATAATGTCATAGTTCATTATCAAAATTTTCCGGTCATTTCACTGCAAAGATCGATGCCTGAAATGACCTAGCTGTGACATCCACTGAACAGAAACAGTAAACTGGCAACACGTCCTCGTCTCTAATTGAAATGATGATTATCGAACATCAACAAATGCCAAATAGCCTGACGCTTGAAAAAATCGAAAGATTGTATCATCGTTCAATGACCCGGCCAATGATCGGAATTTTCTTTCCGCATTTCATGCAGCGGTAATCCCGCGAAAGCTCCTCCTTCTTGATACCATGATATGATCGTTTGATGAGAATTGCACCACACTGTGGGCAGACGGTATTCTCATATTTCTCATCTGAAATATTCCCTAAATAAACATATTCGATTCCCGCTTCTCTTGCAATTTTGTAGGCTTTGTACATGATACTAAGATCTGTCGGTGGTCTTCTATACTGATATGCTGGGAAATATCTGGTAAAATGCAACGGTGTCTCAGGACCGGCGTTTTTGATGTGCTCTTCAGTAAGCAATCGTATTGAAGATTCGTCGTCATTGACGCCTGTCACAAGAAGATTGACAATCTCAACGTGCATTCCCAATTTTCTAGCGAGGCAAACATTCCTCCACACCTTTTTAACATCAACGTTGCCACAAAAATTTTCATAGACCTCGCGGTCGCCCTTCACATCGATTTTTACGCCAGTAAGACCAGCTTCTTTTAAAATTTTAAGAGCTTCGGGAGTCAAATAACCATTGGTTACATAGCAGGAATACAATCCGCACGCCTTCCCTTTCCTGAAAACATCGAGAGCCCAATCGATAAGCAATGTCGGTTCCTGAAAACTTGCGCAAAGCCCCTGATCTCCTCTCAACATGGCGAGATTGACAATATCATCCGGACTGTTGTAATGATCGATTTCTGGATCGGGGATCCTCCTTGAGAGATGATAATTCTGGCACCAAGGACAATTGAAATTACATGACCAGGTCGAAAAAGTAAGAGCGGTTGAGCCTGGCCAGTAATGATAAAACGGCTTGATTTCGATTGGCCGGCTTTCAATCGCACTCAAATTGCCGTAGACGAGAGTGAACAGTCGCCCCTCGAGGTTCATCCTCGTCTTGCAGAATCCTCTTGCACCAGAGGCGATCACACATCTTCTTTCGCAGAGTCCGCACCTGACTCTAGAATCTCCGATCGTTTCATAAAGGATTGCTTCTCGTACCACTTGCCCTTTGAGAATCCGATTTGCAATTTTGCTAGTATCCATCATCCACGAGCAATCTTGTCATCTTCTGAAGTTAAATAAATTTGGTAATATTATTTTTAATCCTCGCCAAATCCACCAGATTCTGACCGATTCCAACAACATTGTGAGAAAAAGAGAGCTGGGAAGATTCAAGATACCGCCACGTAAAGGACTTTCGCAGTTTTGACCTCAAAATCGCAATTCAGGCATCTCGAGAAAAAAACGTTAACGAAATTTATGTGTTTTCAGGTACGTTAACATACGACGCGGCAGGTGCCACCAAACAATTAACGGTTGTTGTTAACATTTGACCAGTGATTGGATATTCGTCGAAACAAGTTTCTCTTGCATCTCGCCACAGTTCATCCTCAATCACGGCTATGAGTGTGGTATGCCGATTTTAATAAGGAAAAGTACAATCTCCGCTGCGATTTTTTCCTAATTCCAGATCAAGTTCATTGGGAAATGTAATTTTCGTTGCAGGGGAATCTCTCATTCACGAAATGATTATAGGAGTAGTCCCGAATAAAAAAAGGATTGCATGAGATCTCTGATCATTAACTGCTATATGAACCCGACAGAAATAAACGAACTCTTCAGTGCGATTAAACGATTGAGCGAATGCCATATCGTTCATTACAAAGAAATAAACAATAAAGATCAAATAAAGAATGATTTCGACGCCGTTATCATCAGCGGCTCTGAAGCGAGAATAGTTCATGAGAATCATAGGAAGATGTTTGCGAAGACAGCAGATTTGATAAGGAATCTCGAGGTTCCAACATTTGCAGTCTGTTTTGGACACCAATTACTCTGCTGGACGTTCGGTGCCGAAGTCTCGTCCCTGAGCAAACCTATCAAAGATGAATTCGAAAGGATCAAGATCATTGAATTTGACGAAATATTTGATGGCTTCGAGAGCAGGCACATTCTGCTGGCCGAATGGCACAACGATTATGTGATTAAGAGAGGTGTGAACGAGGCTGGCTTTGTTTTGCTTGCAGACTCCGAATCATGCGAAGTAGAAGCGGTCAAACACATTAAGAAACCATTTTACGGCGTTCAGTTTCATCCTGAACGAATCAAGATTCAGAATGAGGTTCATGTTGAAGGGCAGCTGATAATTGAGAATTTTTATGAAAAAGTGGTTAGGCGATAGGCATGCCTTAATTGAGACAAAGATGATTCTGAATCTTGTCTTTTTCTCAGTTCCAAATGTTCTCAATTTCAAACAGTATAACTGATTATTACAACAAATTAAAGTGTGAATTTTTCTTATCCGCTCTATTTTTCTATACATTTAAGTTTGATGCCTATGATCGTCAGCGTGTGGTTGCGTCGACTTTTTTTATATATTCCTTCTAAGTCCTGCAAAACCAATAATTCAAGTTGTCAATATGGTAGCGTTTATGTTCTAGTGCGGGGTACGATTTCAGCACAAAATTACTGGTAAAAAATAGCTTATGAAAAGTGCCTAATGTTCAAAAGGCATGTATAGTGTGTGGTTTTATAGTTTACCTTCCTTTTTCAATCGGTTAATCTCTTTTTCGATTTCTTCTATTGTCAGTTTTTCTGTGACCCTTCTAAGTTCTACTACAGAGTCGCCGTATTTGCGTCTAATTTCGCTTAGGAATTTTATGGCCCTTTTTGCTCCAAGCTCTTTTACGAGTGCTTCAAAGGGCACTTCAACTGTTGCTATTTGACTTTCAGCCATTTTTTCACCCATACTTTTCTTCTAAATAATTGATAGGATTTCTTACTTTTAACCTATATCCTTCTTCGGCTGCAAGTTCTTCGATGCAACGACCATTTTGCAAAATTTCATCGTCGCATGTCAAAAACCAGTCAGCTTTCCCTATGCAAGCAGAAGAAACGTGTAATGCATCCAAAGGATTTAAGCCACATTTATTAGAAAATTTTCTCGCTAAAGAAATTATTTGCTGACTGCTAGCAACATTTACCGAAGCCGAGGTTCTTTCAAAACCTCTAACATCCTTCCTTTTCAGAGGGTCTATTATCTTTTCAATCTCTAATTTCACATAATCAGAACTTACAACAACCATTTCACCACGCAAAGAGGCATCGGCAATCTCGATAAAAGCGGCTGATTCCCTTCGAATACGCTTATCACTTTGATTGTCAAAAGGTCTGCAATAGACATTTGTGTCCAAGTAAACCCGCTCAACCAATCTAAACCACGCAACAACATAATTAACTTCACCAGCTTTTAAAACATACTTCTCTTATTTCAAATTTGATTCAAGCAACGAATAAAAAGAGATTTCCAACAAATGCATGGATTATAATTTACCAGTAAATTCACGCTGAAATTTCAGCCCCCACTCATAAATCCTAAAATTAACCTTCTTTAGCCAAAATAAGCCTGTAAAAAGCTTTGCTTTTTGATGCGGGGGGAGGGATTTGAACCCTCGGACCCCTTCGGGACAGAATGTCCTACAGAAATGCGCATCGCTTCCGTCTTAAGTCCTGCGCTTTTGGCCAAACTTAGCTACCCCCGCTCGCGCAAATTGATACTGGGATTTATTTTGATGCGGCGATTGGTAGTTTAGTATTTCATCCTTTTGTGTTAACTGTTTGTATTAAAGATCATTGATGAAATAAAAAGTAAAAGTAAAAAACAAAGATCTCATGAAGAAAATAGAAACTAAAGACCTTTCAATTTTCCCTTTAATTTCTCTACAAGCAATTCTTCTATCGTAGGACGACCAATCTCGCACAATTCGTATCTCACCCTGACAACTGGTTTATTGACGTTGATCACCCTCCTCAGATCGACTGGTGTGCCAGAGATAACAACGTCACATTCAGCCCTGTTGATCGTCTCTTCGAGCTCTGAGATTTGCTCCTTGTCATAACCCATTGCAGGCAGCAGCTTTCCGATGTGAGGATATTCCTTGAAGGTCTCAAAGATTGAGCCCACCGCATAGGGTCGCGGATCAATGATCTCACTGGCTCCGTAGTCTTCTGCCGCAATCGTACCAGCGCCGTATCCCATGCCACCGTGCGTCACCGTTGGTCCATCTTCAACAACCAGCACCCTTTTTCCTCGAATCATGCTTGGATTTTCAACAGAAATCGGCGACGCCGCTTCGATTATGATCGCCTGCGGATTGATCGATTTGACATTCTCCCGCACCTTCAAGATATCATGTCGATCCGCCGTCTGGACTTTGTTGATGATGACGACATCTGCGAGTCGCACATTCGTTTCACCAGGGTGATAAGTGATTTCGTGCCCTGCTCTGTGCGGATCCGCAACGACGATGTGAAGATCCGATTTGAAAAATGGCAGATCGTTGTTACCGCCATCCCAGACGATGACGTCAGCTTCCTCATCAGCCTGCTCAAGAATTCGCTTATAATCCACACCTGCATAAACAAGGATCCCTTTGTCGATCAACGGCTCGTATTCTTCCCTTTCCTCGATCGTGCACTCATTCAAATCCAAGTCCTCGTAACTCGCGAATCTTTGAACAACTTGCTTTCTCAGATCGCCATAGGGCATTGGATGCCTGATAGCAACGACCCTGAACCCCTTATTCCTCAATATCATGCAAATCTTTCGCGTCGTCTGACTCTTTCCTGACCCTGTTCTGACGGCACAAACGCTGATGACTGGAACTTTTGATTTGAGAACGATCTGCGGATTTCCCATTAACCTGAAGTCCGCTCCAGCCGCCAAAACAATCGATGCTTTATGCATCACATCAACATGTGAAATATCGCTGTACGCGAAAACAACTTGTTCGATGCCGAATTTCTTGATCAAATGAGGCAGCTCTTCTTCAGAATAGATCGGAATCCCATCTGGATACAACTTACCCGCAAGCTCTGGTGGATATCTTCGGCCCTCGATATTCGGTATTTGTGTTGCCGTGAACGCGACAACTTCATACAATTCATTGTCTCGAAAATACGTATTGAAGTTGTGAAAATCCCGACCAGCAGCGCCCATGATGATAATCTTGCTGCGATTCATGTCCGCCCCCTTCCCTCATTCATCCTGAATCCAATGTTCTCGAGAACCATTGTATCAAGATAAACAACGATGCTGACGATATTTGACACTTCTGTGAGATTTCGTATCAGTTGTCACAGTCTTGGTGAAACCCTACTGCTCAATAGATCTCAATTGATTATTTTTTGTGAGTGTGCGTGTGACGGAAGCCCACCATCGGGAAAGATATCTGTACTTTCAGAGCGATCTGGTAAGGGATGAGTTATCGGATCCCATCGGCGGAGATCCTAATCGAAGCGATAAGAGAAGTACTGAGTAGTCACTCAATGATCGTATCGCAGAGAACGCTTTCAGGTCTCGTCAATCATAAACTCAAGATCCTGGATTCCGCTTACACAGCGACGGAAAAGAGAATCAGAAAATTGATAATAAACAAAGATCTTGGCAAAATCGAAATTCATGCAAGAGAAAGTGAAGAGAGGAGCAAAGCTGGTCGTTGCCCTGTATGCAGTGCGAGGATGAAAAGAATCAGAAACCAAACGATTTTCGGCGGGACGGTCACGCTCGGTTACAAATGCATGAAATGCCCGTACTGGACCGGCCTGAGAAAACGAATTCCAGTTCGTTATGTTTTCTACGGTGAGGAACGCAAGGCGGAAAGACCAATAGAGGTAAAGAATTAAGAAACTTCAATCCAATCGAATTCCCAATAAGAAATTCCGATAGACGCAATCTTTTGTTTGAACTGAGTCTATGGACTCTTGTATAATGACGTTCATGAATTAGAACAATGGTATCAGTCTTCTTGATTTTTTGGCACTCAGAGAGGTTATATACGAATTCCATCAATTCCACACACATGTGCGAATCATCGGTTTTTCTTGAGGAAAAGGATGAGGTCCGCGAAGTTATGAAGGATGTCACAAGGATCATCATGGACGGTCATAATGCGATCTGCGTCAATATTATTGGAGAAAGGATGATTTTGGAGAATGTGGAGTTAAAGGAGGCAAATCTCCTCAGTCACGGTATCGTTTTCAAGAGGATGTGAATGGCGCTGAAAATCGCTGTTTCTGGTAAAGGGGGTGTCGGCAAGACGACAGTCGCTGGTATTCTAGCAAGGCTCTATGGAAGAGAAGGGAAGGAAGTTCTCGTTCTTGACGCAGATCCAGCATCAAATCTCGCGAGTGCGATCGGAGTTCCCAGAGAAGTAAGGGAGAAGATTGTCCCTCTTTCAAGAATGCTCGATCTCATCGAGGAAAGAACGGGCGTCAGACCAGGCTCAAGCTATGGCGGCGTCTTCACGATCAATCCAAAGGTCGATGATATCTCGGCGAAGTACGCTGTGGAGGGGAAGGACGGCGTTAAGCTCCTCGTGCTTGGAACGATCAACACAGGCGGAGGAGGCTGTTTCTGTCCTGAAAGTGCGCTTCTCAAAAACCTCATACGACACCTCGTGTTGCAGAAGAATCAGTATCTGATCATGGACATGGAAGCAGGACTTGAGCATCTCGGACGGGCGAGTTCGAGGAATATGGATGTGATGCTTGTTGTTGTCGAACCGGGAATGCGATCGCTTGAAACGGCGGGCAAGATCAAGGAACTGGCAAATCAAATCGGGATCAAAAGGATCATGGCCGTGCTGAACAAAGCGACATCCCGAAGTGAGAAGGATGTCGTCGAAGAAACGCTGAAAAAATCAGGATTGCCACTCGCGGCGACAATCCCTTTCAATAGAATGCTGATAGAAGCGGACCTCAAAGGCATCTCGCCTCTCGACGTAGAAGGGACGGAGGATGTTGTTTTAGCTGTTCAAAAATTGAAAGAGGAGTTGGAGAAAGAGAGAGCTACTTCCCAGTGAATTTTGCTTCTCTTTTTTCCAAAAATGCCTTCATTCCTTCCTTCTGATCCTCTGTAGAGAAACAAATCGCGAAGCCTTTTGCTTCGAGGGCAAGCCCAGTCTCAAGATCAACATCAATTCCTTCATTAATGAGCTGCTTTGCCATTCTTACCGCGATCTGCCCTCTTGAGGCGATTGTCTTTGCGAGACTCTTTGCTTCTTCCATCAGCTTCTCAGGAGGCACAACCCTATTAACGAGGCCAATCCGCAGCGCCTCCTGCGCATCGATCATGTCGCCCGTGAAAATCAATTCCTTGGCCTTCATTTTCCCAAGAAGTCTTGGCATCCTTTGCGTTCCTCCAAACCCTGGCGGGATTCCAAGCTTGACCTCTGGTTGCCCAATCTTTGCCTTTTCCGAAGCGATGACGATATCGCAGGCCATGAGCAATTCGCAGCCGCCACCAAGCGCGTAGCCGTTGATCGCTGCGATCACCGGCTTTGACATCTTCTCGATGTAAAGGAAAACGCTGTTTCCGAATTCCGAGAAAGCCCTAGCCTTGATGGGATCGAGCTCACTCATTTCTCCGATGTCCGCACCGGCGACGAATGCGCGATCACCAGCTCCAGTAATGATGACCACCCTCACAGTGTCATCATTTTCGCATTCCATGAGCGCCTCTTTTAAATCCCGGAGCACATCTGTTCTCAACGCGTTCAGAACCTTTGGCCGATTAATCGTGATGATAGCAATCCCCTCATCTCTTTCGAGAACCACGTATTCGTAAGGCATTTTTCTTTCCTCCGAACGAAAATATTCTTGCCGCCATAAAGTCTTTCTTGATTTTTCTTTGCATGATTTACTAAATTAGCAATTCATAAAATGACTAGAAAATTGAGAGGAAGATACTTCCGATCTATATTTCGATCAACTATGATGGACTTCGAGATTGCAAATACCAAAAATTGATTAAACCCTTTCATTGAGATTGAATGAATTAGATTGCAAACGATTCAAAAGGAATGCTGACGATCAATCTTACGGGATTCGATGTCACTGCTTCGTACTTCTACGTTTCATAACCGTCCTTCATGATCATTCTTAATGAATTGAAAATGATTAAATAGGAGTTTTCGTATAGTAGCGGGCAATTCAGTTCCGCGATACTCAATAACCCAACCTTGAAAAGAATTCACAGACCATCATTAAGAAACTGAAAATTCGAAAATCAATTAGAAAGAGAGGAGACACGGTGCATGATCGGTAAAGGGTACTGCTATAAAGACAAAAGAATTAGTCCACTTCAATTCGCAATGATGATTATACTTCGCGAAAAGCCAATGTATGGATACGAGTTACTCAAGAGATTGAGAGAAGAATTCAAGGGAATTTGGACTCCTCAAACTGGCTCGATTTATCCAGCTCTTAAAAAATTGGAAAGTCACGGACTCGTCAAATCTGAAACGAGGGACGGTACCGATTATTACTACCTTTCAGAGGAGGGCAATGCCTTCGTCGCTGAAAGCATCGCTAAAATCCCAGCCGATATCGAATTCATGATTCGTTACCTAAATATACTGGCTCGCGCCGCGTCTGGTGTTCGTGATGAAAATCCAGAAAAGCATATACGCGCTTTCCTCAGCGATTTCGACCAGGACATATGCGATCCCAAAGAAAGACTGGAGACTCTCAGAAACGTGAGGGAGATTCTCATTTCGAAACTTGTGTCGGTACAAGGTAAGATCGAAGAAATCGAAAAAATGATGAAGGTGGAAAGGGGTGAATCACCTTGAACGCTGTTGTGGAAGTCGAAAATCTCGTCAAGATATACAATGGAACGATTCGTGCGGTTGACGGTGTGACCTTTCATGTTGAAAAGGGCGAGATCTTCGGATTTCTTGGTCCCAATGGGGCAGGCAAGACGACGACGATTTCGATCCTCACGACCCTGCTTAAACCGACAAGCGGTGTTGCAAAAATTCTCGGTCACGATGTCACGAAAGAACCTTACCAAGTGAGAAAACTCATTGGTCTTGTTCCACAGGAGCTGACTGTCGACGACGATCTGACCGGTCGAGAGAATATGCTCCTTCAAGCAGACCTCTATGGTGTTCCAAGACGAGAAGCGATCGAACGAATCGATGAATTACTCGCACTTGTCAAACTCGAAGATGCGGCGGACAGACTCGTTAAGACCTACTCAGGAGGAATGAGAAAGCGCCTTGAGCTTGCGGAAGGACTCATTCATCAACCATCCATTCTCTTCCTTGATGAGCCGACATTGGGCCTTGATGTCCAAACGAGGGCGGCTATATGGGATCACATCCGTGATTTGAAAAGGAAACACAACATGACGATTTTTATGACGACACACTATCTCGAAGAAGCTGATTCCCTTTGCGATCGCATCGCGATCATCGATCACGGACGAATCATGGCACTGGATTCACCTGAAACGCTGAAACGCTCGATCGGAGGAGATGTTGTCCAGATCAAGGTGAACAGCGGTTCCGATCTAACAAATCTGATTCAGAATGTCGCAGGTGTTGTGAGCGTAAAGAAAGAAGGGGACGAGTATAGGATTAAGGCCGTTAATGGCGAGAAAATCATACCCTCACTCCTCAAAGTGATCGTTGATAATGGAGTAATCGTTGAAAGCGTGCACCTCGAGCGACCAAATCTCGACCAAGTGTTTCTCGAATACACTGGAAGGTCGCTACGGGATGCTGAGCAAGCTGGATCGATGGATAAATCTCAGCGAAGAGCTGCGGCTCTTCAGGCAAGGAGGCGAAGGTAAATGGAAGGAACAAATGTTCTCAGGCAGACCTGGACGCTGATGATTCGCGAGTTGAAACACTGGTATCGCGTCAAAATTCAGATTTTCATGGCTCTCATACAACCGATCGTCTGGTTAGGACTTTTTGGACAGGCGTTCCAGCTTAACAAGTTGATTCCAACAGGCAATCAGATGCCAGGATCATTACCGCAGTTTAATTTCTCATTAATGTTTGCCGGGGCCCCAGATTATTTCTCATATATGGCTGCGGGAATGCTCGCTGTGATCGTTTTGTTCACTTGCATGTTCGGTGGGATGTCGATCGTCTGGGATAGAAGATTTGGATTCCTCAACAAGCTGCGCGCATCGCCGATTCCACGAGGGGTGATTCCGGTTTCAAGAATTGGAGCAACGGTCATTCGTGCTATGATTCAGATGCTGATCGTCTTCGTCATTGCACTCCTCTTCACATATGTGCCTGGACTCACTGGGCTAACTCTCAACCCTGGATTCAATGTGCTGGATTTCGCTGGGTTGTTCCTCGCTATGCTGCTTCTTGCAATTGCGTTTGCATCGCTATTCACAACAATTGCGCTTGCCGTTGAAAACCAGGAGACTCTCTTCGGCGTGATTAACCTACTGAACCTCCCGATCATGTTCGCATCTGCGGCCCTATTCCCAACAACGCTGATGCCAGATTGGTTGAAGACTGTGGCCAACTACAACCCGCTGACGCTTGCCGTCGATGCAGCAAGAATATTCATATTCCACAATCCGAACCCGATCTACAATCTCTGGATTGACCTTGGTGGACTCGCGCTATTTGCATTCGCGCTGCTAGCGCTCAGCGTTGTGCTCTCGAGAAAGCTCATGGGAGCAAAGTGAAAGAGTGCTGAATTTTCTCTCTCTTTTTATTTGAATTTGAATCCCAATTTATTTAGATTCGTTGTTAATCAGTACACTTGCTTTCTTTATAATCAGTACACTTGCTTTCTTTAGCTACATATACTATTCGAAATCAGTCCCGAGTCGTCTTCTTTGATTTCTTGACCCCGATTTTTTCCAAACTACGATTTCAATAATCCATCAGAAATGGATAATAACTTTTATCAGGGGAGATCATATTGAGGGCACTCGGGCTTGGGAATGAGACTTTGGGACTTTGCAAGACTCAAGGGGTCAAAAATCAAAATAAGTGAGAAAATTGGAAAACCACTTGGACTTGTCGATGGAAGCCAGGTCTTTAGTTCAATGTTCCGCTACGATTACAATGGCAGAACGAGTTACGAAATCGTCCTTTCGACATTCGGTCCCGAGAACTACAGAGAAATCTGTGACGCCACATTCTATATGCTGGACGTTCCCGGTGCATGTGCACAGATTGCAAAATTCCTTGGCGACAGGAATATCGATATTCTCAACTCCGTTTCCCTCAGCGTGATTTCAAACGTCTGCATGATGTGGAAGATGCTTGTCGATTTGAGTTATTACGGCAATTATGAAACGCTTCAAGAAGAGTTCGCAAAACTGAAGCAAGAACGGTCTTCTCTTGTGGACAAAGTGGAAGCAATGGAAATTAGACCTTCACACATCAGCGATCGGTATACAAAAGGGGTTATCCCCCCAGGAAGTTCAATAAGAACAAAAACGACAAGAAAAATTCACAGGACGCCATCGATCATCAAGAATGGAGAATTCGAGATTCCGTCTGAATACCTAGAGACGATCGAGGGAATTGCCGACGGGCAGATCGTCATGATGGTCGGCGATACGGACGCTTGGATTCTTTCATTGACTTTTCTCGACCCGCATACTGAACTCGTGGAAATCGATTTTGTCATACCCGACAAACCGGGCGCGATTTACGAAATCACAAGAATTCTAGCAAATTTCAATATTAACCTCGTTTCAGTGTACACAAAGGTCCTCGTCTATTACGACACGATGACACTCGAGCTTGTTGGCGATATCACAAACTCAAATATTCAAATTGAGGATCTGAAGGAAACAATCAAGGAAAGAGTTTCGAAACTCAAGGGTAAATATGAACTCATCAGGATCGAAAAAATTGAAATCCCCTGAGTGGAGAATCGATTCCCTGTAGCTGATTTAGGGCAGTTTCAATTGACCCATTAGCGAAAGGGAGCATTTTTTCGCAATGAAGATTGAGGAATCATATCACAATCACCGAGAAAAAGGAGCCATTTTGTCCTATCTGAAATTCCATTGTGACGATGATCGAATAATAACTTCGTTAATCATCGATTCGATTAACGATGATATAAAACTAAATATGCGTAAGTAATTTCGCTTCTGAAACGGTAGCTGCAAAATCGATTGCAAAACCAAACCAGTAAGAAAGGGTTGACAAAAAATCAAATGGAGAAAAGGTCGCGGGTGCCCCTCTGACGACCGGAAAAATGGAAAGAAATCAATGTGTTCGCATGCGCGCACATCCAAAGATTCATTTCGACAGACGTCGAGAAATCCGGAAAGTCGAAAGATTGTCGTTCGAAAAAAAAGGGTAACGAACTCAAAAGTGAATGGGATGATGACGGCAAAAAGCGATGATGAATGTCCACATTTGAGTCGCCGAAACCAGTTTTGTGGAGCAGGGGTAGATGAGGCCATCTGTGTGTCGTCATCTCTACAAGAATTCTCGAGAAGGTTAATTGGTCAGTGGAAAAAGGGAAGATCAGAAGATCAGGACCAGTTTTTCGATTCATTCTTCATGCTTGTGGGCCAGATTTCCTATTTTCCTGGCCATATTAAATGGAATTATTTCGATAATTTGAATATAATCCTTAAAATAGAAAAAGGGAGGACAGGAGGATATAAGAATGGAAGCCAAGGAAAAGATTTGTGTAACTAAGACTTGCGACGCCGGCGCGCAACCGATAATAATCGCCGCTTCAGAGAAGAACATTGAGACGATCTGGGATCGTTATGAAACACAGCTGCCGCAATGTGGATTCGGTGAACTTGGCATCTGTTGCAGGAACTGTCTGCAGGGCCCCTGCAGAATAGATCCGTTTGGTGCGGAACCCAAGAAAGGGATCTGCGGTGCGAGAGATTATACGATCGTTGCGAGAAACATCATCAGGAACATCGCGGGCGGTGCCGCCGCGCACTCAGGCCATGGCAGACATATTGCTGAGACGATGCTGAAGGCAATCGAAGGAAAAGCCCCGGCCTATAAAATCAAAGATGTATGCAAGCTCAAACGGGTTGCCAAGCGTATCGGCATCGACACCGAAAAAATCGACACCAACGAACTTGCGAAAAAGGTTGTGATCCAAGCGCTTGAGGATTACTCGCGATACGAGCGCAAGCCGTTGACGTTCACAACGACAACGATCACAAAGGCCCGCACTAAGTTATTTGAAGAAAAGGGTGTGATGCCCGATAATATTGACCATGCGATTTCCGATGTCATGCACCGCACAACACTCGGTTGCGATGCTGATCCTGTCCCCATTCTTTTTGGCGGCATCAAATGCGCGATTGCCGACTACAATGGCATGCAGATTTCGACTGATCTCTCCGATATTCTTTTTGGAACACCGCGACTCGTCAGGACCCATGCAAATCTCGGCGCGCTGAAACCGGATGCGGTTAACATCGCAGTTCATGGCCACAATCCAGTCCTTAGCGACATTATCGTTGATGTCGCGAGGGAAATGGAGGACGAGGCAAGGGCCGCCGGTGCATCAGGCATCAACATCGTCGGTATCTGCTGCACTGGGAATGAAACGCTGATGAGGAAAGGCGTTCCGATGGTTTCAAACTTCGCTTCGCAGGAGCTCGTGCTTGCGACGGGCGTTGTCGACCTGATGGTTGTTGACTACCAATGCGTCATGCCCTCCGTCGCAGAAATCTGTTCGTGTCTTCACACCGAGATGGTTACGACAATGCCAAATGTCCACATTCCATACGCGACACATGTTCAATTTAGAGAGGAGGATGCTGAGAAGAGCGCCAGATCAATCATCCAGATGGCGATCGAAGCGTTCAAAAAGAGGGATAAAAGTAAGGCGAATGTACCAGATGTCAAGTATGAAGTCATTGCAGGATTCAGTCTTGAACAAATCGAGGAACTTTGCTCAAAATTCAACCCAGACGATCCGATCATGCATGTTGTTGATAGTATTCGCAACGGAACGATCAGGGGAATCGCTCTGATGGCCGGATGCAACAACCAGAAAGCTGTGCAGGATTTCAATCATATCACCATTGCAAAAACACTCATCAAGAACGATGTTCTCGTGCTCGCCACAGGATGTTCCGCAGGCGCGTTTGCGAAACAGGGTTTACTTTCCCCGGAAGCCACGGAGAAATACGCTGGGGAGGGTCTCAAGAAATTCCTGAAGGAACTCGGAGAGAAGAACGGAGTTGATCTACCCCCGATATGGCATATGGGTTCATGCGTCGACAACACGCGTGCTGCGAATTTTGCAACGGCGATCGCTGAGCGATTTGGTGTCGATGTTCACCAGATTCCTTTTGTCGCCAGCGCGCCTGAGGCAAATCATGAAAAGGCGGTCTCGATCGGTACATGGGCTGTCGCTCTTGGCCTACCCGTTCATGTGGGAACGATTAACTACATTTTCGGATCATCGCTCGTTACCGAGGTGCTCGAGAACACAGCAAGAGACGTCTATGGCGGATACTTTATCTTCGAGAGGGACCCGTTCAAAGCCGCAAAGAAGCTCCTGAATGTTGTCGAGTACAGACGTTGGGTTCTCGGTCTTGATCACAAGTATGTTGTGGAAAGTGGTGAGCCCATCAGCCAGAAGCGATTGTTCGAAATGGCGATCGAAGGGGCAATCATTGCGGTAGGATACGCTGATCAGCTTCTGAGCGTTGCGATTGAAAAGTATGGATATGATCAAAAGATCGAATATCCAGATACTGGCTTCGAACTTCCGTCGATTTATGCGTGGGATGGAAGAGAAGTCAAGAAGCTTGGCGATCTGCCCCCAATCCTCGGTAAAGTCAGAGGAAAGATCAGAGAGGAGCCCACGTTTGAAAATGCGTTGATCGCGGGCGAGGCGACAATGATTGCGGCGGAAATCGTTGAAGCGCTGAAATACATCGAAACGGAGAAACCCTACGAGGGCACACCGTACTGTGGATTCGTACCTGACAGAACTTTGAGAGAGCTGGGTATCGCGTTCGTCGACGACACGATACCGGGTTGCGCTGTGCTCGTTGGCTGTGCCAAGAACCCAAAGGATCTTGCTAAGATTGTGAGAGACTGTCAGAGCAAGGGAATGCTCATTATCGCGACCTTCGACACCATCAGGCAGCTGCGTGACGAAAACATCAAGATGGGACTCGATCGGATGCTGTATCCGGTTGGGGAATTCACTCAGGCGATACACGGTTTGAACTTCGCAATCAGGGCTGCACTCGCGTTTGGTGGCATCAAAAGAGGAGACCGCGAGAATCTCTATAAATACCTGTCAAAGAGACCGAAGGTCTTTGTGCTCCAGATGGGGCCTCTTGACCATATTAAAGTTGCCGCGGAGTTCGCCGTCCTCTTTAATGGTTCTCCAACGATCACCGATCAGGATGTCGAGGCGATTCCTGACAAGTATGTTGTACAGAAAGATTACGACAAAATGATCCAGACAGCAATTGAGGTCAGGAATATCAAGGTTAAACTCGCACCTGTCAACATACCAGTTGCATACGGACCCGCCTTCGAAGGCGAAACGGTCAGAAGACCTGATACTTACATCGAAGCGGGCGGTGCTGCAAAGACGCTTGCTTTCGAGCTTCTGAAGATGCGTCAGGAACACGAAGTTGAGGATGGTAAGATCACACTGATCGGAAAAGACGTTGATGAGATGGAGGAAGGCGGCAAGACGCCGCTCGCTATCATCGTTGAGGTTTACGGTAAGAGGATGCAAGAAGATTTCGAGGCTGTGCTAGAAAGAAGGATTCACCAATTCATCAACTTCGCTGAAGGTGCATGGCATACTGGTCAGAGAAACATTCTCTGGATAAGGTTGAGCAAGAGCTCTGTGAAAGCAGGCTTGAGATTCAAGCATTTCGGTGATATTCTCATCACAAAGATGAAGGAAGAATTCGGCAGCATTATCAGTCGTGTCCAGGTCACCATCATCACAGATGAAGCAGAAATCAGAAAGAGACTGCCTGAAGCGCTCGAGACTTACGCGAAGAGAGATGCAAGAATGGCAGGATTGACTGACGAATCGGTTGACACATTCTACAGCTGCACGTTGTGTCAATCCTTTGCACCCGATCATGTCTGCGTCATTACGCCAGAGAGGTTGGGTCTCTGCGGTGCAATCAACTGGCTCGATGCCAAGGCAAGCAACGAAATCGCACCAACTGGTCCGAATCAGCCGATCGTCAAGGGAGAGGTCATCGATCCTGTTAAGGGATCCTGGGTTGGCGTTAACCAGGCTGTCTATGAATTCAGCCATCATAAAATTGAAAGATTCAACGCGTACACGATGATGGAAGATCCGATGACAAGTTGCGGTTGCTTCGAGTGCATCGTTGCGATGACGGCTGATATGCAGGCAGTCATCGTCGTCAATAGGGAATACCCGGGTATGACACCGATCGGAATGAAGTTCTCAACACTCGCCGGATCAGTCGGAGGCGGCAAGCAGACACCTGGATTCATCGGTGTCGGAAGAAAGTATTTGGTCAGCAAGAAGTTCATCTCCGCTGACGGCGGTTTCCATCGCATTGCCTGGATGCCAAAGGACCTCAAAGAAGCGATGAGGGAAGATTTGAAGAAAAGAAGTGAGGAACTTGGCACACCAGATTTCGTCGATAAGATCGCTGATGAGACGATTTGCACCGATGCAGAGGGGCTCATGGAATGGATGATCAAAGTCGATCATCCTGCCCTGAAAATGCCCCCGATGCTGCAATAAATTACCGCAGGAGGAGACCATATGGTTGAGGTGCCAATTCCAAAAGAAAAGTGGACGGGTAAGATCGGTACAACTGTAATTGGAGCAACAGCCGAAGATGGTGGGACAAGGGGCAAAAAAGTGGTTATAGGTGGAGAGGCAGGGATGCCCTTTCTCTCTTTTGAAGGGGCGATCGTGAACAGACCGGCAATCGCTGGCGAGGTCATTGATACATTAAGAGACTATCCGCCTCTCGCGAGAAAGGCTTTTGGTGACGCTGTTGAAGATCCGGTCCAATGGTCAAAGGTCTGGGTTGAAAAGTATGGAGTCGACCTCATATGCCTTAAATTACAATCGACAAATCCAGAAGAGGAAAACAAGTCACCGCAAGAAGCTGCCGAAACGGTACGTAAAGTCCTCGCAGCTGTGCCAGTCCCGCTTATTGTCTATGGTTGCGGACATGAGGAAAAGGATGCAAAAACGATGGAAGCTGTCAGCAATATCGGCGCGAAGGAAAGACTCCTGCTGGGACATGCAGAAGAAAGCGCATACAAATCGATCGCAGCTGCTTCGATGGCAAACAACCACGCACTTATCGCTTTCTCAAATCTCGACATCAACCTGGCAAAACAGATCAACATTCTTCTTACGGATTTTGGCGTCAAGAAAGAGAATATCGTCGCGGATCCGCTGATGGCAAGTCTCGGCATGGGTCTTGAGTACTCATATTCAGTTAACGAGCGCATTCGACTCGCAGCGCTCATGGGCGACAGCATGCTCCAGGTCCCGATGGTTTGCGATACAACGATTGCATGGAAAGCAAGAGAAGCGACGGAGGAGAACGAAAAACTCGGGGACGTGGATGTGAGGGCTGCTTGGTGGGAAGCGACGACTGCCCTGGCAGCACTCGTTTCGGGTGCAGACATGCTTATCATGAGAAGCCCGAAGGCGGTCGAGATTGTCAGGAAGGCGCTCAATGAGCTTCTCGGAGGTGATTGAAGTGCCAACTGCAATGGAAATTTTCAAGCTCCTGCCGAAGAAGAACTGCGGTGAATGTAAATTTCCAACATGCCTTGCCTTTGCGATGCAACTAGCTAACCAGAAGGCGAAGCTTGAAGACTGTCCCTATGTTTCGGATCAGGCAAAGGCTACACTTGCTGCATCCGCTGCGCCGCCAATCCGGCTTGTCAAGATCGGTACAGGTCCGAATGCAATCGAAGTAGGCGATGAGACAGAATTATACAGGCACGAAAAGAAGTTCTTCCATCCCACGGCCTATGCACTCATCATTTCAGATTCCTCTTCAGATATCGAGATCAAAGCGAAGGTAGAGAAGGCTCATTCCCTCAGATTCGAGAGGGTCGGACAGCTACTGAAAATGGACATGATCGCTGTTAAGAATGATTCTGGAAACGCAGAAAAGTTTGCTGGAGTTGCCGAAGAAGTTTCAAAGATGACCGATCTTCCGATGATTTTGATATCAGACAAGCCTGATGCGATGAAACTTGCGGCATCGAAGATTGCAGCGAAGGTACCGCTTTTGCACGGGGCTAAATCATGGAACGCTGAGGCGATGGCGGCTGTAGCGAAGGAAACAAAATGTCCGCTAGTCGTTTACGAGGATACGGGCCTCAACCAGCTTGCAGATCTTGTTGCCAAGGTCAAGGCGGCTGGTGTCGAAGATATCGTCCTCGACTTCGGCGCTAAAACGCTTAAAGATCTGATTGAGAAAAGCACAATCATCCGGAAGATCTCGGTGAAGAAGATCTTCAGAGGACTCGGCTATCCAATATTTGTTTACGCGGGTGAAGGTGAAAGAGCTATTCTGCGAGGGCTTATTTCGACAATGAAATACGGTAGCATTGTTGCCTTTGATGATATCGATCCCGCTACAGCCCTACCACTCTACGTCCTGCGACAGAACATCTACACCGATCCACAGGTTCCAATCCAAGTTAAACCAGACCTATATGCGATCAACAATCCCGATGAAAAATCACCGCTTCTCTTCACGACGAACTTTTCGCTCACCTACTTCACCGTTGTTGGGGATATTGAGAAGAGCAAGATCCCCGTTTGGCTACAGGTCATTGACACTGAAGGTTTGTCAGTCATGACCGCATTCGCCGCGGGAAAGCTGACACCTGAGATGGTTGCGAAAGCCCTCGAAGCATCGGGCGCCAAGAACAAATCAAAGCGTGGCGAAATTATCATTCCTGGTATGGTCGCCAGGATGAGTAGCAAACTTCAGGAACTGACGGGATTGAAGGTCATTGTCGGACCAAAGGAATCGAGCGGATTGCCGAAGCTTCTCAAATCGCTCGACTAATTTCCTTCAATCCTTTTTTATTTTTCCTGTTTTTTGAGAGAACAGTAGTGGTCACTCTGATCGAAGAACTCAGGCTAAATCCCGAGCGATCTCCCTTACAGCCCTGAACGCTGGGCTTGTCGAATCGAGCTTGGTCAACGGTTCACCTGTCGTTGCCAGTTCCTCGATCTTCCTGTCATTGGGAACCTTTCTCACTTCCTGAAATCCACCTGCCTTGATCGCTGCTTCGACAATACCATGGAGTTCCGAGGGCGAACGATTGACAATCAGCATATTCGATTTTATCTCGAGCTTCATTTCCTCAGCGAGTCCCCTGATTCTCACCGCCGTATCGATGCCCAATTTTGTCGCGTCTGAAACGACGATCAACTTGTCCATCTTCCTGGTTGTCCGTCGAGAGAGGTGTTCCATACCGGCTTCGTTGTCGATGACGATGTAGGCATAATCGTCGATCAGCTCATCCATGAAGGTCCTTAGAATGTTGTTGATATAACAATAGCACCCAGGCCCCTCAGGTCGTCCCATTGTCAACAAATCGAATTGATCTCCTTCGACAAGAGCCAGCTGAATTTGATATCTGATAAATTCCTGTTTACTCGTGCCCGCTGGAATTTCGTCTGCTCTTTTGAGGAGATCCTCTCTGAGGTCTCCGATAGTCTTACCGACCTTTACACCGAGTTTCTCTCCTAGATTGGAATTGGGATCTGCGTCGACAGCGAGAACAATTTCTCGGGATTTCTCGGCGAGCGCTCGAATGAGGAGCGCGGCTATCGTCGATTTGCCCACGCCTCCTTTCCCCGCCACAGCTATTGCATAACTCATAGCGCTTCCTCTAGCCCGAGTTTCCTCCTGAGTCTTCTCGAGACCAAGACGAGCGTTCTGATCGCCGATTCGCTGGCCGCCTCTGACATTCCACCAAGCCCGCATTGAGGCGTCACCAACGAATTGCGAATCAACAATTCTTCATCGATCCCCTTTGCCTTCATCATCTCGATTCCCGAAATCACCTTCTGCACAAGCGAATCGACGTTCTCTTTGCCAGCAACTTCCTCGTTATTCGGCACGATTCCCCATGCCAGTACACCACCTCGTTCGAGGAAGCGTGAGATTTCCTCTGGATAAAGAGAGATCGTGTAACCGTAATCATAGGCATCGAATGAAAGAATGTCGATCTCCGCCTCTATAACCTTCGACCAGTCGGTGTTTCCGCAGCAATGGATACCTTTCCAGCCCTCGATCCCCTCAAGAACATCATTGATCCATGCGATTGCATCTTCCCATTTGATGCTCGCGTAAGGTGTTCCCAGCAGCGAGAGTGATGGTTCATCTAGAAAAATAATCGTTCTCTGACATTTTGAGCGAAGTGTCTTCTCCTGCCAGCGCGTCATCATATTAAGATTCTTCCGCACGATCTCGCAGTAATTCTCGTCGTAAATGACTGGCTTATTCTCTGTATTAAAGATCTGGAGACCAGTGCTGATCGGGCCCGTCGTCTGCCCTTTGATGATCGTTTTTGAGCTTGGAAATTCGCGTCTCATCATTTCGAAAAAACCAGCAAAACTATCTGGCGGGAATGAGAAAAAATCGAGATTTTCGTTGATCAATTGTTCATAAAAGTTAAAGGGTTCGTATCGATGAAGATCAACAGTGATTCTCTTTTTATCGACATCGATGTCGATACCTGGTAAATGAACGGAATACTGCGCATACATGTTCTCCTTGAAATCTCTGTTCGGCAGTTGCGGCCAAAAGGGAATAAGACCTTCGACGTCGAAGACAAGATCGACAGCTTTCGCTGGATCTTGATGAGGAAGGGAACCTATGCACGTCGCAGCGAAATTCCAAGGCACGGCTAGCGAGATTTTGAAGTAAATATAATAAACCTTTCCCGTGCGAAAGCGGAGGCGCCAACTTCGTTGTCTGTCGAGCGAAATCGTCATTAGTCGTAGGATAATATTATATATCGCCGAATTCAACACATACCAGGGATCGAGATGGTCAGGTGTCCCTTCTGCGGAGCGAATATCGAGGTTTGGAATGATGAAGTTGTGTGCCAGTGTGGGGAACAACTGCCGGAAGACCTTTACAAATTCGAGAGAGAAAGATGCTTATGCGGAAAGACTCTAGAATTTCCTAGACCTTTCTGATCAACTCCGCCACAGTCGGAAATCTGCTGATATCCGTATGCGGCAAGAAAAGAGCCGAGGAGAATTCATCAAAGAACATCTGAGTTGTGCTGAGTTCGAGGTAAGTCATCATCTCGTACACCCTCTGCGCCTCAACTCTTTTATCCTTCGAGAGTAGGGTTAAATAAGCACCGGCTAGCGCTGCATTGCCTAGAAATACGAAACGGTTGAATGGTAGATCCGGCAGTAAGCCTATGGCAATGGCGCGTTCCATGTCAATATAATTGCCGAAACCGCCAGCGATGTACACTTTTGAGACATCATCGAAACTCAAGTTGACCTTCCTGAGCAAAACGCAGCAAGCGGCGTAGACTGCGGCCTTTGTCCTGATGATATTGGCTATATCATTTTCTGTGATTACGATGTCGCGTCCCTTCTCCTCCTTTACAACAATCCTTTGCTCTCCATCAAGTTTTGTGATTTTATCTTTCCCTATAGCGGTCTCATTTGCCCAGGCAATGACAAATTCCATGCCATCTTCGCCGCGCCTGACGCGTGAGGTATTAGCCTGCTGAATATGACCTTTCTTGTCAATCAAACCACGGAGGAACATTTCCGCTATGAGATCGATCAGACCAGATCCGCAAATCCCGCGCGGCTTTGTGCCACCAATCGTTGAATACTTGACATCGTAATTCTCAAGGATGCGAACGCGTTCGATCGCACCCGACATCGCCCTCATTCCATACCTAACCTCTCCACCCTCGAAAGCCGGACCTGCGGAACACGAGCATGAAATGAGCCAGTCACTGTTGCCAAGAACAACCTCGCCGTTCGTACCAACGTCGATCAGCATCGCGATTTCCGATTTGAGATGCATCCCAGATGCGACGACATCGGCGGTGATGTCTCCACCAACATAGCTCGCTCTGCTAGGAACGCAGTAAACGGGTGCGTCTGGATTGATGTTCACGCCGATCTCATGCGCCCGATAAATTGGCGGGATGCTCACACTCGGAACATAAGGCTCGTAACGAATGTATCTCGGATCGAGACCCAAAAATAGGTGAATCATCGTGGTATTACCAGCGACCGCCATGCTTGATATTTCGTGCGCGGAGACTTTACCACCAATCTCCTCGCAATTTTCTGAAGCATTACATAATTCCGCTATCAGATAATTGATTGTCTCGATGATTAATTGATTGAGGCGGGATAGACCTCCCTCCTCCGCATAAGTGATTCGCGAAAGCACATCTTCGCCACACATAATTTGCTTATTATAATTCGATGCTTGTGCGATAACGTTGCCAGTCGTGAGGTCGACGAGACTAAGGACAACCGTTGTCGTTCCAATGTCGACGGCAATTCCGAAATTCCTTGCGGCGGCGTTCCCTGGTCTCAGACCAATCAATCCAATCACCTCGCCGCTTTCATCAAGAACTGCCGTGACTTTCCATCGACTTTCTCTCAATACTCTCGGCATTACCCTTAGAACTCTGAGTGTCGTGAAAAGATCGCCCCCCGATGGCAAAAGAGAACGCCTCAATCGCTCAAGATCCGCAAGATTGTCGTCCAAGGTCGGCGGAGAGAGCTCAAAATATCTCGCCGATGATAATGGTGAAAGCTTACCGAGTCTTTCAACGATGTAGGATGTCAAGATTTGATGAGAGGCGATCTGAATTTCCTCTGGCACCAAAATCTCGACATTACCATGAATTCGTGTCCTACAGGCAAGGCGATATCCCGCTTTCCATTCATCCTCCGAAAAAAATTCCCTGCCGCCGAAAGATTCAGCATCACCCTGGACAATGACACGACATTTTCCGCATGTGCCTTTTCCACCGCAGATGCTGTTTATCATGACCCCAGCGTGATAAGCAGCTTCAAGTACCGTTGTTCCAGGGGTCACTTCAACCGTCACATTTTGAGGTAAAAATCGTACCAATAGATGCATAACATCAACCGAATCAGATACAAGTTATTTAACAGTCATGCATTTTCAGAGCACCGGCAGGACAATTGTCCAGACATATCCCGCATGATCGACAAAAAATTTTCATGATCGTCGCTGTTTTTCCTTTCATCACGATCGCATTTGAAGGGCAGGAAGATGTACAGGCACCGCATCCCTGACAAATTTCTTCAACAACCCTTACGACCATCGCATCACCTTCCAGATAGCATGAATTCATTTTGATTAATGAACATTTAGCCGAAAACTTGCGCCCTTACGGAAAATTTGAATCGAACATATGATAAGCCATTTTTCGTTCACGAAATTTCTACCAATCTTGGCGATTGCCGTTCCTTCGATTGTCCGATCACTTGACAATAACTTCAATCATGTAGAAGGGACGGATCGCTGGCGTAACCGCATTGTATTTAGAGATGTCGCACAAATACCAATGATATCAACTTTACTCGAACTATTCATGAGGGAGGAGAAAAATGAATCAGAACAATCCTTATGAAATGGCTGTTAAACAGGCTGAAAATGTTGGAAGACTCCTCGGACTAGACCGCGATCTGATCGATTTCCTGAAAAGACCGCAACGTGAGCTTACAGTCAACTTTCCCGTCAGGTTGGACGATGGCAGAGTAAGAATATTCACGGGATTCCGCGTTCAGCATAATTTTGCGCGCGGACCATGCAAGGGGGGAATCAGATATCATCCAAACGTTTCGCTCGATGAGGTGAGGGCTCTTGCCATGTGGATGACTTGGAAATGTGCGGTTATGGGTATTCCATTTGGTGGGGCCAAAGGGGGCGTCATCTGTAATCCAAAGGAAATGAGCCGAGGGGAGATTGAGCGCATGACGAGACGCTACGTCACGGAGATTTCGATGATTATCGGACCTCACAAAGACATCCCAGCACCCGATGTTTACACCGATTCACAGACCATGGCATGGATCATGGATACCTACAGCATGAATAATGGATATACGATACCTGGGGTCGTGACTGGAAAACCGCTGGAAATTGGCGGATCCAAGGGACGAGATGAAGCGACTTCTCGCGGTCTGATGTATATGATACGAGAAGCCGCCAAAGTGAAGAATATTGAATTAAAAGGGGCAATGGTTGCCATTCAGGGTTACGGTAATGTGGGTTGGCATGCGGCGAGACTCCTTCATCAGGAAGCCGGATGCAAGATCGTTGCGGTGAGCGATTCAAGGGGCGGCATCAGGAATCAGAATGGACTCGATCCGATTAAGGTCTATGAACATAAGCAGAGGACTGGTTCTGTTCAGGATATGGAGGGGACGGATAACATCACGCAAGAGGATTTGCTTGAGACCGAATGTACAATCCTCATTCCAGCAGCGCTTGAAAATGTCATCAGAAAAGACAATGCGGATAAAATTAGGGCTGAAATTATTGCCGAGGGGGCAAATGGTCCGACGACACCAGAAGCAGATAGGATCCTCTTTGACAAAGGAATCATGGTGATTCCAGACATCCTCGCAAATGCGGGTGGCGTGACGGTCAGTTATTTTGAATGGGTGCAAAATCTGCAGTTCTATTTCTGGTCGTTGGATGAGGTCAAGAACCGTCTGTTGCAGATGATGACAGAGGCTTTCGAAACAGTGTACGGGATTGCAAGGAGTCAGAATGTAGATTTAAGGACTGCTGCCTACATGTTAGCAATGAAACGCGTCGCGAGGGCGATGGAACTGAGGGGATTCTATCCATAGGAGTGATCGGTGCATGATGGAAGCAGTCATATCACTGAAAATGCCAGAAAAATGGATCAAGGATGCGCTCATGCAATATCCTTCAGTCATCAAGATCATCGGCTCAAAGCCCGTCAACGGGCACGCAGTGAGAGATCTCGTCGAGATCGAAGTTGAGAGGGAAGAGGACGTGCCGTCAGTTATTGAATCAATTAGATCGAGTCCCAATATTTTCAATGTTGATATCACGCCTATTGAAAGGGGAAAGGTTCTCGCGATTTTCTCGACAACTGAGTGTGCTGTCTGTCGATTGCTTGCGCATACAGACTGTTTCCTCACCTCTTCAACTTCAACAAAGGACGGTCGGCTCGAATGGTCTTTGCTCCTGACAGAAAAGGAGCCACTTCAAAAGTTGATGAAAAATCTCGAGAAAGCAGGCGCGGAGCCGAAATTGATCAAGATTACGGAGATCAGCGACAAGGATGCGCTGACTGCGAGGCAAGAACAGATCACACGGATGGCCTTTGAAAAAGGGTATTTTGATTTCCCGCGGAAAATCAGTCTCAAACAGCTGGCTAAGAGTTTAGGTGTTTCGACATCGACGCTGTCAGAAATCTTGAGGAAAGGACAGAAGCGCATCCTCGCGAAATATTTCAGGGAGCACCGCGAGGTTTAGATTCGAAATCACCGAATGAATTCGGGAAAAGGTCTATCATAGGCATTCTATCATGATACGAAAGTAAAGTCCAAAGGGTCACTGGACATTGGACAGATTTAAATGCTGGTATTGTATCCCCTGAAGAACGGAGGTCATCGATTATGCCACCAAAGGTTGATGAAGATTTGTGTACTGGATGCGGAAGATGCGAAGAGGTCTGCCCTGCAGGCGTTTTCAAGATCGTCGACAGCATTTCAAAAGTCAAAAATCCCGACGAGTGCACTGAATGCGGTTCCTGTGTTGATGAGTGCCCCGTCGAAGCGATCAAACTTGAATAACTCTATTGAAAAAAGAAAACAGAATACGATTCACACAGTCCACATATCATCATGACAGTAAAGAAGATCGTACTATCATCAGAGCTTTCCGGCAGCGAAATAGTTAGAGCATTATGGATTCTCGCCAAAGAACATGGCATGTCTCTCGATTATCTTCCAGTGACGATCGCGTACGCGAACATCAGTTCGTCAGAGAGAAAGGTCTATTGCAATGTCCGCATCTCGTCAGGAAACGCGGCATTCGCGATCTCATCATCTGAAAGGAATGACGCGATCGATTCTGAATGTCGATATCGCGAAATTTTTCTTGACATACCTGATGAATCGATACACGCTTTTTCCCCCTTGATCGAAAGCCTTGGTGAAAAGATTGTAGACTATAGCGTAAGGGAATTAACTACGGAAAAGACGGAAACTCATGAGGAAAAAGTCGATTCGTACACCGCTCCCTCGCCAAGAGATTATTCAATTGGCTTCAGGGTGCTCGTGGTTGTGCAGGGAGAATATGGAAATAGGATATTCAAGAATTTAAAAAAGAGAGCTCCGCCTCATTGGGAAGTCTCCGCGTTGCAGGTATCGAAGGATCTTCCGACAATCATTGATGACGTAGCCGGATACCTTCCACAAGAGATTCCAGAAACGGATCTTCTTCTTTTTCTCTCCGAAGGCCCGAATTCTCCGCAACTGATACCAGAACTTGTGCGTCGATCGAAGGCGCGGGGGCTCATCGCTCCAATCGATAATAGCGAGTGGATGCCATTTGGGCAGGCTAACCAGATCAGCCGGATCATGGATCAATGGGGCGTCGAATATTCTTTTCCGAGGCCGTTTTGTTCTCTTGACCCGATTGGCAAGCAGACGATTGACGAATTTGCCCGATGGTTTGGCAAACCCCTCATTGAGATTGAAACCAAGGATAACAAAACGGCGAGCAATATCAAAGTAATCCGAGGTGTACCATGTGGCAATACGGAATACGTTGCGGAAAACGTGAAGGGGGTACGACTTGATGAGATCGTTGAGAAGGCCGCGCTCACTCACCATCACTATCCTTGCCTAGCATCGATGAAGATCGAGCCTGATTTAAACGACACATTGATGCACGCCTCAGGATTCATTACAAAGAATGTGTTCGAGGAGCAGGTGAAGAAATATCTTAAAAAGAAAGTGGGATATCTTGATCCGTCTCAATTCAGATGATGCAACGAGGATCGGTATCGTTTTTGGTTGATTTTGTGGCCGCTAATTCATCGTTTCTTCCAGATCAGTACGGGAAAGAAATAAATATCGTTTCTGTTATTGTTCACTTCATACCACCGCAAGGGAGGTTTAGCATTGGCAGACGAAAACACGGTATACATTGGAAAAAAACCAACAATGAACTATGTTTTGGCTGTTGTGACGCAGTTTAACAGCGGCTCGACCGACGTGATCATTAAAGCAAGAGGAAGAGCCATCAGTCGTGCGGTTGATGTCGCTGAGATCGTCAGGAACAGATTCATACACGACGCTGTGGTGAAGGATATCAAAATACAAACTGAAACAATTCCAGCAGAGGGCGGCGGCAGCGCCAATGTGTCTTCCATCGAGATCTACATGAGCAAGTAATGAAAAACTCGATGGATCGTTTAGGAAATTAGGTGCCGCTCTAGAGGAAACTTTCCACAGCTCTTTTTTTTATTTTTTTCTAAGTTAGCACTGTTCTTAGCGATCACCAACGGAACAGTACAGAGCTATCTTCCCATTTCAAGTTCGAATAAACTGAGATCCCTTTGTTCGAACGTGGAAGGATCGATTGGAAGCAATAGTATCGATTTTGATAAGACAACTTGATCTTTCACGTTTTGCAGAAACTTTAAAACATTCCTGAAGTCATTCTGTGTGATGAGATATTCAACGCCTTCAAGCAGAATAACCTTCGTCGATTTTAAATCATTTCCAGATTTGTCTGAAGTGAAAGTCTTCAGTATCGTCGAGAGCCTTGGTAGATCCGTTGGTGAAACGTACATCTGCTCATCGGCACCATCTTGCTCAGGTGGCAACATTTCCTCTTTTGTGAGCCACACCATCGGGACATTCAATGTAAATTTCCTTCTTACTGTTGAGGGGTGCGATCTCGTCACACAAAGGCCTTTGAAGCCTTTTTCTAAGAGTGATTTAAAAGAAATGAACGCTCTGTCAATTTCCTTTCCCTTAAGAATAAAAACCGATCCAGGAACAAATTCTGCGGGAACACTCGTATCTCCCGCTGCTCTGGCCTCCTCTTCGTCAAGCTGGCCAAGTTCCTCTTCGAACTTCTTTCTTTTCTGCTTTATTCTTGCACTGATTGAGCTACGCGATGACTTTGCGAGCACCTGTATTTCGCGTGCGCTGTAACCTTTCATCGTTAATGAGATCAGTTCTTCCCATGCCTCTTTCAATCCATCTTCATATCCCTTTAGATAGCCCTTCGCGTAGGACTTTTCATCCGGCACCGCATCCCTCAACACGAAAATGAATATCTCATCCGTTAAATCCTTTTGTATTGATCTGCACAAAAGCTTATCGTAAGAGCATCACTTCATGTAAGGTAATCATGCAGAAAAGTTTCAAAACACGTGGATTAAAAATCACGCCGAAAAATCTGGAAAAGGAATTGATTGAAAAGGCGAGAAAACTCGCCGAGAGTCCTTCAATCCTCTTTCCTAAGTGCATCTCAAAATGCAGGAAATGTTCTTTTGAAAAAATGCTCAGCAAGATGGAAAAGATTTCCGAATTCGGAGACGACACGGAACGCTTGATTTCTTTTGCCGGTTGGGGAGACCAGCTTGTTAGAAGCTACGCGGCCACGATATCGCTCAAGAATGCAACGAAGATCCCTTATCTCGCTTTTGTCGATTTGCCGATTGGAAAAATCTCGTACGCGGTGCGTGGAAAAGTTGACAAAGAGAAACTGATTGGAGTGCAGTATTTCGATGACCCAGAATTAAGGTTATTGGCTTTCTGGGATATCGCGCAAAAAGACAATTTATATCTTTATTCCTCTGAGAGCGGTTTCTTTTGTTCTTCGAACTCGCCAAAGGCGCCGATAGAATATGTCAGGGATTCATTGCGAACGGCGCCCTACAAACTCGACGATCACGGCCATTGTCCTCACACATCAGCGAGAATGAAATTCGAAATTCTATGGAAATCGGCAGGTCTCATCATATCAATATGCACAGAATGTCTCGGCGATGAGAATCTTCTGCACCACCTTATGAAAGGCATTGCTGGAAGGGATCCAGCATCAGACTTTGACGTGAGTGTCAAAAATGAATTCGAATGCCTGTCATCGTGCGAGGTGTGCAAGATTAAGGACAGTATTAAGGAAAGCGGTGCGTTGCACCGCGACTATGTCAACGGCAAAATCGGAGATCGCGAGTTTTTCGAATCATATTTGAAAGAAATCGTCATGCATCTTCAGAATCGAAGCGATCCAATTCTGATGATCGGCGAGAAATGCTTTGGATCGGATGTCGATGCATTCATTTCGCACTTGAGGGGGAACAATGCAGAAAAAGAGGCGCTCAAAGGTCTCCTTCTCAAAGAAAGGATTTCAATCATTTCGACTAGCGACCAGGCAGGAAAAATCATTGGAGAACTGTGGGATCAGTACGAAAAATTGCTTCTCGAACAAGTTGCCTCACCAGTTGTAATGGAAACGATACTCAATCACCGGTCAGACCTGAGTCCCGCTCAGATGATTAACGAGGCGAAGAGGCTGGAATTGGCGAATCAGGTTCACGCTCTTTTGCCTTCATATTCATCCCTTGGCGACATTGGACGATTGGCCGATAGGCTTGCGAGAATCGTCAAGACACAGGATAAAGAATCCTTGTTGAAAATCACAGAAAAGGAGCGGCAGCTTGACCATCGGGCACGCGCTGTGACTTACGCTTTCTTGAGCGTCGCAAATATTGGTGATCAGAAATCGTGGCAATATACCAATGAGGAGAAAAATTTCGGAACCTATCTTGCAAACTTTGCGAGTGAGCTCGTCAGAAGCGAAGGGGAAGCATACCATGAAGCACTTGTGCGGTTGATCGCGGCAACCGGTTCAATTGAACAGATTGTGCGAGAGGAGAGGAAATAAAATAGGAGGTCATAAATTATTCAAGAACACGCACGTCCACGACGATGTGAATTGTCGAAGGCCCGTAAGATTTCACCTCTCGCACACTGATGATCTCATACCGTCGCCCATTCATCGCATCGTCGATGCGACGCATTGGTTGTTCAGGAAATAGATCGATCGGACACGTTTCATGATAATGAATTGTTCCGCCGGATTTTATGAGTTCTAGCGCCTTAGGGAGGTAATGGTGTGTTGTGCCGATATAACCCATGATGATTCTATCTGCAATACCCTTGCCTGGCAAATGACGATTATCACCGAGGAATGCTGTAACCTTCGACTCGACGTGATTGAGGCGAATGTTTTCTTCCAGATAACGATAAGAGAGAGGATTGATTTCACAAGCGATGATCTTCCTCGCATTGGTATAAACGGCAATTGGTAACGTAAAATACCCAATGCCAGCAAACATATCGATGACCATCTCACCCTCACATTCAAGTTCGCTCATTCGCTTTCGCTCGTTGATGTTGCCGGAGGAAAACATGATCCTGGCGACATCGAGTTTGTATTTGATTCCATTCTCAACATGCACGGTCTCCGTCTCACTACCAAAAATCACCTTAAGATTCGGTTCCCGATATGGCCCCGTGATAATTCCGACTTCCCGACAAACGGTTTTGGCGCGCAAAACTCTTGCATAAATTTCTGCGATCTGCGCCTCGTAGTCGTCAAGTTCGGAGGGTATCTTCAGGACGAGAACATCTCCGAGTTTCTCCCATTTATCTGGTAAGTATGACTTGAGCTTATCAGGTATTTCGATGCGGTCTCTTATTTCTTCATAGGGTGATCTGTAAAACGTGCGCGGATGACTTTCCCCCTCAATGAGTTCCAAACCAAATTCTCTGATGGTTTCCGCATCGATATTCTCCTTCAGAGGGATGAGTATACTGTCTTGCTCCTCCAGAATCGCGAGGTCTTTTCTCACCGCATCCCGTGCGAAGAGACTTCGTCTGACCGCTTCCGCCCTGCGCTTTTCGACTTTCGCCAGTAACATTCCGGAGCTTCCAAAATCGACCTCCTATTTCTTTTTTTCCGGATCATCAGGTCATTTTCCTATAAAGGAGCGCAGAAGTTGCGGCGAGAATTTGAGAAGAGACGGCGCAGCCTTCAAAATAGATGGAGCGATGAGACTCGGAAAATCGATGTCCCCTGTCGAAAGAATTTCGATGACTTCCTCCCTTTTCAAGATCGATCCTATCTCATCGAGTTTTCTGTCATCAAGCCGGGTGAAAACCTTGCGGATACGGTATCCGCGATCCAATTCTCGACCGATCTGTCGTTTCCAAGCTCTCTGATATGTTGAGGTCAAGCGCGCAGAAAAGTCTTCCTCCTCAAAACAACGCAAGGCTGCTTCGGTCGCGCACTGTGCAGCAACGCATCCTGTATACAAGCCCCCTCCACTCAGCGGTTTGGCTTGACCAGCAGCATCGCCGACAATCATCAATCGATCAGCATATGTCTTACGCAAAGAGCCGATCGGAATGATCCCAGAACTCGCCCTGATTCTCCTGCGTTGATCGAGACCTAGCTGTTTGAGAAGTCGCCTAAGATAGTTCGCTGGTGTTCCAAATTGCTCTGAAATGCAAAGACCCAACCTCGTGAATGAACCACAGGGGATCATCCATGCAAAGAATCCTGGTGCTACTTTTTCGCCGAGGTACACTTGTACGGTATCCTGTTCATTCATTTCATAGTCAATGTCGACCTGGATCCCCTTCACCCTCTCCAAAGGTCGCCCGAGGCCCTCGATTTCGGAAACACGGGATCTATAACCATCAGCACCGATAAGGAGTTTGGTTGAAATGATTTGCCGCTCTCCATTCGTTTCAATAGCCAGTTTGAGTTTGTCTCCTTCATTCGAAAAGTCAATGAATTTTGAGCTGAGAGAAAATGATGCGCCAGCAGAAACGGCTCTTTCATAGCAAATCTGATCGAAACTTTTCCTGTCAACAACGAAAGCCTTTGTGCCCTTTCCTCTTACTTCTAGGACTAGACCATTAGGAAAATGAAAGTGTGCCGAAGATAATTTATTAAGAATTGAATCTTCCGTCCTGGTCATTTCAACTACTCGTGGCGTGATCAGACCAGCACATTGAACAGGAAGACCGATTTGCCCATGCTCTTCGATCACGAGGGACTTCAAATCACATCCAACACGTGCGGCGATCTCACAGCCGACGGGGCCACCGCCCACGATGACGAGATCGTACTCCATCGAACCGTCATGAAGTCCACGGATATATCTTATTTTTGTGCCAGCACAGAAATCATAAGAATTCAATTTGCGAGAATACCTAGAAATTATCTTTGTCATCGTTCGAGGTCATCGGAAGAACCAAAATGAAAATCTCATAATAATTCCCGTCGTTCGAATTGATTCTTTGCTTTGTATTGTTCCTCATAAAGGCGCTTGACCGTCTCCAAAGTGTCTGCTTCTTCTGGAGACTTATCGTTGCGGATTGACTTGATCCTCGCGAATCTCAATGCAACGCCCGATCGATACCTCGGACTCTTTTGAATTTCGTCAAATGCGACCTCGACGACGATCTCTGGTTTAACGAAAACTGTGGTCGACGTCTCTTTAACTTTAATCGATAGAAGTCTATTCGTCATCCATTCAAATTCATCATCAGTCAAACCCTTGAACGTTTTTCCAACGATTTCAAAGTCGTTCCCGGAAACAGCAGCAAGATAATAATCGCTGAGCCATCCCTTCCTTCTCCCGTGCCCCCAATCCGCGCCGACAACAACAAGATCTAGCGTCATGCTCTTTTTAATCTTTAACCAGTGACGTCCCCTCCTGCCAATGACATATGGACTGAATAGACTCTTCGCGACGAGACCTTCATGACCTTCAGACAGAGCACGTTCGAAAAAGTTCCTTGCCTCTTCACGATCATCAGTCACGATTCTTGGTGCGATGAATTCCGACGGCACTGTCTCTTGCAGAATACTCCAGCGATCGACGTATGGCTTATCGAGAAGAGATCGCCCATCAAGAAAGAGAATATCAAAGAGGAAGAGTTTGACCGGCACGAGTCTCATCATCTCATCAATTTGATGACTACGCATCATACGATGCATCAATTCTTGAAAGGGCAGCGGTCGATCGCGAAAACCGATGACCTCGCCTTCAAGAATGACTGACTGAGCAGAGATTGAACGGAGAACCATCTCAATAACATCCGGCAAACTGCTTGTCAATTCTGTGAGACGGCGGCTGAAAATTCTCACAGCTGTCCCCGACTTATGGATCTGAACTCTCACGCCGTCGAATTTGAACTCGAAAGCAGCCTTTCCGAGGATTTTCAGAGCCTCATCGGTTGATGGGGCAGTCTCCGCAAGCATCGGTTTGAGCGGTACAAACAGGTTGATACCAAGGGATTTAATCGCATTCCTTCCTCGCGTCAATGCAGTTTCGGCCATGAGTCCAATATCCCCTGATGTCATGTTGGCCATCCTGATCTCCTCAACTGGAACAGAAGATGCGTGAGCGATCGCCTCGATCATGATACCTTCGTTAGCGCCGATTCTCATTTCACCAGAAAGACTCCGCACAACGTATTCTTTCTCTTCCTCAGTGAGCCTTGCTAAGAGACCACTGAGGAAGTCTTTCTTGAATTTTCTCGAGCCCCCGCCCTTCGCGTCGGCAACTTTACTAATCATCGATGCGAATTCAGGAATTGTCAAATTCATTTCAACTGGAAGGCGCTGTTGATGAACCATCAGTGCATCAGCGATCGTGGAATATCCCACATGGAGTACTCTTGATTCAGATTCCGGTAGCGGTCTGCCCAGCAAGAATAGGACTGCAGGCTTAATTTCGCTTGCATCTAACCTTTTAAGGAAAGATGAGAGAAGCTCGATCTTTTTCTTTCTGCTTCTTGTCGATTCAATGTCCTTGCAAAGCGATACCAACGATGTGAGAGACGTTGGCACAGATTATAAATGATGCCTCATCGTCTTCAATCTTCGCGTCTTCTTGACACCCACCAATTTCTCATTCTCAGAAATAAGAATCAACGGTAAGAATCAACGGCCACTCACTTTTTCCCAATCCTTGAGGAAACGTTCGATGCCGACATCCGTCAAAGGGTGCCTGAACATTTTCTTGAGGACGTCGTATGGTACCGTTGCGATATGAGCGCCCATCATCGCTGCTTCGATCACATGACCAGGATGTCTAACACTCGCGACAATCACTTCTGATTCAAAATCATAATTGTCGAGAATATCCAGAATTTGCCCAACAAGTTCCATTCCGCTGTGGCCGACGTCATCAAGACGGCCAACAAACGGCGATATGTATTTCGCACCAGCCTTGGCGGCGAACAACGCCTGGGCCGGCGAAAACACGAGTGTCATATTGACCTTGATGCCTTCCTCTGACAATTTCTTCGTTGCCTTCAGTCCTTCCTCAGTCATCGGAATTTTTATCACAATGTTCCTATGAAGGGCAGCGAGAGATCGCGCTTCGTTGATTATCTCGTCTGCGGTGAGACTGACCGCTTCGACGCTGATTGGTCCATCGACAATATCGCATATCTGCCGAATCAACGATTTGAAATCAGTCTTTTCTTTTGCAACCAGTGTGGGGTTTGTTGTCACACCATCGAGGATGCCCCAGCTGGCAACCTCTTTGATCTGTTCGACATTTGCGCTGTCGATGAAGATCTTCATTTTCTCTTCCTCCTGATAACTTCCATCGCCGCTTTGACAATCTCATCACTCGTGAGGCCGTATTTGACCATTAATTCTTCGCTCTCCCCCGACTCTCCGAACGTATCGGGAATCCCGACTCTTTTCATCGGCACCGGGTAATTCTCGCAGAGGCATGTCGCAACAGCACTTCCCAAACCTGATAGAATGTTGTGTTCTTCCGCCGTAACAATCGCACCCGTCTTCTGAGCGCACCTGATGATCGTTTCTTCGTCGAGCGGTTTGATTGTACTCATATTGATGACTGATGCCGAAATCCCCATCCTCTTGAGCTCCTCTGCGGCATCGAGAGCGACAGCAACCATCTGGCCAGTAGCGATCACCGTCACATCATCGCCTGGAAGCATCTCGGTTGCTTTCCCGATCGAGAACGGTGTCTCTGGGGTTGTCACAACAGGAAAATCCACTCGACCTAGCCTTACATAGCAAGGTCCCGGCCAATCAACGACAGCCTTGATCGCTTTGTACGTCTCTGGTGCGTCAGCTGGAACTACAATGGTCATATTCGGCAAGGTGCGCATCAGTGCGATATCCTCCGCCGTCTGATGAGATGCACCATCCCCACCAACGGTGATCCCAGCGTGTGTCGCGACGATCTTAACGTTAAATTTCGTATAGGCGATCGACTGTCTGATCTGATCCCAACACCGACCAGTCGCAAAAACTGCGAACGATGATGCGAAGACGATCTTACCGCTAGCCGCCAGCCCAGCGGCGGTTCCCATCATATTCTGTTCTGCAATCCCACAATTGAAGAACCGGTGAGGAAATTTCTTAGCGAATTCCGCAGTTCTCGTTGAAGTGGAAAGATCCGCATCGAGAACGACGACGTCGGGTCTCATCTCTCCTATTTCGACAAGTGCCCGGCCGTACTCTTTTCGCTGGCTGGCGAGCGGTCTCTTCATATCTCCTCCCCTAACTCCCTCAATCCACGCCGAAGTTCCTCTTCGTTCGGCGCCTTGCCATGAAAGCTTATCGAATTTTCCATGAACGAGACGCCTTTTCCTTTAATCGTGTGCGCGATGATTACCGTTGGCCTACCCTTGATCGTTTTGGCTTCCTCACATGCATTCCAGATCTGTCTCATATCATGACCATTGATTTCGATGACATGCCAGCCAAAACTCGCCCATTTCTTTGCCAGCGGTTCAATCGACATGACGAATTCGGTTGGCCCATCGATCTGCAGACCATTTCTATCGATAAAAACGGTGATGTTATCGATCTTGTAATGCGCCCCAAACATCGCGGCCTCCCATATCTGGCCGCTCTCAATCTCCCCGTCGCCGCATAGGCAGTAAACACGGTAATGCTCTCCATTCAACTTCGCGGCAAGTGCCATCCCATTGGCGACACTGAGTCCTTGCCCCAGAGATCCGGTTGACATCTCAACTCCTGGTGTTTTTCCCCTGGATGGATGACCCTGCAGTCTGCTCCCTAGCTTTCTCAAAGTGAGAAGCTCGCTGACTGGGAAATAGCCACTTTCGGCCAATGCAGCATAGTACGCGGGAGCGGCATGACCTTTTGACAGCACGAAACGGTCCCGACCTTCCCAATCAGGCTGATATGGTCTGTGATTGAGAATTTTGAAATAAAGCGCGGAAAGAATATCGGCGCTCGAAAGCGATCCGCCCGGATGCCCCGATCCAGCTGCAAATGTCATGCGAAGCACATGTCTTCGAATAAGATTTGCCTTCTGTTCAAGATAACGCACGTCTTCATCGCTCAAAGTGGCCAAACTCAAGCACCTCGGGAAGGGGGATTGGAGAATAGCATGACTCCGATTAAAAAGCTTTTGCGCTTTTCTGATCGCTGTTTGACAGGTTTTCTGCAGATACAATTTTTAATGATTTGATAGAATATCAATTGATGATGAAAGGAGTTTTCAGAATCCCCTGCGGTTCAAATACGGTTCTTGCGAAAATTGTTGACAAGATTAACGACGACCAAGAGATTTTGGCACTCTGGAAGGTCTCTAATATCATGGCAATTGACAGAATGGGCTATAACGATCATGGACCAACGCATGTCAAGATTGTCGCCTCCATCGCACTTAAGATGCTGCGCCTCCTGATCGAAAGTGGAGAAAAGCCAAACATAGTTGAAGACCATGGGATGAGAAATGAAGATGCAGAGGTCGTCGTCGTTCTTGCGTCAGCACTCCACGATATTGGGCATGCGATCCATCGAAGGGCGCACGAAGATTTTTCACTGATACTGGCGCCACCGATAATCCGAAGAATTCTCTCTGAATTCTATTCGGAGCCGACGCTGACACTTCTTCTCGCGGAAATCATGCACGCGATGATCGCGCATCACGACGAATTTACGCCATTGACGTTAGAGGCGGGCGTCGTCAGAGTCGCCGATGCACTTGACATGGAGAAGGGAAGAGCGAGGATTCCTTTCAAAGCGGGAAGCATCAATATCCATTCAGTTTCGGCTCTCGCGATCGACAAAGTCTCAGTGTCGAAAGGTAAAGAAAAACCAATCAGAATCGAGATCAGAATGAACAATTCTGCTGGGATCTATCAGATCGATGAGCTACTTCGTGATAAAATCGAAAAATCTGGCATCAGAGATAAACTGTCCGTCGTCGTAGAGCTCCCTGATCAGGAAATGAAAATTCTTGAGAGTCTCAAACTCTAATCGCTTTCAATCCTTGGCGCAAGCAGATAACTGACTTCGCCCTTCCCATCAGCAATCTGGAACTCGAGTTTCACAGGAAAATCATTACCCAAGCTGATTTTGATCGTTGTGCCTGAGGGGATTGCCCGAATCATGTTCGAGAAGTAATCGAGCGGGAAGAGGCTTCGGACTTTCTCCTTGCATTCAAGTGAAACAAGAAGATCCTTAGAGAGCTTGAGACTCACGGAATCCGTATCACCCTCTGAAAACATCTCGAATCCGTCGGGCGATGCAGTCAGGGCGATGTAATCGGATATATTCTCCGCCGCTTTGATGCCTTTCTGGAGCTCATCGGAGGTGACAACAACTATTGCGGGCAGGTTGAGGTTGGGAACCTTGGGGTCAGACATGCCCGTTGTATCTACAAGATTCATTCTCCTTGTGATGTTTCCGACATTGATGACGAGCCTATTATGGTTCTCGTCCTGTTCAATCTCGAGGATTTCCCCTGCCTTCGCAAGTCTCAGAACTTCTTTAATCTTATCAAGATCGATCCCGAGTTCGGTATCGTCTGCTTTGTATTCTTCAAACGCACCCTTCTGAAGCAAGAGGTTAACCATGGCAACGTGCGCGGGATCGACGGCCTTCAAACTGAGCTTATCCGGCGCAATGTTAAACTTTGCTTCGTCTACAAGCGTCGAAACGACATCAACAATGCTTTTGAGAATCTCTGACTTCACTTTCGCATGAAGCATGAGTTCCCCCCATTGTTCGATAAGCGTTTATACAGTAATAAACCTTACTTAGAGCACTATTGACTGGAATTAATATTCTCTCCAAGAATATCCGCATTCCGTGCAGCGGTAAATACGCGTTTCGGGCTCATCGGCGGCTCTCGTTTGCCTTAGGACCCAAAAAGCTTCATTGTGTCCGCACTTCGGGCACTCGACCTTTGTTTTCGGAAGGGTCGGTGCGTTCGAGTCAATCACCACCAATTCCTTTTCTCGAATCCTCGTCGTGAAAGTTTGTCTTTCACCGTTCATTTTCTGTTCTTTGCCACATTTACTGCATCTGAATACGCCGTTCTTGGGAAACATTAATGATCTACATTCCGGGCAGAACATCGTTCAATCGCCAAGTGCCGTGGAAAAAGATTTCCCTATAAATATTCTTCTACGAAATTGCGCTTCATCTACTGATCATTGAAAATCATAGGTCTGCGGCGCTTCCATCTTCTCCGATGAAATTGATGCCACAGAGATCGAATTGTGTCCCGATTCTCGCTGATTTCCAGGAAACTCTAAAATCATTCCATTTTAGACTGATATTTGAGAAATAAAACGATTAAGATCCTTTTTCTGGCTTGGGATTTCACTTACATGAATTCCCAATCACCTGAGTTGGAATCGACTTTTTCTGGAGCAACGGACTTGCTCGTGCGTTTCTTCATCAGTGCCCTATTAATCAAGCCTTCTGGCAAACTAGCTGACTTCTTCACTTTTTTCTCAACCATTCGCTGCTTCTTAGCCATCAGATGCGCTCTTCTGTCAATGAGCTTCGCTTCCCTGGGCGACATCGATCTCGGTGATTCCTTTGATTCAATAATCCTGTGAGCGGATCTGAGTGGCGGAAGTTCCTCGTCACCGTATTCAACACTTGCTCCAAGCGCTTGAAGCTCGTCAAAGCTCATTCTTTCAGGTCCCTGCCGTCTCGGGCGAAGAGAAAAACTTGACCAGGAGGGTCGAGGGGAGACAGTTTCGTGCGGGAATTCGCTTCCTTCCACGACAACCGTTGTTCGGTGGCCGCCGTGCTGGGAAATGTATTCCATTTCCCTCCTGGTCTGATCAGCGATAATTCCTCCGATATACGCAAAGGCGATCGTCATCAGATAACTATCGAGCCTGAATGAAATTGTTGATTGAAGCAACGATACAAAATTGTGAAGGTACAGCGAAGCGAAATTCATGTATGAATCAAGAAGCGGAATATTTGAGGCCAGTGCACTCAGAATTGCTCCTGGGGTGATATTGATCCCGTTGATCGTCGTCGGAATCCAGCCAACATCGACGGCAGCGGTGATCGCAAAGATAATGGCCAGTGGAATGAAAGCTGCCATAACACCTTTCCATGGGCTTCCAGCTCTTCTGCCTCCAACATAGCCTGCAATCATCTGACCAATAATCGGAAGCCACCAGAGGAGAAATGATAAGATGAAGATGTATTTGACAGCACTCCAGAAACTGTAGACGACCTTTGTACTCTTGAACCTTTTCGATTCCTCGCCGTCATCCACCTCAGCGACTTTATATACGCTCCGGTGGATAATGTGATTAGCTTTTTGATCAATGATAGGATCTTTCTTTCTAAAGAGCACCCCAATCCCTTCGGTCGGACATGCGTCAGACGACAATTCTAATGTTGTTTAACATATTTATTTTTTTTGGATTTATCTATGAAGTTCTATCCACATTTTAGAGATACGATATTATGAGAATGAATTTTGTGGTTGTATTGCAGCGATGATATGAGTTGACAGTCCGTCAGACGCTACCGGGGGATATAATACCAAAGACCGTGTTCCTGCAGAGCTCGCCTCGTGCTTTCAAAGGTCACCTTGTCGCGCTTTGCCTGGTATTTTAGTATCTCATCCATCGACCATCCAAGATAATCCGCCAAACGCGCGAGCCTAGTGTATGGAAAAGCTTGCTTTCCCAAAAGTATTTGTCTGATGCTCCACCCAGGATGAACTCTTGAGCGATATCCGAGCTCTCTTCCTAACTTATTGATGCTACCAGCCTTATCAATCCCATATTTTATCAGCTTAACCCTGAAATCGGACTCCAACCAGATCCGCTCAGCTTTCAAATCCTTCTTTCCTAGATATATACCAGCACCTAGGACGGGATTGGACACAGCCTTATTATTTGAATTCGAATTATTAATCTTTTCTCCACCGATTCGTATCGAAATTATTTCGTATCATTAAGAATAGAACTTTCCTATCTGAATCAGCTGGAAGGGGTCGCAATTCTCTCGAAAGAGATCATTGAGGAATAGCAGGAAACAAAGTCAGTGATCCAGAATAATATTTTTCGGAATGTTTCAGTGGCGACGATATTCGAAAAGAGTTTATAGGGAAAATCATGAATTTTTATCATTGTAGTATTCTTATGCACAATTTGTGCTTGCCCTCTAGGTCTATTCCCAAAAATATGTAATCCTGCAATCCAATTTCTACCAAAAAATGCTTATATGTACGCTTTAGTTGGCGGTTTCGTGAAATGATGTTCAGAAAGACGGTCACCATTGAAACGAGAGGCGAAGAAGATCTGATCGACATCACCGATCATATAAGGAGTGCAATTAAAGAATCGGGGGTCTCCGACGGACTCGCCTGCGTTTTCGTCCCTCACTCAACAGCAGCGCTGATAACGATTGAAAATGAGCCGGGACTAAGAAACGACATCAGGAAAGCCCTCGAACGCATTGCGCCGAAGAATTTTAGTTATGACCACAACAGAGCTTGGGGAGACGACAATGGACATTCTCACATCAGATCATCATTTCTCGGAACCTCTCTAACCATCCCTTTTTCTGGAGGGTCTCCTGATCTGGGGACATGGCAACAGGTCGTTCTCGTGGAATTGGACATCAGAAGAAGAAGCCGAAAAATTATCATTCAGATTATAGGCGAGTAAAAAAAAGTGTATTGGAGCTGTTTAACATGATGATCAAATTTCTAGGCGGGGCTGATGTTGTCGGAAGAATGGGTATATTCCTTCGACACAAAGATGCAAATTTGCTTCTTGAATACGGAATGAGACCTTCAAAACCACCTCAGTATCCGATGCCGAGTCCTCCCGTTGATTATGCGTTCCTATCTCACTGCCATTTGGATCACAGCGGTATGGTTCCCTGGCTCTGCAAGAGATACGATACGGAAATCGTTGCAACCTCGTCGACAATGGCAATAACGAGAGTTTTGCTGGAAGATGCTCTCAAGGTTGCCGATTCGGAAGGATATCCCAGACCGTTTGAGAACACAGATATCAAGGCGGCCCTGAGGAATTTCACCACGATGGAATTCGGAGAGACTGTAGATGTGGCGGGATTTGAAGTAGAGATGCACAGTGCTGGGCACATACCTGGCGCAGCGATGTACGAATTGAGAGGTGACGATGTGACGCTATTCACCGGCGACATCAATACGAGAAACACTCAACTCGTCTGGGGAGCACATCCCGTAAAATGCGACAATCTCATCATCGAGGCAACGTATGCTGGCAGAACTCATCCAAACAGGGCAAAGACCGAAAAAAGATTTCTCGAAAAGATTGAAGAGGTCGTGGACCGCGGAGGCAAGGTCATCATTCCCTGCTTCGCCGTCGGAAGAACCCAAGAGGTTATGCTCATTTTGAGAGATGAAAAATACGATATGTGGGTAGATGGTATGGGAAGAACGGTCACGCGACTTTACCTAGACCAGCCTGAATATCTGCGCTCAGAGAAAAATCTCAGAATTGCGAAAAGCAGATTCAAGGAAGTAAGAACCCCAGCCGGTCGAGAGCGCGCAAAGAAAGGCGAGGTTATCGTGACAACTGGCGGGATGCTTGATGGTGGCCCCGTGATGGAATATCTCAAAGACATCAAAGATGATCGGAAAAGCGCGATTCTTTTGACTGGCTATCAGGTCGAAGGATCGAACGGTAGACAGCTCCTCGAGACGGGAATGATCGATATTTACGGGGTGAAGGAAAAGATCAAGTGTGAGGTGGAAGCATTCGACCTGTCAGCACACTCGGATCACAATGAATTGATCGCGTTTATTCGTGCCTGCTCGCCAAGGAATGTCGTGCTGTGCCACAGCGAGAACAGAGAAGTTCTCGCAAAAGAATTAGAAGGAGAATTCAATGTTTATCTTCCGAAACCAGGGGAAGAATTTGAATTGGGTTAATTTCCGTTTCCCTGACTGTTGCACCGGGAGATTCACGAAGCGGTGCAATTAGGCCACGGAGACATTAAAGCCCGTTATTTCCCCGGTAGATATGTAAATGCGCTTTCCCCTCTCCTTGTAAGGAAAGTTACCTTCCACGGCCCTTCCACCCGCACTTTGTCTTTCAAAATACCTGAAAGAATATCATGTTTGATTTCAATAACCACATCCGTGCTACTCCTTGCACCGGTGGAAAGAATCACGTCGCCTTCTGATCCGATCGAGACGGTCAATGATTCGCTTTCAGTCTCGAAGAGCCAATTCTGTTCTGTAGTAATATTTTTAAGAGGTAACCGCCCGAATAAAAAGATCCGATCTCAGCTTGACGAGGGTCTGTAATTTTTCCCTCATTCCACTGAGCAGGCCATAAAGGCATGACATTAATTGGTATGGTGCATCGAGCCTCCATTTATGTTATTCAAACATACTACTACAAAGTATATTTATAAAACAATAACTATAGAAAAAGAAAGAATGACGTCGAGGGAGTGCGTGATTCAGGTTGAGAGGAAGCGGTATTGTTGGAATGTACCAGCAACGATGGAATTGAAATAGGATTTAGCCAGATGATGAATAGATTTATATTAGAAAATATCCATCATAACTTGGATGAATGAGATTACTGACTATCTCAAGGAGGATGTAGGTTTTGGCGATATCACAAGTGACATCCTTCTCAAAGATGAAGTAGGCAATGCGAAGATCGTCGCGAATGAGGATGGTGTTCTCGCAGGTCTTGAAGAGGCAATCGAGATCTTCGAAAGGCTCGGGGTCAACACATTTCCGATGGCAAGAGATGGGGATAGAGTCACGAAAGGAGAAGATGTTCTTGTCCTCGAAGGACCTTTGAAAAAAATTCTGCTTGGCGAGAGACTCGCGCTTAATTTCCTTATGAAAATGAGCGGCATCGCCACAGCCACAAATAATATTCTGAAGGAGTGTAGAAAGTTTAACCCTAATATAAAAATCGCCGCGACGAGGAAGACCACACCTGGATTCAGAAAATACGAGAAGAAGGCAGTGATCATCGGCGGTGGAGATCCTCACCGTTATCGGCTCGATGACGCGATTCTCATCAAAGATAATCATCTGAGGGTCGTTGGAAGTATTACCGAGGCTGTGTCGAAAGCGAAGAGTGTTTCTTTCACAAAAAAGATTGAAGTCGAGGTCGAAACGATCGAGCAAGCAGTGGAGGCAGCCAAGGCTGGAGCCGACATCATCATGTTCGATAATATGCCGCTAGAACAGGTCGAAGTTGCGTCCCTTGCAGTGAAGAAACTCAATGATCGGATTCTCGTCGAGGTTTCTGGAGGCTTGACTCCTGAGACAGCACCAAAATATGCCAGACATGCGGACATTCTTTCACTGGGATGGATCACACACTCGTCGAAGGCGATCCATTTTAGCCTCGAGATCACAAGCGTCAAGACGCCCGAAACCGTCTAGAGAACAACTCTTGTCTTATGGTATCCTAAGCCAATTTCTTCCGGCGAGGCCCCCAGTGCGAGTGCCAGGAATTCGGAAAAATAGAGAACTGGAATACCTTGTTTTTGCCTAATGTCAAATTGAATAAAACAGAAAGGGCATGGCGTCAGAATGCAATTTGCACCAGCCGCAGCGAACTCATTGATCAATTCATCAAGTACCTTCGAAGACAGCACCTCATTAATACTGGATACTCCGCCACCGCAGCAATTTGGCCAATCCTCTTCCGCAACAACATCAGCACCGAGAGAACTAGCGATTTCGCTGAGTATCCGCGTATAATAACTTTGATCATACGAGGTCAATTTACTAGGCCGAACAAGATGACATCCCGGATGAATCGCGACTCGCATTCCCGCGCCTTGCCTCACGACGAGCTCATCAAGCTTTGTTCTTTTCTTGGCGATCAAATCTATGAGATGAATGATATCGATCTTACCAGTATATCTCCTACCGATCCCCGCAAGCACCTCGTTGACGCGATCTTTCATGCTTTGCGATTTGAGTGCGTGTTTTGCTTCTTTGAGGGACATCAAACATCCGTTGCACAGCGTGAGGATATTCCGATCATTTTCTTCAGCGATGGAAAGTAACCTTGCGGCCACAACCAACCATGTATCAACGGCGAGCGACCTTAATCCAATTGGTTCAACGCAGCACGTTGCACCAGGCAGCGGCTGATAATCAACCTGCATTTTATCCAGTACAAAGAGCGAGGATCGTTCGAGAAAGGGAAGTCTCGTTGGGATGAGACATCCGCGGAAGAGGTAAAAGGTGTCATTCAAAAGCCCAGCCTCCCCAATCGAGTTCTATTCACGATGAAAGTGATCTCAGTCATCGTTTTCTGATCGATATCAAAATCGTCGAGCTTCATTTCGCTTCTCATTTTTTTCGTCAAACCTGTTTTCGGAAATGAAAGACCGGTCTTCATGAATAATTTCGCTTCGTCCACATACTGCTTTGGAATATTACCTCTCTCTGAAGCGAGATTCCGAACCAATGTGATGATGAACGAGGGATTGACATTCAGTTGGCACCTTTCCGTGCAGCTCTGACACATCATGCAAAACCATATGGTCTCTTCCTTTTCAACATTGATTGCGCCTAACATCGCTCGTTCGATTATTTCTCTGGTACGAATGCCACCGTGCAGTTGGCTTGGACAGACGGCGGAACATTGTCCGCATTGGTGACATTCCCAGAGACTCAGATCAGACCAAACTTTTCCAATCGTCGCAGGGAGGAAAGGATCAAAAACGGATTTTCTCACAGTAAATGCTGATATTTCCGCTCGTTTATACTCTTTTCTTCCGAAAAGACTGAAAAAGGATCGATGTGAGGAATCCCGTAACCATCAAAGTAAATGACTACTATACCAACTTATCATGGAGATCGAAAAAGAGAGATGCCAGTTCTGTGGAAGGCAGGCGAAGCATTTTCTCTTCGCAGCATTCGTCTGTGATAGCGAAGATTGCATCGAAAAAGCGAGAATTGAAAGAGGTGGTCCGGGCGGCCATATGAAAAAGAAAATGAAAGGGGAAATTATCTTTGAGGAAATTGATAAAAAATAAGAAGACTTTTCTGGAGCTGTTACTATCATCTACGCTAATTTCTGTAGTTAGGCGTTAAAATATTAAAGTAAGAATCCTCTCCACTACGCAGGTGTCATATTGACAGATGATGTAAAATTCTGCCCATATTGCGGAGAAAGAGTGCATTCCGCAGCGAATTACTGCCCGAAGTGCGGAGCGCAACTTCCAGTTCAAGAAAGTCAACCGACTGGACAGCAACAATATCAGCCACAATACCAGCAACAATATCAAATGCCATATCAACAAGGTTATTCGACGCAACATCCGCGAAAGACGAGACCCGAAGGGGCGATTGTCCTCTCGATGATTGCAGGCGTTTTCATCATGATCAACGGATTGATCGTTACAATTCTTGGCGCTTTCATGACATTCATGTTCATGCCAGCGGGAATCATCGTTTTGATCGCTGGATTGATTCTTGGATTGGTCGTCTTTATAGCTGCAATCAAATTGAGCCAGAATCCAGAAGAACACATCACGTGGGGAGTCCTCATCCTGGTTTTCTCACTGCTGAGCATCGTCATCGGTGGAGGCTTCATCATCGGGATGATCCTCGGCTTCATCGGTGGTCTGCTGGCAATCGTCTGGAATGCATAAACTCTTTTTGATTGATTTTTCTTTTTCTTCATTCTACTGAAGAAGATCCTTTCTTGCTTTCTTCGCGTTTTTCGCGATATTCCTCGTCGAAACCATGTGGGTATGAAGGCCAAGTATCTTGTCCTTGATTCCGAAGGAGAGGCCGATCAGCTGATTGAGATGGAGTACAGGGATTTCGAATCTTGTTTTCAACCGCTTTTGTCCCTGATCAAGCTGCAAATGACAAAACGGGCAGATATCGAGAATGCAGTCTGCGCCTGCTTTCTTGATGAAGTTGAGTTTTCGCTGGAGAATTGCCATCGAGAGATCTTCATTCCCACTCCAAACCCCGCCACCGGCACCGCAGCAACTCAGTTTTTCCGGAAAATCCACGCTCTCACAGCCGAGACATTCAACGATTTTCTCGAGAATTTCTGGTCGCTCAGGGTTCTCGCCGCCATGAGCCGAGGGCTTCAGATAATGGCACCCGTAGTGAATCGCAACCTTCAAATCGAGCTCAACCTTCACCGCCTCTCTGATTTGTGGAAGTCTTTCTTTGATGAGATCGACGAAATGAATCACCCTTGTGGTCCCCTGATATCTCATCTCGATCATACCGAGGAATTTATTGACTCTCTCCACAGATTCAGGATGTTCCTTGAGGTATCTGTCTGCAGCACCAAGTGTCCCATAGCAGCCGTTGCATATCGTTAGGAGGGGGATTCCCCTCGCTTCAGCGGTCGCGATGTTTCTTGCGGCAATAACAAGCCACGAGTCAAAATCGTAGCTCCTGATGACACCAGGAGCTGGGCAACATGTGTATGGATCTTCAACAAGCTCGATTCCTAGCTCCTTGAAAACGATAGAAGTCGCTTTCTCGATCGAAGGATACAGATTCTTCGCGATGCATCCAGGAAAGAGTGAATATCTCACTTTTGAGCCTCCCGGATCATGTTGATAATGTCGATCGATTCCATTAATCGCCGAAATTTCGATAGCGCTTCTTCGTTATGAGCGACATCAGCTGGCTCTTTCGAAAGTCCAAGCAGCGACCTTATTTTTGAGATCTCGGGCGTCAAGGGAAACCCATTTGATGTGTCATATATGGCCTTGATCGCAGTGAGATGAATTCTTGGAAAATTACCCCGTCTCGCGGCGAGGTTTCTGAGAAAAATAATCGCGTCCGTCACCTTGACGCCTTTCGGACATCTTTCCTGGCACGTGTAACAAGTGGTACAGCTCCAAAGCTCATTCAGATCGAGGACATCGATTCCGGATTTGGCCATATAGATGATCATTCTCGTTTTTAGATTTGATTCGAAGCCCGCTGGGCATGAGGCCGAGCACTTCCCACATTGCATACATTTCCTCAGATCAAAATTTTTAATGATAGACGGAAGATCAAGCGCCATTTGAATTCCCCTCCAGAGCCTTCGCAATTATCTCGACGATATCAAAAACCTGCAGTTTCCCCTGTTCTTCAAGATTAAGCTCGCAGAATGGACATGAAGTCACGACGAAGTCAACTCCGAGTTCTTCTGCTCGCTTCATTCTTTTCTTGCTCAGCTCTGCAGCCAGTTCTCTCCTTGAAGACCTCACCCCACCACCTCCACCACAGCACATTGCACGATCTCTCGATTCTGGAAATTCGACGAGTTCGATCCCTGGAATTTCCCTCAAAACGATTCTGGGATCATCGTACACTTCCATTTTCCGACCGAGGTGACACGGGTCGTGGTATGCGACTTTCGCGACGTATCGTTTAAGACGAAGTTGACCAACATTGTCCTTTAAGAATTTGGAGATATGGATGACACCGATGCCCGTATAATCCCTTGCAAGCGTTGAGTAACAACCAGCACACGAAACGATGACTTTCCTCCCTCCGATGATCTCTTTATTCTTCTCAGCGAGAAAGGAGAGATCGTATCCTGTCCTCTTGAGCACGCTACCGCAACAGACAAGTCCATTAGGAATCTCGTAATCTACGCCAAGGGCATCGAGGATTGACATTGTGTTGCGCATCAGCTGCGGTCGCCTATAGACCGCGACGCAACCTGGGAAGTACACGTATTCTGCATTTTCTTTTTTTGATGCAAAGGGAGTTCTCTCGCCGAAAACGTTTCCCGTCAACCTCACATTTTCAAATATCTTTTTATGTGGGTCAGGATTGAGGTTATGTTTGACAAAGGAGGATCTGAGGCTTTCAATGATCGAAACAACATCAAAATGAAAGTCACATTCGATCTTACACCGCTCGCAAGTTGTACACATGAACGCGTTTTCGCACGAACTAGCAAGAAGATGCCTTGCAAAATCCTTGCTTCGCGCAACAGGATTCAACCGCTGCCCCTTTTCCCTGAAATCTATTCCAACGATGGAAAAATCGATTCCAAGCGCCTCAGCAACTAGTTCCTGAAAATCAAGGATTGTGATTGCTGGGGGTACATTGCTGTAGGATTCCTCGTTGAAAACACATTCGAGGTGAATCCTGCATTTCGAACAAGATGTCACTAGAATTTGCGCACCGGTCTCAGTCGCCTCACTCAATCTCTGAACTCTGATCTCTTTCGAGACACTGTTACAATTGACCCAAGCCGATACGCCGCAACATAAAGAGTTCTCCCTTGAATGATTCATTTCCCTAAAAATCGAGATCTTTTCGAGAATTTCACGGGGTTTGTCGTACATCGAATGAAAGCGCCCGAGCCTGCACGGATCGTGGAATGTCGTGATTAACCGCTTTTCAGGAAGGTCGTTGATTTTATCAGAAATGAACTCAGAGATATGAATCGCGTTAAGACCATGGAGTTCTTTCAGTGAATGATAGCATTCGGCACAACCCGTAATGACAGAACCATTGATTTCCCTAGTTAAACGATTCCTAATCAAATCAAAATGATCGAGTTTACCCGCGTAATAAAGATCGTGTCCGCAGCATCCATAAACGATCTTCGGTGATACACCAAAATGATTTAGGATCGCAACACCCGCGTTCGCCGCTCGAACATAAGAAGTCCCCCAGCCAAGGAGTTCGTCAAAGATCGGAAGGCAGCCCGGGAAATAATAGATCTCGTCCCTGCCAGTATCGAGTTCAGAGCTCAACCATGATTTCACCTTTCCCCTCGCCATCAATTCTTGAGCAAGAAGGAAAACATCCCTGTGCGATCCTCGTGACGGTGCCGCATACCTATGAAGCCGGACCACATCACCGATATCGAGGTTAACAGGGCAAACGGACGAGCATTTTTTACAGATCGTGCAATCGGTCTTCTCAGTTTCAAGAGGATTACATGGCTGAGCCTGCATCAGGTTTCCTCCGTGTCCTTCAAGATTTTCTCCACGGCCTCAACAAATTTCCCACCTTCAGATGAAGAAATGTTGAAAAATTGAAGTCGGTGGCTGCCAATACCCATAAAATCGAGCGCTCTCTTTGCCATCTCCACCCTCTTAGCCGCGTGTCTATTTCCATCGATGAAGTGACATTGACCATCGAGACACGCGGCGATCATGACACCTTTCGCACCATATTCAAAAGGAAGTAACATTTGCGCGAGCGAGATCCTTCCGCTGCACGGCACCTTAACGACTTTGATTGCTGTCGAATAATGATACTTTGCCGCACCCGCGAGATCCGCCGCATTATATCCACATTGTTCGCATGCGTAGGCGATGATCGAATCGATATCGTATTCAATGATGCCGGCAGCTGCAGATTCCAGTTGAAGATCGTTGTTGAATCTGAGGTCGATCGCGTTTGAAGGGCAGTCCGCTGCACATTTGCCGCATGCCTTGCACGCAATTTCGATCACTTCGTATTTGCCTTCATCCTTTTTGATGGCGTCATATGAACATATCTCAGCACACTTTCCACACCGGATGCAACGCGCCTGGTCGATTACCGCGGTGATCAGATCAACGATAAGTTCATCTTCCTTTAGGAAGCTTGAAGTTCGAGATGCAGCGGTGCCAGCGTCAGTGATGCATTCCTGTATCGGCTTCGGGGCTTCGGCTGTTCCACAAACGAAAATACCAGACAGTGCGGTGTCAACAGGTGCGATTTTCACGTGAACTGGCGCGATAAAACCATCCTTCCCTGTGACCAGCGAAGCGATCTTCGCAATCTGCTGCGTACCTTCAGAGGGTTCCATTGCAACTGAAAGCACAACGAGATCACTAACGATCTCACGTGGCCGACCGAGGAAGGTATCTTCACACTTGACGACCAGCTGATGGCCGATTGGAACGATCTCGCCAACGTTCCCACGTATAAACTCAACACCGATCTCCCTCGCTCTGTCGAAGTATTCCTCATATCCTCTGCCAGAAGCTCGAAGATCGATGTAGCAGACTTTCACGTCGATTTCGGGATGATCTCTCTTAATGAGGCTCGCATTCTTCACCGCATACATGCAACAGATTTTCGAGCAGTACTCTCTTCGTTTCATATCCCTCGATCCAGCGCATTGTACGAACGTCACACTCTTTGGCGCCGTTCCATCGCTGGGCTTCACCAACTTGCCCTGCGTCGGTCCCGCGGGACTCAGCATTCGCTCGAGTTGCAACCCCGTGATGACATTTGGATGTTCGGTTCGGTACTCGCTCCCGCTCAGATCATACTCCCTGTATCCCGTTGCAACAATGACCGCCCCTACAGTGATTTCAAAAACCTGTTCCGTATCCTCATCGAGAATTGCCCCGGGTCCGCAGACCTCGATGCAACCCCTGCAGTCCATCAATCCCTTCAATCTCAGGCAGTGATCCGCGTCGCGCAGATACTTCAAAGGGACGGATTGGGCATTCGGTATGTAAATTGCTTTTCTCAAACCAAGACCAAAATCGAATTCATTTGGAATGACCACAGGACAGACATTGATGATTGATATGGCGCCAAACCGACACGCTCTGACGCAATCCCAGCATCCGACACATTTCAAGGTATCATACTTCGGTTTTTCCTTCGGTGCTGGTTGGATGAGCGCATACGTCCTGCATTTTTTCACACAAGCGCCGCAACCGGTGCATTTTTCGAGGTCGATGCGAATTCGATCAACCATATACGGTTCCGTGATGGGAGGCCACCTGGCTTCAAGATTTCCTTTCGAACAGTTGCCACAGCCCGTGCACCTGTCGTAATCGACGAATCTCGCTCTCTTTTTCAATCGAATACGATACTCACCAGGCCGACCGCGCACCTCCTCCACATCTGTCATCGTCCACAATCTGATTTTTCGATGCGCCAACACCCTGTTTAAAATCGGCGAGATCGTACACATCGCGCAGTCGTCCGTTGGAAAAGTGCGGTTAAGTTTAACCATATTCCCGCCGATGACAGGTTCCTTTTCGATGAGCTCAACATCGATGCCCTTATCCGCGAGTTCGAGGGCCGCATGAATCCCCGCGATGCCCGCTCCAATCACAGCGACGCTCCTTTTAAGAGGCACTCTGATGGAGGCAATCGGCTCATGAAATTTCACCCTTTTAATTGCACCGTGGATGAGCGCTTTCGCTTTCTCAGTCGCAAGACTTCGATCACTCGTTGTCCAAGCGCATTGTTCTCTGATATTGACCATTTCCCAGAGATAGGGGTTGATGACCTGACCAACACATTCCCTGAAAATCTCGCCGTGATGCTTTGGCGAACAGGCGGCGATGACGACCCTCTCGAGATGATTTTCCCTCGCTGCGTTGATAATCATCTCCTGGCCAGCTTTCGAGCAAAGAAAAAGATGATCCACCACGTAGGTGTTCTCGGAGGAGAAATGTTTCTTCAGCGATTCTATGTCAACAACACCGGCGATATTTGTTCCGCAATGACAGATGAAGAGACCGATCATTACTTTTCCCTCTATTCATACCTCCGAGATTTACCTTCACGAACCAACACTCTGATGTTCAGAGTTATTGAAGACCAAGCCTCAAATGCTGAAGGCGATTCTCGCAACGCGCGAGAGAACAAAGAGCCCCTAGGCATCATAATATCAAAGTCGAGAGAGAATTCCAATCTAATTCAACTTTTCTCGCTTTGAGTCTTGCAGCTCCGCTTTACCTCGCTCGTTTGACGACATCCGGGAGGCCGCAAGCACGTGGATATCAACGATGTCAAAGCGATAGGATTCGTCATAGTTGTTCTTTTCATACTGAGCGCAAGAAAGATGCGCTAGACATTTCGGGCAGGCCGTAACGAGTGTTCCGGCTCCGGTTGCTCTCGCCTCCTCAATTCTCTCAAGCTGCCAATATTTTGTCCATGAGTCACAGTTCACCCAAGATGCGACGCCGCAACACACACTGGTATGCCCAGACCTTGGCATTTCGAAAAAATTGCTGATCGAGTGCAAGATCTTTCTCGGTTCGTCGATAATATTTGAATGCTTAGCTAACCTGCAAGGATCGTGAAAAGTTGTCGACAAAGTGTTATCTTTCTTCAAAGTGAGAATTCCGCCAGCAACTGCGTCGCCCATCATCGCGGTCAGATTCTTGACCTCGAAATCGAGCGGACCGAAGAACTGAGGATAAACGAACTTGAGCGTCGAGTAACACTCTGGGCAGAATGCGATGACCTCTTCTGCGCCTGATGATCCAATCGCTTTCAAATTCAATTCGGCGAGCTGGAGAAATAACTCGTCATCCCCAAGCCAGTACTGATCGTGTCCACAACACCTTTCCGACTCCAAGACATTCGGCTCGATTCCCATCGCATTAAGGAGCTTCACCGCAGCTCTCGGGATTTGAAGGAAATCGATATTGAGGTGTTTGAAAATGATATTTAAATAAGGCGTGCAGCCGACGAATAACAATACTTTCGAGTTTTTGCTTATCCTTAAATCAGAAGTCAACCAGCTCGATGTTTTTGGGTGGAGATAAGGCTTTGAAGAAAGGCGTGCGATGAGGTCGAATGTATCACCGTGGGTCATCATCGGCGATGCGCGCTCGACAGACAGTTTTCTGATCGTTCTCATGATTTCATGGAATTTAACACGAGAGTTACAGAGAGCACTACATGTCCCGCACGTGACGCAATCCCACATCTCTCTGCTTGACAGATGCTCATCGTAAAGCAGGAGATGTTCAACGACCGTTCGCGGCGAAAAATCGTTTTGGCGGTGGGATACTGGACAAGCCCACGAACACTTTCCGCAATCGATACATTGTCTTATCCCATATTCTTCAATTTTATCTCTGATCATCTTGAGATTCACCCCTGAAAGGACCGAGCGATCGTATCGTCTCTGTGAAATCCTTTGCTGTCTCAGCAAAAAGAGCACCTTCAGATGCAGATATCCATTTCAATAACAGCCTTCTTTTATCAATGCCAAGAATCTCCATAATCTCCAAGGTCGTTTCAATTCTGCTTCTTGCGCATTCATTGCCAGAAATGTAATGACAATCACCTGGATGACATCCCAGAACCATGACACCATCGGCACCTTGCTCAAAGCACTTGAGAATCATTGACGGTTCAATCCGACCTGTGCACATGACGCGGAGGATGCTGATACTCGGAGGATATTGAAATCTCGACAGACCTGCTGTGTCCGCACCCGCATACGCGCACCAATTGCAGCAGAATGCGATGATTTTTGGAAGCCAGGTCATTCGCATCCTCCTAGCAATGCGGTGATCATCCTTTTCATATGATCGTGCGAAAAACCCTTGACATCAATTGCGTTGGTGGGGCAGGAAGCTGCGCATGTGCCACAGCCTTTGCAAATCGTCCCGTTGATTTTTGATTTTCTAATCGACCCTTCGGTGATCAGTCGGGCGGCCCCGAATTTGCAGATTGCTTCGCACTCACCACATCCCCTGCATCTATTCTCATCTACAACACAGATCATCGGAGACGTCAGAATTTTCTTTTTCGAGAGTATGGCAGCGGCTTTCGCCGCGACCGCGGAACCCTGGATCATCGCTTCGCCGAGATTCTTCGGGTATTGGGCACAACCGGCAACGAAGATTCCTTCGGTTGCAAATTCAACTGGAGCGAGTTTTGGATGTTTTTCCAGAAAAAATCCCTCTTCGTCTGTCGGAACCTTCAAAATTGTGCGGAGATCCGCGATCGAATCACCGGGGACAAGAATATCAACTTCAACAACGAGATCCGTTTCCAATGAAATCAGCCCGTCAAGAACGGAGTTAAAAACGAGACGGTTATTTTGAAACTCAATGATCTTGTCATATTCAAAAAAGCGCACGCCTTCGAGGCATGCCTCATAATATAATTCCTCCGCGCCCCGTTCGTAAAACATAAGGTCGGTGTATAAAATGTTGACTTCCTTTCCCTGCCTACGTAATTCGATTGCTTGGAGCAGAGTTTTATAACAACAGAATCTCGAGCAACCGCGTTTTTCATTTCTTGCACCGAGACATTGGATGAATGTGATATGTTCTGGGAGTACATCATTCTGTTTAATTTTTTGATCGAGTTCCACACTTGTGATTGAATCCCTGATGATTTTCTGGCCATTGCATCGAAGTGATGCACCAGGCGCCAGAATGATCACACCGGCGTGAATCTCAGCGCCATTAGATAGGACGATGCTGAAATCACCGACCGCACCGTTAACTGCCTTAATGGTACAGTTCGTCCATACCGTGAGCCTCTCTTCATCGACCAGTGAAAGAAGCGCTCGAAGCGCTTCGCTATCGTCAAAATCGATATCGAGATTTTCGATCGAAAGTAGTGAACCGCCGAGTTTGTTGGATTTTTCCACAATCACTACGTCGAATCCCTGCCGCAGGAGATCCGATGCGGCCTTCAGACCAGCGGGTCCTCCCCCAACGATCAGCGCCCGATTTGTCACTTCGATTGCACCAGGCTCCAGCGGCTCAAGCAGCGATGCCTTAGCAATCGCAGCCTTGATCAACGCGATCGCTTTTCTCGTCGCCTGGTCGCGTTCATACCGATGAACCCACGCGCAGTGTTCCCTGATATTGACCATTTCGAAAAGGTATGGATTAAGCCCGCCTTTTTCGATCGTCGCGCGGAACAGCGATTCATGCGTCCGTGGTGTGCATGACGCGACGACGATTCTGTTGAGCCTCTCCTGCCGAATCATTTCTGACAGCATCGTCAAAGCGCTGTCAGAACACATGAAAAGATGCTCACCAACATATACAACGCCAGGGATTCTCCTCACAGCTTCAACGACTTTCCCGATATCAACGACTGACGCGATATTTGTGCCGCATCTGCAGACGAAGACGCCAATTCTAGATTCTTCTGATTTCGGAGATTCGATTTTCTTTTCTCCAGCGATACTTTTTTCCGCTGTTCCGCTCTCCAACTTCCTTAATTCTTGTGAGACCATAAGGGCATGGGATGCAGCAGCAGACGCTGTGGCGACACTGTCTGAGATATCCTTCGGACCTGTGCAACATCCCGCCGCGAAAATGCCTTCCCTTGTCGTTTTGACAGAAAACGGTTTCTCGGTTGCGATAAAGCCGTCCCTGGCGATTTTGATGCCAAGGACCTTCGCGAGATCTGAAAGTCCCTTTGGCGGAGATGCTGCGATGGCGAGGACGACCATGTCGGCCTCAAGTAACTCAATCATTCCAGTTCTCACATCCTCGACTCTGACTTGAAGCCTCTCGCCATCTTCCAGAATCTCCGCAACCTTTCCCTTAACGAATTTGATGCCCTCTTTTCTTGCCCTTGCCAGATAGCGATCAAATCCCTTACCGTAAGTTCGAAGACCCATATGGCAAATCCAGATGTCCTCGATCGACGGTTCGTGCTCGAGCGCAACAAGTCCCTGTTTAATGGAGGTCATACAGCAAAATCTTGAGCAATAAGGGCGAAATCTCGAATCCCTCGAGCCGACACATTGGGCGAAAACAATGCGTTTCGGCGCCGTGTTTATCCGCGGGATGATCAATTTCCCGCCCGTCGGCCCCGATGCGCTAAGAAGACGTTCGAACTCAAGCGACGTGAGTATGCGGGGATGTTGTAAGCCTTGCAAAGGAAGAAGCTTGCAAGGGTTTAAGAGCTCAAAACCAGCAGCAACAATGATTGATGAGACCTCCAGCACCTCAGTCACCGGCTTCGCATCAAAATCGACCGCATTTGCAGGACAAACTTTACTGCAAACGCCACATCTCTCTTTGTTTAAGAAGAGACAGTGCGACGAATCAATAAGGTACTTGAAGGGGACGGCCTGTGGGTAAGGAAGATAAATCGCCTTTCTTTCGCCAAGACCTTCGTCGAATTCATTTGGTACTTTTACGGGACATTTTTCTGCACAGATCCCGCATGCCACGCATCGATCCTCACGCACATATCGAGGCGCTTTGCGTATCGTCAATTTAAAATTTGGTGCTTCACCATCTAAGGCGATCACCTCCGACATCGTCATGATTGTAATCAGCGGATGTCTGCTCGCCTCGACCAATTTCGGAGAAAGAATGCAGGCGGAACAGTCGTTCGTTGGGAAAGTTTTGTCGAGTTTGGCCATATGACCGCCGAGTGCAGGACCTTTTTCGATCAACAACACTCGTACCCCAGCATTCGCGACATCAAGTGCGGCCTGAACGCCGGAAATGCCACCCCCGATGACCGCGACTGGTTTACCCGACAAATCAGCACCCCGCGACCTCTCGTGTTAGGCGCCGATCGATGAAAAATTTTTTGATTCGAATGAGATCACCATCAAATGATAGATTTCAACTGAGCCCAATGTGTCCCTTTAGCCTTTTTTTATTAAATGATGTCTTAACGATGCGAAATAGCAATTGAAGAACTGTGCAGACGAAGATGAAAGAGCCCTCAGAAGTTGCTCGGCGGTCATCATGCCTTGAGTACCTCCTCGTTCTATCCTCATCTGGCGCATCAAAGAGATACATTCCTTGAATCTTTCAATTAATTTATTCTGCTGTTCAATTCGCAGATCGATTTCCGTTGCTTTTCTCAATCGCTTCCATACACCATCAAGAAAGTAGCCAAAACGCTCATTGTCCCAAATTTTCCTCCCGATTCTCCATTCCATCCCCCCCATTCCGAGGCACATTAACCTAGCCGATGAAACGACGGATCGGAGTTCTCTTGAAATCGGCTGCATCCCGGCCACCTCAATATTTTGTGATAGAGAATATCGATGATTACGGAATTCCTCTTCATTATTAATCGCGCTCCCGATCACCGAGGCGCCCATCGGATTACCAGGGTATTCGAAATGCGGGCCAAAAAGGTAGAGAGTACCTCTACCATAGGATTTCCTTAATGCTGCAATCTTGTCGATGACGATCTGGCTAGCCATCTCTTCAGGAACTAGAAAAATCGTCTTCTCAGTAAAAGATCGATAATACGCTAGAACCTCGGCGTCTGAAACATCATACCAACATGGTCCACCGTAAAGAGGTGCCGTGAACTCGGTGCCAAGGCATTCGACGACTAATGGTCCGCGCACCGGTTGAAAGACGTACGAGCAGCCATACTTCGTCACGAATCTTTCGCCGTTACAAAATCGGCTATCGAGGCTACTAGTTAGATTCGTTATCCTTCCCTTAACGAGATTGAAATGATTTAATGGCTCGAGTGAAGAATGAAGAGGAAGATAGGCACCGGCGCAGATCCCAATGTATTGTCCTCCACGAACGATCCATTCTTCCAGACTGCGTAGACGAGTTGATCCAATTGCATTCGCAAGGCCGAAAGTATCTCCGCCAGAAATAAAGAGGACATCCGCTGGGATGTCCGAACAAATGTCCTCCTTCTGGATAAATTTCAAATTGTAATAACCCAGATTTTCGAGCGAATCAACGAGCCAAATCCATGAATGTGACGCCCCATCGCCAGTGTAAATCGCGATTCGTGACGATTTCCCATCGATCAGTCCACGCAAATTTCGCTCGATGCACTCTTTGGCCGACAGGAGTTTCATCGATTTCAAGATGAAGATATCAACGCAAAATAAAGTTCTTTATCAATTTTTCATCTTTCCTGCGATATGCCACGGCAAGAATAATTTATCCCTGATGTTCATTTCAGATCGGCAATGAAAATCGTGGGCTTTTCAAAAACGTCGTTGATCGACTGGGACGGTTGCGTCGCCTCAACGATTTATCTTCCAGGCTGTAATTTCCGTTGTCCTGCCTGTCACAACAGGGACCTCGTTATCAATCCCGATAGCCTCGAGGAGATTTCTCGGGGGGAAATCGAATCGTATATCAGAGCGAACGAGGATTTTATCGACGGTGTGGTTATCACTGGCGGCGAGCCAACGATTCACAAAGATCTGAGAGAACTGATCACATGGCTCCGCCGTCTGGGAATGAAAATCAAGCTTGACACCAATGGGAGCCGACCTGAGGTGATCAAGGAGTTGATTGAAGACGAACTTCTCGATTTCATTGCAATGGATATTAAAGCCCCGCTCAACGATAAATACAATGACGTTTCCGGTGTCGAAGCACCGCTCGAAGAGATAAAGAGATCGATCTCCCTGATTATGGAATCTGGGATCGATTACGAATTCAGAACGACCGTTGTGCCAATTTTTCTTAATGAGAATGATATTGAATTGATCGCAGCGTTCATCGGTGGAGCAAAGAAGTATGCACTCCAGCAGTTCCGCCCGAAGAACACGATTGATGAGCGATTGAGGGTACTCAATCCATATTCTACGGAGAAAATCAGAAAAATGGCCGAGGTCGCGAAATCATACGTGAAAAGGGTTGTCATCAGGGGGGAGGTTTAAAGAGAGTTATCAGGAGTGATACTAAGTTCCAATATCTTTTAGTATCATTCACTGTATGAAAGAAAATAGATCGGCCCGAACGGTGTTCGGAGAGCCGGCTCGGAGGGGTTCAATTGAGTTCAAACGAAAGGATCAGAACCTTTGTCGACGGATTTGACAAAATATTGGAGGGTGGGATACCCGCTGGACACATTGTTCTCATTGCTGGCACCCCTGGAACCATGAAGTCCTCTCTCACATATTACATTCTTTATCATCACGCGCTTGAAAATGGGAAAACTGGCGTTTACGTAACCTTGGAGCAATCGCGGGAAAGCCTCCTTCGACAGATGGAAAAAATGGGAATGCCAACAGAGCCCGTCAAGGACAAGTTGCATGTTCTTGACCTCAGCTTGATCAGAAAGAAATTAAGACAAATCTCTGGTGCCGGTTCGTGGCTTCAGGTTTTCAAAGCTTACCTGCAGAATTTGAGCGAAAATCTGAAATACGAGTTGCTAGCGATCGATTCGCTCGATGTGCTTGAAACGATGTCGGAAATATCAAACAGGAGGACGGAGCTTTTCTACTTGTTCCAGTGGCTGAAGGAACTCAACGCCACCGTTTTCCTGATTTCTGAGGCTTCGCCTGAGAAGATTCTCGAGGGTACATTTGGCGAAGGATATCTCTCTGATGGGGTTATCACCCTGAAAATGCAAGTTGTCAGAGATGTAGAGACTCAAAGGCGCATTCGATGCGTTAAAATGAGAGAGACGAATCACGATCCTTCATACTACACCTTGCTGTTTAGCGGTAACAAATTCCAGGTAACAAAAGTCATCAGCGAATGAGGCCTGGTGAATCAATGAAAAAGCGCTACGAATGCCCGAGATGCGGTGCAGGCATCAAACCTGATGATATCCAATGTGATCGATGCGGCGAGATTTTAAAGCCGATCGAGCCGCAATCAGAAACTTTGCCAATTTCGGTGACTGTTGAGAAGGTCATCAGTGAGGAAGAGATACCTGTTGTCTTCGGACAGTCGGAATATCTTTCACTTTCAAGACAAAAGCAGCTGTTGATCCAAAAGGAAAAGGAGATCACCAAAAAGGAAAAGGAACTGATGGAAAGAGAGAATCGATTGATGGAGGCGATCGAATCCCTCGAAAAAGATAATCGTGCGCTGGAAGAAGCGATGAAGCGGTGCACGGAATTTGAAGCGGAGCTTCGCGCTCGTGAAAAAGTGCTAAGGGATAGGGAAAAGGAACTCGATGCACTTGCAGAAAAACTTGAGAAAAGCATGAGGGAACTCGAGATCTCGACGGATTCTGGCAGGAAGATGAGAATCAGCACAGAGGAATTTGAAAAACTCCTCGCATTGAGAGAAGATTATCAAAAAGCGCTGGAAGAAGGACTAGCCAGAATGAAAAAACAGGTGGAGGAGGAGTTACGAGAGAGGTTTGAGAAGCTTTCGCAGCTTGAACAACAGCTGAGGGCAGCAGAGGCTTCTTTTGAAAGGAGGGTTACATGCGAGACAAAAACCGCTGAAAAAGGAATTACCGAAGAGCCGAAAGAAATTGTCGCTGGCACTGTGGATGTTAGTAAAATAATTGATGAGCTTAAGAAAGAAATCGACGTTCAGATCGGGGCCGGATTTCCAGAAAAGCCTGACGACGTGAGAATCCGCACGCATATCGAAAGGCTCGATGCGGCCCTCGATGGGGGAATACCGAAGGGCAGTGTTGTCCTTGTTAACGGCTCGGCAGGCACGATGAAATCGACACTCACTTATGCGATCCTTCACAACTGCGCCGTCCTGGATAACATTAACAGCATGTATTTTTCACTTGAACAAAGCCGAGAATCGCTGATTCGACAGATGGAACGATTAGGGATGCCGAGAGAGCAATCGAGAGACAGGCTGATGGTTGTGGATATGATTGATTTACGCAAGCGGATGGCCAAGGAGAGAGGTGACTGGCGCAGTATCCTTATGAGATATGTAAGCAATGTCAAGAAGGAATGGGACTTTCAGCTATTTGTGCTCGATTCACTAGAGTCTTTCAAGTCGCTAGCTGATTATCAATTCACAAGGCAGGATTTGAAGGATCTTTTCGACTGGTTCAAATCGCTAAACATTACCGTCTTCGTAATTTCCGAAAAACCGATCACTTCACTGCTTGAAAACGTGGAGAGCGAGGTTTATCTAGCTGATGGGGTGATCGAACTCCATATGAAGGAACTCGATCATGGACGAATGCAGCGCTGGTTAAGGGTGATGAAGATGAGAGGCGCGAACATCGATCCGCGCTTCTTTTCGTTCTCGCATGACGGGTCGCGGTTCAACATATCTGTGCCGATTGTAAACAGCCATGATTCCCCTTAAAATAAATGATGCGAGTGAGATAGTGACGAAAGATTAAATATTCCAGATGTCGTAATCGCTATCTGCGGGATGGAAAAGTATGGTGCATATTGAAAGGGTCCGGACTTTCATCCACAATTTTGATGAGAATCTTCAGGGAGGTATTCCAAAGGGGCAGGTTGTTTTGATCACAGGCACACCCGGAACGATGAAGTCCTCCCTTGCCTATAGCATCCTTTATCACAACGCATTGCAAAACGGAATCAAAAGCGTCTATATGACACTTGAGCAATCGAAAGACAATCTGATGCAGCAGATGACAAGTATGGGAATGGATGACGAGAGGGCAAAAGAGTTTATTCATATATTAGACCTCGGACTCATCAGGAAAAGTCTAACCCAGTTGAGCGCGAAGGGGACTTGGCTGCAAGTCTTCAAAATGTATGCGGATAGCCTCAAACGGAGCATCGGGTACGAGTTACTTGTGGTGGACTCCCTCGATGTGTTGGAAATGGCTGCCCAGATGGGTGAAAACCGGCGTACAGAGCTCTTCTATCTCTTCGAATGGCTGAGGAATCTTGGTGTAACTTCATTCCTCATATCCGAGACCTCTCCAGAGAAGATGCTTGAAAACAAATATGACGAGGGATATCTTGCGGATGGCGTCATTAGCTTGAAACTGCAGGAAATTGGCGAGACTGACATTCAGCGCAGGATTAGGGCGGTTAAGATCAGAAGTACGAACCATAAGACAGGGTACTTCTCTCTGCTCTTTAGCGATGGTGTGTTCAGGGCGACTCAGGTTATTACTGAATGATGGCCAGCATAAAGCAGACCGTCAAACATTAATAGAAGATTGATCTTTTTCGGATTCTGGGCTCATGGTCTAGTGGTTATGACGTCGCCCTCACATGTCATCTGATGACTGAGAGCGGCGAAGTTCCCCGGTTCGAATCCGGGTGAGCCCATTTTTCCGTCTTCTTCTAGACAATTGGTATTTCGAAGTTCGATCGGATATTTCGCCAAAATTAAAACATGCCAAGTATTCTTGCACTTAATCCAAGATGGTAGACAACCGTAACCAACAGTTAATCTCATTGAAGCTCCAAACGAAATTCGAACAGCCAGATCAATCATAAAAGACTTGCGACCTCGGAATCGCTAACCCATCGATGATGATCTTCTCGTAAAAGGCCAGTGCACTATCGACCTCATCCATACCTTCGATCACCGCTACCCCACTCTTCAGAAAACTGACTTTTATGCCTGGATCAAGACTGAAAGTCACACCGAGTTCTGCGTTTATCTGGATCACCGCTTTCTTTTCTAATAAGTATGACTTTAGTTCCCTCATGTTGAGGTTGAGATCGTGTCTCGGTGCGATGAGGAGACTTCTCTTCCCATCCCTTGCGCAGAGCTCCGTAACCATAGGCTCTTTCAACAGCACTGGCGGCGAAGATGACTTGGATCCACAGACTCGACAGTCCTCAGACCTTTGGATCTCTATCTCGTCGAATTTCATGTCCCAAATATCACAACAGAACAGCTTGTCAGCCAGCTGAGGCTTTTCTCCAAGTGCAATCCTAACAACTTCTGAGACTTCGACACTCGCAATGATTCCTAACACCGATGGGTGAACACCGACGACTGCGCATTTCTCAACATTTTCCTCCTCGATACCTCCCTGGAAGCATTCAAGACATGCGCTCTCGTGGGGAATTATAGTCTTCACGGTGCCATACGTCATGATCGCCGCTCCGAAGACATATGGAACTGATGCTTTCATACATGCTCTGTTAATCGCATATCGCGGCGTTATCCGATCCAAGCCGTCTACGACAACATCCATGCCTTTAATGACGTCTTCCGCCGTGCCAGAATTCACCGCAACCGTCAATGGTTCAATCTTAATCTCTGGGTTTAACTCATGGAGTTTTTTTGCCGCAACTTCTACTTTAGGATAACCCAAGTTGTTAACATCATAGAGGTATTGCCGGTGAAGGTTCGACAGCTCGACGACATCACAGTCGACTAAACGAAGATGACCGATGCCCATCGCCGCTAACTGAAAAACGACGGGGGATCCCAGACCGCCTAGGCCCACAACGCAGACCTTCGCTTCGATAAGCCGCCGCTGCCCGCGATAACCGATCTTGTCCAAAACGATCTGGCGCGAGTACCGTTCGATCTCCTTGTCCGAAAGACGACGCAGACCTTCATTGGGCATCGAACTCATCTCGAGTCCTCCTCTTTTAGAATCATCATGCACACTCTCCTCGTTGAATCTTTCTCATTTGCAGTTGTTGACCTTCACCTTTTCAATTGGATGATGACATTTGCAATCCCCAGAATTCCATTTCGTTGGATAAGTTTTCTAAATCGACAATTCGAGCCTTCATAACTACGAAACGAAAATCTTTATCCACATCGGGATAATAATTACTCGAATCCAGGAAAGCAAATCCTGAGAGCATCTCCTTAGCTCATTTAAAAATAATTTGTTGTCGAACGCTGTGATGAGATAAATGATTTTTTTCAATAATTCTTGAATTCTAAAAGAGAGGAGCAGTTTCTACTTAAGGTAAGAAAGACATGACTTTAGCGGGTGGAAAGGATGAAAGTAACCACCGTGGCTCAAATGAGAGAAATGGATCGACAAGCCGTTGAAAAATATGGGATTGACGAGCTTCTACTTATGGAGAACGCAGCTCTTGCTGTTTATGAAGTCATTATGAGAGAATTGAATGGCGTCGCGGGAAAGAATTTCGTCGTGTTTTGCGGTCCAGGCAACAACGGTGGCGACGGTCTTGCTGTTGCCAGAAAAATCGATTCAAGCGGAGGCAGAGTCAAAGTATTTCTGCTGCGCCAGAAAGACGAATTCAAGGGGATTGCGAAAAAGAACCTCGAAATGGTCGAACGAAGGAATTTGGAAATTGTTGTGATCAACTCCGCTGAAGATGCTGCCTCGGCAATTGCACAATGCGATGCAGTCATCGATGCAATCCTCGGCACCGGTATTACGAAAGAGGTTACGGGGATTTTCAAAGAAGTCATCGAACTCATCAATCGCTGCAAGAAGCCGATTTTCAGCGTTGACATTCCATCTGGCATAAGTGGGGATAGCGGACTCGTCATGGGGGTTGCAGTGAAAGCAAATTACACGATTACATTCGGTCTTCCGAAGATCGGCAATGTCGTTCACCCGGGATACGAACACTCAGGAAAGCTGTTCGTTTCGCATATTTCATTTCCTCCAGCACTTTATAATGACGATTCAATAAAGGTCGAGATCAGCATCCCTCAAGAGATCCCATCGAGAAAACAGGATGCGCACAAAGGAACTTTCGGTGAGATGCTGTTCATTGCTGGTGCCAGAGCGTATCTCGGTGCTCCTTATTTCTCAGCAATGAGCTTTCTCAAGGCTGGCGGAGGGTACTCAAGACTCGCGACACCGATCTCCGTATCATTCTTCATCGCCAGCAAGGGAAGCGAGATCGTTATCATTCCTCAAAAAGAGACCGAAACCGGCAGTATCGCACTCGAGAACAAGGAATCATTACTTGAGCTCGCAAACAGGATGGATATGGTGATCGTCGGACCAGGTCTTTCGCTGAACGAGGAGACACAGGAGCTGGTAAGATGGCTAACTGAAAGAATCGAAAAACCCCTTCTCATCGACGGCGACGGTATCACGGCCGTCACAAAGAATCTCGACTGCGTTAGAAAGAGGAAAACAACAACAATTCTTACCCCTCATACAGGCGAGATGTCAAGAATCACTGGCATAAAGACTTCCGAAATCAGGAAAGACAGGATAGGCATTGTCCAGAGGACGACGAAGGATCTGAATGCGATCATCGTCCTGAAGGAAGGAATCTCATTTATAGGCTATCCGGACGGCAGAGTCTATATCAACATGACTGGCAACTCAGGCATGTCCACAGCTGGCAGCGGCGATGTTTTAACGGGAAGCATCGCGGCGATGTACGGACTTGGATTGCCGATCGAGGAAGCTGTGAAAGCTGGCGTTTTCATACACGGACTCGCTGGCGATATGGCCGCAGAAGTGATCGGACAGGATGGGATGACGGCCCAGGATGTCCTCAACTTCATGCCAGCAGCGGTCAGATACTATCGAACCCATTATGAAGAGATACGCAGAACCCTCTATGGCAAGATCACCGTCGTCTGACGCATCCCTTCGAACACGAGTACGAAGCACGACCGAGCTTAGCCTGCGCGTACATTCGCTTCACAGAGAATCGACGATTCGAATCACATCACCATCTTATGATCAAAAGAATAAGAAACCCGATCACTTTCAGCAACAAGAATTATATGAATCGACAGTGAATTCGAATCGAATTTCCTGGCTTTTTCTATTATCTAGCATCTTCGATTCATTCGACTCGGAAATCATCGCTCGATTGTCTCAACAGACCTTAATTTAATATCCCTCGTTCCCCATGCAGAGGCAGAGGATTGAATTCATGAGCAAGAAATTCAGGCTCCAGGGAGTTTATCCCGCTCTCGTAACGCCTTTTGACAAAAAGGAGGAGGTCAACGAGGAGGCTTTTCGCGCTCTCATCAGAAGTGTTTTCGACCACGTAGACGGATTCGTCCCATGCGGTACAACCGGTGAATTTGAATACATGAAATACGAAGAGAGGAAACGAATTTTCGACATCTGCATTGACGAGGCGAATGGCAAGAAACCGGTCATTGCTGGAACCGGTGATCCTTGCACCCGGAACGTCATCGAATTGTCAAAGTATGCCGAAGACGCTGGTGCTGACGCTTGCCTTGTCGTCACACCTTATTTCCTTCATCCCTCCGACAAAGGAATCTATGAACACTTTTACCAGCTATCACGTGCAGTTGACATTCCAATCATCATGTACAACATCCCGCAGACAGTCGGTGGCTATCTTCCAAGGAGAGTTATCGAGGACCTCGCCGAGATCGACAACATCGTCGGTTTGAAGGATTCGTCAGGGAATCTAACTTACACAATGGAGGTCCTCGAAAAGGTTGGCGATAAGATCGATATCGTCGTCGGTCATGATGAGGTCGTGCTTCCAGCGCTCGCAGGAGGATGCACCGGGATGATTCTCGCGAGCGCACAGATTTATCCTGATATCTGGCAGAAGGTTTACAGGGCCGTCAGAGAGGGGAATCTCGTGGAGGCGAGGAAACAGCAGTTGAAGGTCCAAAAGCTCTCGAGAATTTTCTGTAGGTACGGCGGGCCAGTACCAATCAAAATCGCGCTCAAGTACATGGGACTCGATATGGGGAAGACGAGGAGCCCCCTGAAGGAGGGCGGTGTGATTCTCCACGAGGATCGAGAGGAAATCAGGCTCGAGCTCGAGAAAATCGGCAAGATTCCAGTGTCTGAGCCGCCAGTCGAAGCCCCTGAACTCCCCCTCGAGAAGAGATTCGAAGATATCGGAATTTCTGCAGCTGAACTCAGCAATAATATGATCTACATTGGAAGTGCGTCCGCTGGTACTGGCATCAACAAGGTGCGCGTCGACCTCGTTGCCGGTCCGAAAGACGGGGCTGTCGGCGTCGCATTCGCAAGCCAACTCGTGTATCTCAGAAGGGGATATGAAGCACTGCCAGCGATCCTTGAACCGAATCTATCCGCGAAGCCGAGTTGCCTAATTGTTCCAACGGTCGAACTCAAGAACCTCCGTCAGGCAAACATCATGTACGGTCCAGCCCAGGCAGGAATCGCGAAAGCGATTGCAGATAAGGTAGAGATGAATGTGATCCCGAAAGATATCATCGACACGCATGTAATGCTCGTTAAAGCTTTCGTGCATCCAAATGCTCTCGAACGGGGGATCCTTTACAAAAACTTCTACGATGCGACGGTGCGCGCGATTGATATGGCGTTCGGAAGGGGGGTGATGTGAATGCCCAGGGCTGAATGGTTAAAGGGGATCTATCCAGCGATCGTGACACCTTTCAAGAAGGATGAAACGATCGACGAGGAAGCACTGAGGAATCTCGTTGATTTTCTCATCAAGGATGTCAACGGTTTCGTCGTTGCTGGAACGACAGGGGAATTCGTTTATCTGACGGATGAAGAGAGACTAAGGACACTTGAGATCGTCATTGATCAGGTCAACAAGAGAGTCCCTGTGATTGCTGGTACAGGTGCGAGCAGCACGAAGGCGACCGTCGAGTTAACGCAGAGAGCAAAGGATATGGGGGCGGATGCGGCGCTCGTTGTCACTCCTTATTATTTCAACCCAACGTGGAAGGAGATCTACGAGCATTTTGACGCGGTCAACGAGGTTGGCCTTCCGATTATCCTGTACAACATTCCACAATGCGCCGGCATGCACCAGCAGTGGTGGACAACAGAAGGACTTGCGTACCTGGATCATGTTATCGGTGTCAAGGACTCGAGTGGCGATCTGCCTTACATGACCGCGCTCTTCGAGAAGATACGAGGAAAAATCAATATTCTCTGCGGTTACGACGAGGTGGGAACTGCTGCACTGCTCAGCGGTGCGGACGGACTGATACTCGCAAGTGCCAATCTCATTCCTGATATCTGGCAGAAAATCTATCAGCATGTCCAAAGGGGTGAAATCGAAGAGGCGAGACAGCTTCAACAGAAGATCCAGAAACTCGTCAGGATCATCGCGAGGACCAGCGGAAATCAAGCAGTCAAGGAAGGGCTGTGGATGATGGGCATCGATGTCGGATATTCGCGAAGACCGACGATGCCTGGAGACGCATTCAGGCACGAGGATAGAGAGGAGATGAGAATCGAACTGGAAATCCTAGGTAAGATCAAGCCGAGGGAGACCACTTACATTCTCGGAGACAAAAAAATAATCACAAGAGTTCCCGCGACACCTCAAACACCCACGGTCGTTGAGAATTTCTCGCTTAAAGTCGGCGAAGGTTATGCTGGGCCGCCTTATCACGAAATTGCCCACACAGACCTGTTGATCGGTATCAAAGGAGGACCGGTCGACATTGCGATCGAGAGAGCACTCCAAGCCGACGCAGGCCAGGGAAAGATGAGAATCGTTCACGATCTGCCTAAAACCTTACTTGTCCCGACAGTCACGCCGAGAACGAAGAAACAGGAAGAGCTGCTGTATGTTCACGCCGTCGCTGGACTCAAATGGGCCATCGAGGCGAGCATCCAGGACGGTTTCCTGCCGAAGGAGATCCTCGACGACATCGTTCTCCTCGCGAATGTTTTTGTTCACCCCGCAGCTGCCAACAGGCACAGGGTGAAGGTCAACAATTACAAGGCGGCGAGATATGCGATCAGAAAAGCAATCGAGGGAAGACCGACGCTCGACGAGATCTTCTATCAGAAAGAATCAGTGAGGCATCCATTCAAATACACGCCATAATCGGATTGTGGACTCAGAAAAATGCAGGGGCTTCGCGCCCCGATATCTATTTATTTTTTACAAAAACTCGAAAGATTTACTTCAGCGATACTAAAAGGTCATCGGTCATTCTCGAACTTGCGTCACTTTGAGCTGTTGAATCTATTTCGATCGGCAGATCAGGCATGGCTTTTTGATGCTGGTTCGACTAAATATTTACAATGGCTGTAGCCACTCGCAAGGCACTCCGCATCGACCACGATGTTTAAACACATGCCCGTGCGGTTCTCGAGGATTGCTCCAATGATTCCCTCATTAAGAATGCAAAAGCTCCTTCCGGTCTCAGGCATTCGATGACAATTGTATTCATCTCTGATGATCAATACAAGAGGTCTAACTGAGTAAACGCAGACCTCACCAAGCTCGTGTGTTTCGTAAAACTCCTGAATTTCTTTGATAAGTTCTTCAAGAGAATTCGATTTCATCCGTTTCGAAATCTCCGTCCCAATCATCTTTCCGATGTCTTTGAGCATCGGCTCCATTCTAAGTCCTATTGACTCCATGCCAAGAATGATCGACCTGATAACCCCTTTGAGAAAAGTGCTCGGCATGCCGATTGATCCTGCGATCGTTTTTCCGATAGCATCTTTTAAATCGTCTCTCGGGCTAGTCGAGGAGCCGATGGGTTTTGATATCAAATGATAAATTTTCCTTCTACTGTCGGTCGGATCCTCCCTACATGCAATCAGTTTTTCTCTGACCAGTTCTTCCAGATGTCCAGAAATCGTTGACTGCGCTTTACCTGTGATGTTCGCGATGTCGCTAAGGCTCAGCTCTTTATCTTGCAATTCGCTCAGAATCCTTTGACGCAGAGGATTTGAGATTTGCTTCAGACCGTTTGAAGTCAAATAGACCTGGAAGAAACGATCCATTACTACATCACCAGTGTTCTGCATTATGGATGAATCTGACATGAGGAAATTCATATTTTACACTCCTGAAGGAGTATAAGAATCATTCCCTCGCTGGATGGTACATCCACATTAAACAATCGATAAATTTGAAGATGCTGGGTATTTACTATTTTTGACAAAATATATCCAGAAAGAATGTTGTCTCCGGGTGGAGCATATATCCACCTTGATGAAACCAATATTTTTTCTAAGTCGAGGTCAATTTCAGGATGTGAGAGCTTGAGGGTCATTGTTGAAGGAAAGCTGACTGAAGTGAGAGCGGTATGGTTCGAGAATAATAAGGTAAAGATGATCGACCAGCGAATACTTCCCCTCGAATTCAAAATTTTGTCATTTTACAAATGCAGCGAAGTGGCCGAGGCGATAAGGAATATGACGATCAGAGGCGCTCCCTCAATCGGTGCGGCAGCTGCCTACGGTCTAACTCTTGGTGCTCTTCGTGGTGACAATTTGGAAACAGCAACGAATATGTTGAGACGAACTCGTCCGACTGCAAACGATCTTTTTTACGCGATCGACTACATGCTCAACGCCATCGCATCCGGCAAAGATCCTATCACGGCCGCAAATGCTTATGCCGATGCGATCGTTGAAAAATGCAAAAGAATTGGAAAACACGGCTCATCGCTCATAAAAAACAATTCTAAGGTGATGACCCACTGCAACGCAGGGGCTCTCGCTTCTGTCGATGTTGGTACGGCCCTCGCACCGCTCCGCATTGCACGCGACGAAGGAAAAAATTTTTTTGTCTATGTTTCGGAAACAAGACCTCGTCTCCAAGGTATGAGACTCACCTCATGGGAGCTGCTGAATGAGGGAATTCCCCACGCGATCATCGCCGATGCCGCTTCTGGACATTACATGAAAAAAGATGTTGATGTTATCATCGTCGGCGCCGACAGAATCGCGTCAAATGGGGATTTTGCGAATAAAATTGGAACATTCGAAAAAGCGGTCCTTGCCAAAGAGCTCGGAATACCTTTCTATGTCGCAGCACCCGTTTCAACATTCGATTTCTCCATCGAAAGCGGGGACGAGATACCTATTGAGAGCAGAAGCGAGGATGAAGTAATGGAAATAGAAGGACGAAGAATTGCACCTGAGGGTGCAAGCGCGCTCAACCCAGCATTCGATGTGACCCCGAACAAGTATGTGACCGGATTCATCACAGAGATCGGCATTCTCAAGCCGTCTGAGATCTCTAAAATGAAAATAAAGAGATGAGATGAATGACCATCGAAGAAAAGCTGAGAAAAGAGATAGTCAGGTACGGAAGATTGCTTTACGAAAGAGGTTTGAACACGGGCATGGCAGGCAATATCAGCGCGAGAGTTGACGATGATCGCATACTCATCACACCCTCTGGTCGATGCAAGGGTTTTCTGAAAGAAAATGAAATTCTGATCGTAACGATAAAAGATGGAAAGGCGTCTGGAAAGGGAAAACCGTCCATCGAAACCCCCATGCATATCGCGATTTACGAGAGAAGGAAAGATGTTGGAGCGGTGATCCACACCCATCCCATATACTCAACTGTACTCGCAGTTGCTGGCGTACCTCTGAAAACCGCATTGACACCTGAGGGTCCTCTTGTACTCGGAAAAGTGCCGCTCATCCCATACAGAGTGCCGGGCACACATGATCTCGGTGAGTGCGTCGCGGCAATGATCGGCGACAACAATGCCTGTCTGCTGGAAAAACACGGCGCTTTGTCCGTTGGTTCGAATCTTGAGGAAGCTTTCTTGCGCCTTGAAACACTCGAATTCCTCGCAACGATTCAGGTTCACCTGACGCATTTCGGTGAAGTCGAAGAACTGCCGGAAGAGGCGTTGAAGGCGATCAATACGAAAAAGTGACAACAAAAAGAATAGGGAGCGTGGATATTCACTACCAATGATTCTCGTTACGAAATGGTTCGGGGTTTTTCTTTGCGACGGACAGAAAATCAAGAAATACATCCTCTTCGAAAAAAATCCGAAGACCATCGCACAGAAGCTCGCCTCTATCCAGAAGGGTGAAATTTTACCGGAAGAGAGAGAACTCGCTCAAAAAAGAGTGCAGGTCGCTGATATTCGACTCGCTGAGCTGGGAAAGCCGGTGTATGTTGACACTTCCTTCATCAAGCCAGAAGATTTCTCATTTTCAGAGACACTGATGCATGAAGCGATGGTTGAATTGGGCAAATTGAGAACGAGAGAATCAGTTCAACCTGATCGGTTAATCGTGCAGGCAATCAGGGCGATCGACGACATCAATGAATCAATCAACGTGATGAGCGAAAGGCTGCACGAATGGTATGGCCTTCATTTCCCTGAGCTCAACGATTATGCGAAAGAGAAGAAATACACTGATCTCATTGCCAGGCACGGCAGGCGTGAGAGCATAATAGAGGAAATTGGCGTCGAAATCGAATCAATTGGAGGAGAAATGCTAGATGAAGATCTCGATGCGATCAGAATGCTCGCCTCCTCAATTCTCAAACTTTACGACACAAAAGAACACTTTGAAAACTACATTTCCCGCAAAATGGAAGAAATCGCACCGAATCTGACAACACTGCTCTCCGCCAACCTTGCTGCCAGACTGATCTCTCTTGCAGGAAGTCTTGAAAGGCTGTCGAAACTTCCGTCCAGCACTGTTCAACTGCTCGGTGCGGAAAAAGCAATGTTTCTTCATTTGAAAAATCATAAGAAGCCGCCGAAACATGGGATTATATATCAGCATCCTGCCGTTCACAGAGCTCCCTACTGGCATAGGGGAAAGATCGCGCGCTCCCTCGCATCGAAAATCACGATTGCGGCAAGAGTCGATTACTGGCGAGGAGAATTCATCGGCGATCGACTTGTTGAAGAGCTGGATAGAAGGAAAAAGGAAATTGAAGATAAATATCCGGCACCGCCGAAGAAACCGCACGGCAAACGCTGACATGAGCAAACTATTTAAATCGCATTCTGTTACCAATGGCTGATAGACATGACATGGACGCAGGCTGAAGTAAGGGAACTCAAAGAAGGAAGGTACATCCTCATCGATGATGAACCATGCAAGATCATTTCAATCACGACATCAAAGCCAGGGAAGCATGGCGAAGCGAAAGCTCGAATCGATGCGATCGGGATATTTGATGAACAAAAGAGAAGTATTGTTCATCCTGTGAAACACAAAGTCCAGGTGCCTATTATTGACAAGAGAAAAGCGCAGGTTCTAGCGATCGTCGGCGATGAGGCACAGCTCATGGACCTTGAGACATACGAGAATTTTCAGTTACATATTCCAGAAGAACTTAAGGGACAATTGAAACCTGGCGAGGAGGTCATGTACCTCGTTGCAATGGGTAAGAGAAAGATCACCAGGGTCTGATATGAATATTTCAAATCTGCGGTTCGCGGATGCGAACGCTTCCTTTGATGACGCATCATTTGTCATCATGGGCATCCCATTCGACCGGACAACCTCATTCCGCCCAGGCGCTCGGTATGCTCCGAACGCAATAAGAATCTCCTCTTACAACTTCGAGACGCTACTTTTCGAGCATGGGATTGACCTCGTTGATATCCCTATACACGATGCTGGCGACTTCGAGGAAGTGGGAACTGTTGACGATATGGTCGACGGTGTTCTCGAAGTTGCAAAGAAGATTGTAAAGGCTGGGAAATTCCCTCTCTTCATAGGCGGAGAGCACTCAGTGACAATACCGACGGTCAGGTCATTTGACGACATCGGTGTCATCACAATTGACGCACACCTCGACTATCGGGAAAGCTATCTAGGCCTAAAAAACAGCCACGCCTGCGTCACCAGAAGAATTTCTGAACATGTTGGATTAGATAATGTTGTAGTTTTTGGCGTCCGTTCGATTTCTTCCGATGAAATAGGAGATAGGATGCCAAAATACTTCGATGCCTTCACGATCAGGGAGATGGGGGTCGAAGAGGCGTTCAGGAAGGCATTGAGCCTGATAAAAAAAGATAGGATTTTCTTCTCTCTGGACATCGACGGCATCGATCCGGCCTACGCTCCTGGGACTGGAACGCCAGAACCTTTCGGTCTTTCCCCTTATGATGTGAAGAAATGCCTTAACATCGTTGCCCCCAAACTCGTCGGCTTTGATGTGAGCGAAGTTTCGCCACCATATGATAACGGGAACACCGCTGCTCTCGCGGCCAGGATGATGAGAGAAGTGATCGCGGTCGTGTGGAAACAACGATCGTTGCGGTGATCAAATGGATCTTGCACCGCTTATCTCCGCCTTCATTCTGATCGCACTGACGGAGATCGGCGACAAGACGATGATCGCCGTCATTACCCTCTCCTCAAAACATTCCCGCCAGTCGGTCTTTATCGGGGCAATGCTCGCTCTGGGAACCGTCTCCGCTATCGGCGTTTTGATCGGAGATGCCCTTTTCGAAATTATTTCGAGAGAAATCATCGAGATCGCGGCAGGCGCCTTGTTTATTCTTGCGGGCCTCTTAATGCTACTCCTACCTGAAAAAGAGGAGAGGATTGAAAAGGTGAAATACGAGCGGATGGGCGGTCTTCTTGGCTCATTCATTTTCGTGACACTAATGGAGCTCGGAGACAAGACACAGCTTTCTATCATCGCTCTGTCTGCTGAGTCTGGTGCAGGCTTCTTTGTGTTTACTGGTGCGATGGCGGCATTCGCCCTCATCACGCTCATCGAGGTCTTTTTTGGCGGCGAGATCGGCAAGAGGGTCGATCGAAAATACATAAAAATCGCCAGCGGTGCTGTCTTCTTGGTCTTCGGCCTCATTTTCATCATTCAGGCATTGATATAGGCGTAGGTCAAGGGCTAGAACTCAATCATTGACTCTTTGAATGATCTCACGAAGCATCGTTTTGAATTCCGCGAAATAGTGCTTCGCATCTGCCTCAGTCATACCCTCGACGATCAAACGAAAAATCGGCTCGGTACCGGACGGTCTGATCAGCACCCAGCCATCGTCGAAGAAAATTTTGATGCCATCCGTCGTGTCGATCGTCTTTTCGCGAAAGCGATTGCATAGTTGTGCCATAACATCCTGCTTAATCTCATTTCTGCATTCGACCTTCCCCTTGATCAGAGAGTACCGTGGTATTTCATCCAAGAGGCTTGATAATTTCCCTTCCTTCGATACTATCTCTAGCATCTTTGCAACGGTCATGAGACCGTCACGACAATACTGATGCTCAGGGAATATCAAGCCACCATTCTCTTCGCCACCGAAGACCGCACCAGTGCTCTTCATTTCCCTCGCGACGATTGGAGCGCCGACTTTCGTGTATTTTATTTGTCCGCCTGCAGCAATCACCACGTCCTCAACGCACCGCGAAGTACTCACAGGTGTGACGACGAGCCCTCCTCCTCTTGACCTAACAATACTTCGCGCGATCAGCGCAAGACTTCGATCGCCATGCACAAATTTCCCGTTCTCGTCGATGAAAATGGTTCGATCAGCATCGCCGTCATGTGCAATTCCAAGATCTGCAGAGGTCTTCTTCACAAGCGCAATCAAATCCGAAAGATTCTCTTCCGTTGGTTCACTCGGTCGACCTGGAAAAGTGCCCTGTGGGTTGCAGTTGAGTGTGATAGCTCGAACCCCGAGTGATTCGAGAAGCCGGGGTGTTGTGATGGAGCCCGCGCCATTTGCGCAATCGACGACAACCGTCATCGACGCCTTTCGAATCGCATCCCGATCAACATGTCCTGCAATCGAGTCAAGATATAGATTGGGGGCGTTTGATTGATGGTGTAATGATCCAACCGTGTCCCATTCTTTGACGGCGAAGGAGCGGTCAAAAAAGATCTTCTCGATTCTCTCTTCATCCTCTCTTGCCATTTCTGTGCCATCTGCCGCGATACACTTGATTCCGTTGAATTCCGGTGGATTATGAGAAGCCGTTATCACAACGCCACCATCGAGTTTTCTTGCTTTAACATAGTACTGGAGTGCTGGCGTCGGGAGAATGCCAAGATCGAACACCCTCACCCCTGTTGACATCAACCCTGCAGATACTGCACATTTGAGCATTTCTCCCGAGATGCGCGAATCCATTCCGATCGCTAACTTTCCTCCAAGCGCAGTGCCTATTGCCCTACCTAGATCCATTGCGAGCTCGATACTCATTTCCGAGTTGACAATTCCCCGTACGCCGTTTGTCCCGAAGAGTCTACGCATCACCGATGATCCCTTACCTTGCCCGGTGCTGTTCGGCCGTTAGAAGAATATGTATGATATCCGCTGTATCTTTGCAGCTGTCAGCCGAATTCTCGATTCCATGCAGAATGTCCCTCATAAGAAAGATCGCTCTTGGATCCATTTGCGCAAAAAGAATCTGCTTCTTTGTGTCGAAATACATCTCATCAAGATTATGTTCTGCAGTCTCAACCTCACGCTCGTGTTTAACAACCTCCTCCTCGTTGACGCCAAGGTTGTCGATACTCATTTTCAGCATCCGTGTGGCCCGCTCGAGTTCGGCCGTCATCGCATGGTACTTCTCCCAAAGAGACTTCGGCACTTCCACGCCTGCTTCGATAATCATCTGTAGATTCAATGCCGCCTCTTTGCCCCAATCCGCCACATAGTCCATCCTGCGCACAAGATGCATCAAATCTTCCCTTTCCCTCGCATCGAGATCGCCCTTGCTGAGCTCTTCGCTGATCGTCGACTCATAAAAATCTGCTTCTTTTTCGGAGACGAGAAGTCTCTGTATCGCCTCAAGCGCCTTCGTCCTTTCACCATTGCCGATTGCCGCAATCGCCCTGTTGAGCTCCGCGATCGTGTCGCTCACGCGAAGCGCATGATTTCTGATTCCGTTCATCACCACAGACTCACGACGCCTACTGAACCAATCCAACAGTGATCTCTTTTCACTCAAGACTTATCGCCTCCTCGATTCCGCCCGGACCCCTTGCGAACACGAGCGCCGAGTCCTTTTCGAATGATAAATGAATTTCATCCCCAATATTATATTCACGTTTTTTTGACGTTGGAATGTCAAATTCAATGGTTTCCTCTGTTTTTGCCTTGGCAATCACACGAATGAATGTGCCGATATACCTCATATCGGTAACGACTGCCTGGATTCCGTGTTCAGAGGAAAAGAGATTTTCTGGCCTGACTGAGACAACGACGGCATCGCCCTCCCTGAAATTTGAAGGGGAGGCAGCGATCACCGTTCCGTCTCTCAGTTCAACCTCCGTCTCGTTTTCACAAGCACGTGTTACCCAACCCTCAAGCAGATTCGTTTCGCCGATGAAATTCGCCGTGAAAATATTTTCAGGCCTTGTATAAATTTTCATCGGCGTCCCGATTTCAACGATTTTCCCGCTTCTCATTACGACAATTCTGTCTGAAACACTCATCGCCTCTTCTTGGTCATGTGTGACATGAAGTGCTGTGAGACCAAGGGACTTAACGAGTCTTCTAAGTTCATATCTGAGGTCAACCCTGACCCTCGCATCGAGCGCCGAAAGCGGTTCATCAAGAAGAAGCAGTTTAGCCCCTGTCGATAAAGCGCGCGCAAGCGAAACTTTTTGTTGCTCGCCACCACAAAGGGAAGAAGGGAACATCTTCATCTTGTCGAGCAATTTGACAAGATCGAGATACTGATGCGGGATTTTTTCCAATTCGTTTCGATCAGCGCCCTTGACCCGGAGACTATAAGCGACATTCTCATAAACATCGAGATGCGGGAAAAGCGCGATGTTTTGAAAAACGTAACCGATATCGCGTTCTTCTATTGGCACACCCCTCATATTCTTGCCATCAATGAACACCTCGCCAGAACTGGGTTCGAGAATGCCGGCGATGATTTTTACGAGCGTTGTCTTACCACACCCAGAAGGGCCGAGGATCGTCACATATTCCCTGTCCTCAATTCTCAGATTAACGTTTTCTGCTGCAATGACGCGTCCCCATTTCATCGTGACGTTCCTCAATTCCACCGTCGGCATCTCATTCCACCTTCAACTCCTCATCAAGGTTGCATTTCTCGAGTGAAAAGATAGAGGCCTTTTCGGCATCCCAGCGTATACCGACCTCGTCTCCCACCTTGATTCTGTCGAGGAACTTCGCCGGTATCTTTGACGAGCATCGTCCCATTCCCTTGATCGAGATATCCACAAAAAGATTGCGCCCTTCGAACAGAATTCGCTCGACCGCGCCAGTCAAATAACCATCCTCAGATTTCACGATCTCGGTGTTGCCAACCTTAACCGCGATGACAACACATTCGCCCGCTTTATAATGCGAGTGTCGAGCTGGCATCGTCCTTCCCTGCTTATCTTTAACAAGAGTCACATCATTGCTGCTGACGACAACACCTCTAAAGAAATTCGACTGGCCGACAAAATTCGCCACAAATGGCGAATTGGGATAATCAAAAACCTCCTCGGGGGTTCCGATCTGTGCGATCTTTCCTTTCCTGATCACTGCGATTCGATCGGCCATGACCAGGGCTTCTTCTTGATCATGAGTCACATGAATCGTCGTGATGCCGAGAGACTTTGCAAGGGAACGAAGCTCTCGTCGCAGACCCAATCGCAGCCGCGCGTCGAGAGCCCGAAGTGGTTCATCTAAGAGGAGAACTTCCGCACCCGATGCGAGTGCCCTCGCGAGTGCTGTGCGCTGCTGCATCCCCCCACTTAATTCTCTCGGGTAAGCATCGGCTCGGCGCGAGAGACGAACGAGGTCAAGCATCTCAGCCAGTGTCCGCTTTTTTACTTCATCTGGCCAATCTCTGATATTCGGCCCAAAAACGATATTCTCTGCGACCGTCATATGAGGGAAAAGTGAGTATGTCTGAGATAAAAAGACCGCCTTGCGTTCCTCTGGTTCGACATGCGTCACTTCTCTGTCATCGAAATAAATTTTCCCAGAATCAGGAGTAGTAAGACCAGCGATAATCCTCAATGTCGTCGTTTTGCCAGCTCCCGTGGGTCCAAGAAGACACAGATACTCACCGTTATGAACGGTGAGATCGAGATTATCAAGAGCCTGAGTTGAACTATACGATTTCTTGATACATTCTAGTCGTATCTCTGGCATTTAGACGCTCCTCCCTTTCTTTCTCGTCAGATACCGCAGCAGGAGCATCGCAGCATAAGATACGGAAATGAGTGCGATGCAAGCTAGACCGGCAAGGTAGTATTCCTGGCCTTTCACAAGCTCAACGATATAAACAGGCGCTGTCAACGCCTCGCTAACAACCGCCTGCGTAGCCCCAGTCTCACCAAGGCTTCTCGTGAAGGCCATAATCGAACCTGCGAGAATGGAGCTCTTGATCATTGGATAAAGCACGCGACGGAATGCCTGGATCGGTTTGGCGCCGAGCGTTCTCGCCGTTTCTTCATACGAGGGGTCAATCTCTTCAATCGCACCAGCAACATTCCTGACGACGAGCGGATAAGTGAAAGCAACGTGGGCCATGATAATCAGCAAAGTTGGAACGGCGGGAATGAAAGGTTGATCGCTATAAAATTGGCCAAGGGAAAACCCTAGTGCTGCCGTTGGAACGATCAACGGCACATTAACAAGGACGTCGAGCACGCTTGATATTTTTCTTGATTCACTTCTCACGATGAAAAACGCAAGCGGAATGCCGAAGGAGAGGTCGATAAGGGTCACGACAAATGCGATTCCAAAGGAATAAAAGAGACTGCTCCAGAATCCACCCCAGTCACCACCCGATGGTGAAGCCGTTGCAACATATGAAAAAATGAAAAAAGAAGGAAGCAAAACAAAGAAAAGAAGAAAAATGAGAGAAAGAGCGTCTTTCAATTTCGGGGCGAAGCCCCGACTCAAAATTTTTTCTGGTCGCGGCCAGACCTTCCCGAAAGGCAATCTTACTTTCATCACGATGACCTTCAATATCGCAAGAAGAATGAGTGCGATAATGATGAGCAAAATGCTGACGAACGATAGCTGCGGAATCAGTTCAGGATGAGTCACCGATAGTTTCTTCCATTCACCTATGAGAGTTGGTCCTGTGTTAAACCCAGCCGCATTCGCCATCGTCGCGAGGGCAATCATCGTTCCGCCTGTTTCGCTAAGACTGCGCGAAAAACAAAGAATGATACCCGTCACGAGACCAGCCCTGAAAAGCGGAAGGGTGATCGTCCTTGCCGCGGTTAGCTTGCTTGCACCGAGTGTCTGGCCTGCGATTTCGTATGTGACATCAATCTGTTCGAGAATCGCTGCAAGGGATCTTACCATGTAGGGATAAGAGAAAACGATATGCAGGAGGATGACAAGGAGCATCGGCGATGAGACTGCTCCGAGTGCAAAAGGCGGTGCCTCGATCGAGGGGGGCGTCGTTGCCCAGAAGATGGCGCTCGAGAAACCGAGCGCGGCGGTCGGAACAGCAAGCGGCATATCAATCAGCGTGTCAAGAAACCTCTTACCTCTGAACTCCTTGCGCACGAGGAGCCATGCGAGCGGAAGGCCGACAATGAAATCGACAACGGTCACGATCGTTGCGATTTCAAACGAGGCGGCAATCGAACTGAGGATGATATTGATCGTCTCACGGTCGCTGAGTACATTGGTTTCAATCGCGCTCCAGTGTGTGAAGACATATGAAAGAATATAGACGGTTGGAAGTATGACAAAGACGAGGAAAAAGAAAATAATGAAAGCGTTCCAGCCCTTCCGAAACGACTTTTTGCTGATAATGTTGAGTATTGTGTCGATGTAACTCATTTCGGTCCCTGGTACGCGTTACCTGAAACGGTTTTCAAGATAAATATGTAACTTGTTTCGAAATTTGTATAATATCTGGACTATCTGTATAAGATCCTGCCAGGGAAAATCCGCGCCGATGCGAATGTGGTCTATGCAAACAATCCACCATCAGATTCGAAGTCAGACCAAGATTGAATTCTCCACGGTCTCTCCATCATCCACTCTTGCGTTCGGCCCAATGATCGAATTCCTCACGACAGCTCCCCTTCCAATGACACTGTTTTCCATCAGCAGACTATTCGAGATTTGCGCCCCATCATGAACCACTGAACGACCGCAAATGCAGACACCGGGACCGACAGTCGCAGAACCGATCTCAGCATTAGTCATAAAATTCGGGGGAATGATTTTTGCCTGAGCATCGATTTTCGAGTCCAAGCGGACCTCACCTCTTTTACTGAGAAGTATTCTCTGCGCCTCAAGGAGATTTTCCCTCACACCGCAGTCAACCCAGTAACCATCGAACGAATAACCGTAGAGACCGCGATCGAGAATTTTCGGAAAAACCTCACGCTCCAGTGACACAAAACCATCCCCGATGCAATCGAGAATCTCTGGTTCAAAAACGTAAATCCCTGCGTTGATGAGATTCGAACATGCCTCACCCGGTTTGGGCTTTTCCTGGAAAAGTTCAATCCTTTTGTCCTTCGATAAGCTAACAACGCCAAAGGCACTTGGATCGTCTACATGCCAGAGGGCGATCGTGCCGATTCCACCTTTCAGGCGGTGTTCCTCGACCATCGATGCGATATCGATCGATGAGATGATGTCGCCATTGCACGCGACAAATGTATCGTCGAGATAGCGACCAACGTTCTTCAAAGCACCACCAGTTCCCAGCGGCTCTCGCTCCTCGACAAGGATAACTTTTTTCCCTGAATTTTTTTTGAAGTAATCTTCCAAAACATCCCTCATATAATTGACAGCAAGAAAAACTGTATCGATCGATTCGGGAAGAGAGTCGATGATATGCGAGATCAACGGCTTATCGAGAAGCGGAATGAGCGGTTTCGGCATCAGATTGGTCAATGGTCTGAGACGTGTACCCATCCCTCCGGCCAGGATTACTGCCTTCATAGTCTGCAAGTAGTTATCATCGGGAGTTGCTGTCTTAACGCTACCATCAAATTTCACAGCGGAGCGATGCTGACGACGTTATTTCCTCTCAATATAACAGTGCCCAAGCGCCGCGTCTGATCGGCCGTGCGCTCTTCGGTGTCTTCGAGAACCATATTCATGTAATCGTCGTATCCCGCGAGTCTCCCTTCCAATATCCTGTTGTCTTTTAACAAGAGCGATATTTTCTTGTTCATCGACTTCTCTAACAGCGCAAGTGGCATTACCATAATATCCCTATATCCAGTCATCGTAGGTAAAGAATTTAAACCTTTCTTTTTGAAAGCTTTGAAATATTCTCTGGACGTACATTTGCGTGCATTCAGAGATTGGCTGAGCTTTTCATGCGTTGATCAAGTCTCATTTGCCTATGAGGAAAATCATTGGTAAACAGGAAAATATCTTGCTTTAATTCATTAAGATATGATTCAGGATGATATCACGATATCAAAAACCCCAACACATGAGAATCAATGGAGATGTTTAAGCAAATTCTACTGGCCAGGCACTGCAGTTTAATATCTTCAACCCAGATGATTATTTCTGTTCAGATTTATTTACCTGGCTCTCCATCCATTTCTTAATATCCTCTTGCGTCGAGCCTGCGATGCCAAAGTATTCGAGGAAACGTCTCGTTGTTCTCAATTCAAGCGTCTGACCTTTCTTTCTCGCCGCAATCAGACCCATAGACCTGAGCGTCCTAACGCTCTCATACACATCTGTACCTAGCATCTTCGCAAGGTCACTCTGTAATAACGGTTGATGATACGCGATCATGGCGGCGACCCTGAGCACGCTATCCGGCAATTCTCGCTCAGCGAACGGTGTCGCATAATCGTGATATTCCTTCCTGAGCTGCATCGAATAACGACTGCGTATCTTGACGATTTCGATCGCCGATTCCCGTTCATCATACTCGGCAATGAGCGTTTTCAGCGCCTTTCGAACTTGTGAAGGATCCAGCTGTGTCGCTGCGACAATTTCGGAGATGCTGATTGGCTTCGAAGAGGAGTAGAGGACTGCTTCAACAACCCTCACAGGATCCACATCACATCACCGCTTCACCATTCGAATACGTGGTTTCTGGCGTTGCTGCATCCTCAATCGCACCGATATCCCACGGCACCCTGGCCTCGACGAAGATTTGGCCATACGGCAGATCATCCTGTGTGAGAGAGATCTTTCCCATTTTTGCAAGGAAGAGAAGTGAAACGAAGACCATGACTCGGTCTTCTTTCGATTCTTCCCAGAGGTCCTCGATGCTGATCACACCAGGACCGCAACGCTGAATCCTTTGCCAGACGATCTCGACGTCCTTTTCGACGTCCTCAGGATGCGTTTTCTCATCGAACTTGATCCCAGCTTTTTTCATCTCCTCCCTAATTGCTGCCCTCCTAAGATTCGCTTCAGCTTCCTTACGCGCCTCATCGAAAGCGTCGAGGAGCTCGACCAATGAGACCGGGCGCGAGCTACCCCGTCTGATAGCTTCTGCAAGTTCGACATGATCCAAGATATCACATTCGAACGGCACCGAATCGGTGGAGTTCGTCAGCATGTCAAGATGATCGAAATCCCAATCGCTGCAGAACAAGTCATAAGCCTCTGCCCTGCGGTGCATCTCGAGGACTTTTTCGCTCTGCAGCCGGAGGATCATCCATGCCATGAACATGAGTTTGCCTGCGACAATGAAATTGATTTCCTCGTCCTGCATCTTTTCAGTGTAAAGCTTCGTGAACTGCACGAGATCAATATCCCAAGGATCGAGATTATTCGAGATAACGAGTTCGAAGACCAATTGTATCGCTCTGTCAAGAGGATTCATCGTGATCGGCTGGGTTTGAGACTCGGCTTGATGCAAAAGCTCAAGGTAATGATCAATTCTTCTTGCGCGATCGCCGTCATCGATAATCGCCTTATGAAAGAGAAGATGATCGAGAATCGATGCTGCGTTTTCACATGTGGTCATGCTACCCCCTCCGCGGTGTTGCCATTCGATTTAGCAGCATCCTCATGGAAGTCCGCTATATCGCCGATGTTTGGTCTCATGATGACCGTACTGATACCTCCCTCTTGCTTTGTGACGCCGATGATGTGATCAGCCTTATTTAACGTGACCTTCCTCAGCGATATTTGTATGAACTGGGCGGTCTTCGACGCACGCTGTATCCTGTGAGCTACTGTGTCTGCATTGACCGCATCGAGAAACATGTCCACCTCATCGAGCAGATAAAATGGCGACGGCTGATATTCCTGAATGGCGAAGATGAATGCGAGTGCGGTTAGACTCTTCTCACCTCCGCTGAGAGCCTCCAGCCTCAGCGTCTTTCCATTCTTTGGCTTCGCCCTGATGATCAGGCCTCCCTGAAAAGGCTCCTCCGGATTTTCAAGAACAAGTTCCGCCTCTCCGCCACCAGACAATTCTGCGTACGTCCTCTTGAAATTCTCATTGACAGCTTCGTAGACCTTGAGAAGACCCATCTTCTTTTTTTCGTTTAGATCTGCCATGAGTTTCAGCAGATCCTTTCTTTGGTCCGCGAGCCTTTGCATTTCCGATTTCAGTTCATCGTACCTTGCCTTCTTCGCATCGTAGTCTTCAATTGCCTTGAGATTGACAGCACCCATCGAGGCAAGTTGCCTCTCGCATGAACTGATCTTTTCCTTTAACGATTCTGATGAAGGTAAGGGATAGACGATTTGGACATTGTATTGTTTGATTTCCTCGTCGATCTCCTTGAGTTTATCCTCCGCGACAGCCAGTTTTGTCGTCAATCCGACGGAGAAATCTTTGATCGTTTCGATCTTCGATTGCAATTTATCTTTCTCTGCCTCGAGATTCGTTTTCTCCTTGAACAGCGCATCTCTCTTCTCTCTCAGCTCGTTGATCTCCTTGCCCATCGACTCTTCGATCTTGAGTAACGCCGTGAGCTCGACCCTGAACCGCTGTTCTTTCTCCGTTGCTTCCTTCGCTTCGCTCGTCAATTTTTCGATTTTTTCTTTCGCCTCTGCCTCCATGGCGTCAAGATCTTCGAGTCTTCTCCTGACCAGATGTAACTTCCCTGAGATCGCTTCTCTCTGGGATTTTAGCTCAGAGACTTCGTTGATAAGTTCGACGACTTCCCCCTGAAGAATCTTAAGCTTTTTCGAAAGATCCATCGGTGCGAGATCGCACATCCTTTTCTTTTCCTGTTCTTTGAGTTCAACAGCCTCGACGATTTCCTTCGTCAGCAGATCTATTTTCTCTGCAATAGATGTAAGGGATTTCTCAACTTCTTCCTTCTCCTTCCTTCTCGTCTCGAGATCGCTCTTGACTTTGAGCAACCTTGCCTTGACCTCTTCTTTTCTTGACTCGAGGGCTTTCAGCCGCACATCGTTTGCGCCACCCGCACTATTCAATTCGCGGATCCTATTTTCGATTTCAATGAGTTCAGCCCTGACCTTTCTTAACTCCTCCCCGACTTTCTCAGCCTCGTCGGTTGCCTTTCTCAACTCTTCACCGATTTCGTCAAGCTTGCTCTTTGAGGCAGACCCGAATTTGAGCTGAGTTCCCTCGATCGTTCCCCCGATCATCGCACCGGAGGCCTCCAGCAGCTCACCCTCGAGCGTCACGAGGCGTACTCCTCCCATGAACTTTCTTGCCTTTTCGAGCGTTTCCATAACAACCGTGTCGCCGAAGACGTACCAGAATGCGGGCCTGTACTTTTCGTCGAATTTCACAAGATCAATCGCGTAACCGAGGGATTCCTTTTCTGCAAGAATCGCCTTACCCCTTGGCTTTCCATCGAGCATCTTGTTGAGCGGTAAAAAGATCGCCCTGCCAAGATTATTCTTTTTCAAATATTCGATCGCCTGTGCGGCCACCTCATCATCGTCAACAACAATTGACTGCATTCTCGCGCCTGCGGCGACATTCAGCGCCGTTTGGTATTTTTCGTCGACCTCAGCGAGCTCTGCAATCGTCCCGTGAATTCCCTTGAGCTCCCTTCGATCACGCGCTTCAAGGATGCTGCGAACCGCGCGTGTGTAGCCCTTCGCGACATTCTCGACAGCTTCCTGCTCAGCTTTCAAATGATTGTATTCTCGAGTAAGACGCTGAATTGCCTGCTCAAGCTCATCCGCCTGACGGCTCAATTTCGACTCGAGATTCTTCTTCGAAAGATACTGCTCCTGGAGCGCTTTGACTTCTTTCATTGAATCTTTATCAGCGCTCCTGAGAGCCCTGATATTCCATTCAGCGTCGTTGATTTCAAACTCGAGGCTCTTTCTCGATTCCTCGAGGAGGGAAATCTCTGATTCAATCCTGCCCTTTTTCTCCTCCAGCCTTTCCCGTTCCATCGAAAGCGCGTGGAGATTCTCCTCTTTTACTTTGATCTCCTCTTCGAGAGAGGAGATCCTCTGCTGCAACGATTGAAGTTCTTCGTCGAACGCGCCAACTCTGTTTTGAATCTCTTCAAGAGCTTGTTTCTTTGACGAGAGTAATTCAGACTTGCTCTGCAACTGCAAATCCAGATTCTTCAACTCGCTTTCCAGTCGTTCGACTTCGGGAGAAAGCTGTTCTCTTTCCTCTTTCTTACTTTGCAGAGATTCTTCAATTTCTTTTGCACTTTCCAGAGCTCTTTCGGCTTGATCGCGCAACCTGGCGATTTGGATCTTCGCAAAGTCGATCTTTTCCTTGAGTTCTTTGAAGCTTTCTCCGCCTTTTTTCGACGCTTCGTCTTCGATTTCTTTTATTCTAAGTTCCATTTCACTGATCTTTTTTGATATTTCGTCCTTTCTCAACTGATGATCGTTGAGTTCCCGATTATATTGTTCGATCTGGTTTTTTATCGAATCGATCTCAGTGAGAACACTTTCTCTCCTCTTGTGCGCGAGCTGCGCTTTTGAAAGACTGAGTGTGTTTTTGATTTCGAGATATTTGAGCGCCGATTCCCTTTCCCCCTTAAGTTGCTCGATCTGCTTTTCAAGCTCATTCATGATGATGGTGATTCTCTCAATATTCTGCTCCGCTTCCTTTCTTTCATTTTCTGCCTTTGCTATTTCTTCATCATACCTGCTGATACCAGAAATATCATCGAGGATCCTTCTTCTCTCAACATTTGACATTTCAACGATCTTCGTCACATCGCCTTGCTGAACAAAGTTGTATCCATCAGCGCTAATTCTTGCGTGCGATAACAGCGATTCAAACTCTGTCAGTGTTGACTTTCGATCATTGACATAGAAATACGAATTGTAACCATCTCCAGCATCTGAGAGTTTGACGAGTCTTGTCAGCTTGACAGTATCAGAATCGATTGGGATGAGCCTGTCTTTGTTGTCAAAAATGAGCGAGACTTTTGTATATGTTGCTGGCTGTTTTGAATTGCCGCCGTTGAAAATGAGATCTGTGAGTTTACCAGCCCGAATCGCCCTTGAACTTTTCGGACCTAGCACAAAAAGAATCGCATCCGAGATATTCGACTTTCCAGATCCATTTGGTCCCGTCACGGCAGTGTACCCTTCAAGGAGGGGGATCGTCATCTTCTTACCGAAAGACTTGAAATTTTCCAGTTCAATTTGCTTCAAGAACATATGATTCCCCCGCTAAGAGGCGACAAAAAGACTCTGCTCGATGAATTAACAAGCACTTTCACATCCCATCCCATTAGTCCGACGGTTGTCGGACAATTTTGTTATTTATTCTTTGATATTTAAATGTTAGGTAAATCTTCTCATATTATGAAAAGGTATTGGCTATTTTTAAGAAAACCACTATGATGCAATAGCAAGCGACAAATTGGTAGGTTTTCTATCACAGACAATGAATATAAAGAGTATCAAACGAAGGATTGATTCTTTGTTTCAAAACGCGATATTCGATATCGCGCAAGGCCCGATTGCAGAAGGCAATTTTAAGGGCTTATTTTTCAGCTTTAATGAAGTCTTCGCATGAAAGCAAATCACCCAGCAGATTCATGATTCCTCATGGCATCATATTTTTTCAAGAGATACGAGTCTGAGATACAGAAGGTCAGATGTCTGGATAATTTATTTTCTGGAACTCGATGAAGCCAACGGCACCTTAGGAAAGATTATTGAAGGGATCTCATTATACTCGGCTTCAATCTCTTAGGAAAAATGCAGGATGGGGTGCGATGAAGAAGAACGAAGAGAGCTGGTACTACACATTCTTGCCATACAACATTGCAGGTGGAAGCACCTCTCCACTTATTCCCCTCTTTGTTACTGAGGGGCTCAAGGGTAGTCTAACTCAGGTGGGCATTGTCAGTGCTATTTCATCGATCGCCTCTGTTCCGGCCAATATTCTCTGGGGAAATTTGTCCGATACAACGAAAAAACGTCGCCCCTTCGTCCTCATCGGATTCGGAGGTATGGCGTTTGCATTGTTCATGATGGCGATTTCCACGACCATTCCGTCATATTATCTCGCCAACTTCTTCTTCGGTCTCCTTGCAAGTGCCGCAGCACCTGTTGGCACTGTCCTCGTTCTTGAATCGTTTGGAAAGCATGAATGGGCAAGAAGACTAGGAGATTTCAGCAAGGTTGGCGGTATCGGATGGGTCGCCGGTCTCATACTAGGTTCTTTATGGCTGGAATTCATGCCAGGGGCAAAAGAATCAGTTTTTTCCTTACGAGCGCTCTTCCTCGTCGCGAGCTTGCTCGCCCTCGCATCGTTATTCCTCGCGTTGAAATGGGTTCCTGAGCCTGAAGAGAAACTCAGAAGAGAACACATCGATAGAAGTATTTCGGAACAGCCAATCATCGTCTTCGAGAAAGTCAGATATTTTCCTCACAGGCTTCTTCATGTTCTGAGAATCAGTACAAAAAATCTCAACATACGAAATTTCCCTTCAAATCTGAGAAAGTATTACATCATGACATTTCTTGCATTCACGGGTTTTCTCACGTTCTATGTGGGTCTTCCAATTTATCTGAGAAACTATGTTGGTATTTCTAACTCAGAGGTTTTCGTCGTTTTTCTCGCAAGTTCGGCGGTCTCAGCAATCACCTACTCGATTGCCGGGAAATGGGTTGCACGTTATGGCGGGAAGAAGATGCAAGCGGCCGCCTTTGCCGGAAGGATCGTGCTTTTTCCGTCTTTCTTCGCTGTCACCTTCCTTCCTCTCACCAAAGAATGGCTAATCATCGCTCTTTGCATCCTTCACGGACTCATCGGTTTTTGCTGGGCAAACCTCAGCGTCGCGGGAAACGCGCTCGTCTCAAACATGTCGTACTCGGAATTTCGAACAGAATCTCTCGGTATCTACAATGCAATCCAAGGTCTTGGATCGATCACGGGATCGTTCATCGGGGGTATCGTAGCTGAGTATTTCGGTTTCTTTGCGACATTCGTCATCGCATCACTTTTCGTGCTGTGTGCTGTCATCATTCTGCTGATCCTCGATGTGGAAAAGGGACCGTCAGAACAAGAAGGTCCCCATGCTACTTATCTATGAATGAGAATGACGAATCATTTCTGTCTGATCGCACCTGCGATTTTTCGTCCGAAAGTAACCGCTTTGGCCTCTTCTCCAGGTGCAAGAGGTCCTTTCATGTTCTCGACGATGAACCATTCCCCTGGAACGGCAATTTTCATTCCAGCACGTTCCATCATTTTCTGAATCTTCTGAGTGCCGCCTTTCGTGGCCTTGTCGAATCTCGTATCAAATGCCACTCCGATCTTTCCGGACGCGCCAGTCTTAATCGCAGATTTCAAAACTTTCTTGATCGTTCCAGTCGCACTTCCAACATGAGTGGGGCTTCCTAAAACCCAAACATCTGCAGATTTGAAGTCATCGATGACGACTGAGTCCGCTTTCTTGCAAGTTACATCGTTAAGGCCCACTTCCTTCATGCCAGCGCATATGGACAAAGCAATCTTTTCTGTATTCCCATACGACGTATCATAAACGACCAGGACTTTCATGATATCACCAATAATCGATCATTGATACCTCCCCTTATACAATTTGCGTATTTTTGGGGTGGAACATCGAAAGGAATCTGAAATCACCATTGGACTTTAAAAGGCGTTCACGGCCGATTCTATAACCAGATGCGTGGCCTACCACCTGAGTTCCTTTAGTGCCAAAAAACACCAAAATCGCGCGATCAAAGAATCATTCTAGCAGATTAAATGAGAATAAAGACAGTGCAGGGAGGAGGATTTGAACCCCCGAACGCCTACGCGACGAGACCCTGAATCTCGCACCGTTGGCCAGGCTTGGTTATCCCTGCAGCCAAATTAAGAAAGAGAGATATCGTCGCGATACTAAAACCTTACCGAATACTCAACCCATGAGTACCTAGGGCTCAAGTTCACGCCGCTTCATTTTGTAATCCGGACATTTCATTTAAACGACCTTATTGAGCATTTGGGATCGATCTTAAATCACCAACGATTCTCTGGCGACAGGCGCTAATTCTATATGAGAATCATGAATAGCCAGATGGGTATCAAAATTGGTAATGAGAAGTGAACGAATAAATATCAACGCTCGATTTTTGTGATTGCGAGAGACATGCTGGAGCGCTGAGGAAATGGAGTTCCCAGAAATGAGGGGATCCAGATGAAATTGGGAAAGATCAGAAAAAGAACGCTGATTTTGACAATCGCGGTCATTTCGGGCTTCTTTCTCGTCCTTTATGCAGTGTCCTCAGCAATTTTAACCCAGAGCTTCGCGCACCTTGAAAGAAGGGAAGTGACCGAGAGTCTTGAGCGACTAGAAAATGTCATTTCTAGAGAGCAATCAAACCTTGAATCGATAGCGATCGACTGGTCGATGTGGAATGACACGTACCGATTCATTCAGGATCGGAACGAGGAATATGTCGCCTCAAACTTGTTGGCTGAGACCTTTGTGTCACTTGACATTAACATTATAGTTTTTCTCAATCTCTCGGGGAGCGCTGTCTACACCAATGTTTATTCCACCGATACTTACGATGATATTCAATTTCCCGAGGACATTATGGCACATCTGGCTCCAGAGGGGTTGATCTTCAGATCAAATCAAGAGGAGAATAGGGTTACTGGCTTTCTCAACTTAGAATCTGGAACGCTTTTGATTGCCGCGTGCCCGATCCTCAAAAGCAATGGGGAAGGACCTCCAATGGGAACTTTATTGATGGGGCGCTGGCTTGACGATGCGATGTTACGCTTCATGGAAAATGCCACATCCCTCACGCTTTCATATCGCACTTCAGAAGAATTGCAAGGGTATCTAGAACTCGGCGAAACGGAGTTTTCTGAATTGAACAGTACAGGTATGACGATTTTGCCGCTGAGCGGAGAAATCGTCGCGGGCTATCTTTCCGTAAAGGACATTTACGGGAACAACGCACTCATATTCAGAGCGGAACTTCCTCGACACATATTCCAACAGGGACAAATCACCCTATTATATATACTCAGCTCCTTTGCCGTTGTCAGCCTAATGCTTGGGATCTTGACGATCGATCTGCTCGAAAGCCGTATTATTTCGAGATTGAATAATTTAGAAAAGGAAGTTGTTGGCATCGCATCATCAAAGAATCCGTCTGGGCGCGTCTCCGTGAATGGTGACGACGAGATTTCCTCGCTTGCGACGAACATCAATCGAATGATCGAATCTCTTGAACACGCACGCGCTTATCTCGAAGAAAGTGAGCAACGATACAGGGCGATTGTTGAACAACAGACTGAAAACATCTGCCGGTTCACACCAGACTTTGTAATCACTTTCGCAAACGACGCATTTTGCAGATATTTGAATAGGAACCGGGAGGCTATTATAGGGGAATCATTTCTTTCGCTCATACCTGATGATTACAAGCAGACCCTGATCACATCTTCCAGATCTCTTTCACCTGATCATCCAACCGTTGCTTATGATCATCCTGTCACTACCCCAAACGGTATAAGATGGATGCGATCGGCACAGACGGGCATTTTTGACCAAAATGGCGTGGTGGTCGAATATCAGCTCGTTGGCAGAGACGTTACGGAGGAGAAGAGAATCGAATCAGAATTGCAGAAATATCGCGAACATCTCGAAGATTTAGTGAGAGAAAGAACAAAAGAACTCGAAATAATCAACAAGGAGCTACAGTCGGAAATTGCTGAAAGGAAAAGAATTGAGAAAGACCTGGTCGAAAGCGAAAAACGTTATCGAAGCGTTGTGGAAGACCAGACTGAGCTCATTGTTCGACATCGACCCGATGGCACGATCGCTTTTGTGAATCCAGCTTTCTGCAAGTTTTTCGGAAAAGAGGAAAGAGAGCTCATCGGAACTCCATTTCTTCAAAGAATCGCTAATAAGGACAGAGAATTGCTTGGAAATTCAATCGGCAAGCTCTCGCCGAGCCTTCCCGTGACTTCGAGTGAAGTCGAAGTTCTCGATCACAGAGGTGAAAGAGCTTGGATACTGTGGACACACAGAGGGATATTCGATGATGATGGCCGTTTGATAGAGATCCAGAGTGTGGGTCTCAATATTACGGATCGGATCAAGTTAATGAACGAGGTCATCAAAATCCAGAAACTGGAGTCGATCGGCATGCTTGCGGGCGGTATCGCCCACGAATTTAACAATCTCTTCACAGCGATCTTGAGCAATATTGCACTGGCAAAATTGAATATGCCAGAGAATACAGTCGCATACCAGAGACTTACAGCGACTGAAAGAAGTATCTGGACAGCCAGAAATCTCACGCAGCAACTACTCACTTTCTCGAAGGGCGGCGAGCCGATCAAGGAGGTCACCGAGGTTAAGGAAATTATCGAAGGCGCACTGAAACTCGTCCCTGTGAACCCAAGTGTCGAATATGATCTCGCCATCGATGATAATGTCAGTCCCGTCGATGTCGATAAAGGCCAGATGATGCAGGTTCTCGCGAACATTATCATGAATGCACATGAAGCGATGCCTGGTGGAGGGAAGATCACGATCACCGCGAGGAACAGCGATTATAATCTAGACAATTCAACATTCGCGATTCAATCTCAATACGTTATCGTATCAGTCGTGGACAGTGGAATCGGCATACCACCAGAGAACTTGTCGCGGATCTTCGATCCCTTCTTCACGACAAAGACACATGGTAAGGGGCTCGGCCTTTCAGTTGCCCACTCCGTTGTCAAAAAGCACGGTGGACACATCGAAGTTGAATCGGAAATCGGCAAAGGCACTGTTTTTCGTATTTATCTCCCAGCAGCAAACAATAAGAAGATTGAAACGAAGACCATGGAGCAAGTTGAAACTCCAGCTTCAACGAAAGCCCTCAGGATTCTATTGATGGATGATGAAGAGGATATTTTAGAAGTCATAAGCGAAATGCTCAAGCAGGCGGGGTACGAGGTCGATTGTAGCAAAGAGGGCAGAGAGACGATTGAAAAGTATAAACGGGCGATAAAAGAGGGGAAACCCTTCGATATCGTCATCATGGATCTTATCGTCAGGGAGGGGATGAGTGGGAAGGAGGCGATGAAGGAGCTCCTCGAGATTGATCCAAATGTGAAGGCGATCGTGTCGAGTGGGTATTCCAACGACCCGGTAATGGCTGAATATGGGCGCTTCGGGTTTTCGGGTGTACTGCCGAAACCCTATTCGATGAAGGAATTGATCGACGCGGTTAACAAGATCACCGCCGAGAAGATGAACAAAGGCAAAGCAACAAACGAGGACGCTTGATTTATAGGAGTTCGTCAAATTCAACATATTGAGATAGATGGCGCTCGACGAATACAAGAAAAAGAGAGATTTCATCATAACCCCAGAGCCAGAGGGAAGCGTTCAAGGGATTGAGGGTGAGTTTGTCGTTCAAGAACATCATGCCTCTCATCTGCATTTCGATTTTCGTCTTTCCCTTGACGGCGTCCTGAAGAGTTGGGCCGTTCCAAAAGGTGTACCTTTGGAAAAAGGCGTCAGGCGTCTCGCCGTCGAGACAGAAGATCATCCGATTGAATATCTTGATTTCGAAGGTGTGATTCCCGAGGGTCAGTATGGTTCTGGGGAAGTGAAGATCTGGGATAGAGGAGAATTTGATCTTATCGAGAGAACCCCTGACAGAATCGTTATTAATATTGAGGGGGCGAAACTGAAAGGGCAATACGCGCTGATCAGATTTAAGGGAAAAGAAAAAGAAGGGAAGAACTGGCTCCTCATCAAGATGGCATAATAACCAAAAACGATCTGATTCGAGATGAAATGTGAACTCATTTTTCGGAAAAATAACTCAAAACAAAATTATCAAGAAAGACCAAGATAAGAGAAAAACAAAGAAAAGAAAAATTACTTGGATTTCTTCATGATTTTCATCCAGCCGCCGCTCTCGTATACGGCAAGTCCTCTCTTCGCGAGCGTCTTTTCAAATTCTTCCCATGAGATGATCTCGAGGCGGGGATTGCTTCCTTTTGTGAATTGGACACCATTTGTTCCCTTGACACGTCCGGGCTTCAATCCTTTCTTCTTTGCAATTTCTTTTGCCTTATCCAGGCTTATTTGTTCCATTACCAATTCTTTTCCCTCCTATGTTTCGTGAGTCAGTTTCGGCCAGTAAATGGCCACATGACTGGTATGTAATGCTTTATGCTCATATATAAAATTTTTCCTATAATGCTCTTTATCCAGTACCTATTCCTTTTAAAAATCTATCTCTCGCCGAATCAAAAATCCAGATATATGGATAATACTGGCAAACAACCTCATTCGTTTTCACGACACTCCTAATAACAAGAATTGCGATTGAAAAGTTTTATTTCCGGCGATTTTCCTTTTCATGGCGATCTGACGTGACATCACTTTTCGGCTCTTCAGGTATCCGCGGGATTGTCAATCATGAAATGACAATCGATTTGGCACGGGCGGTGGGAGCTGCCATCGGCGGTCAGTATCGCAGAGTCGTCATCGGGAAGGATGTTCGAACAAGCGGGGACATGATCGCTTGTGCTCTCTCATCTGGAATCATGTCATGTGGCGGCGATGTTTACGATGTCGGTATGATACCAACGCCTACACTTGCACATGCGACAAAGAATTACGATTGCGGTTTAATGATCACCGCATCTCACAACCCACCAGAATACAACGGAATCAAGATGTGGAATCCAGATGGATCTTCATTCGATGATGATCAGATGGAGGACATCGAAAACGCGGTTAGAGAGCTGAAGTTCAAAAGAGCCGACTGGAGAAGTGTTGGAACGAAGTACACACATGAGGGCGCGGTCGAATCTCACATTGAAATCATTTCAAAACTTGTCGGTCCGATTACGGCAAAAGTTGTCGTTGATTGCGGATGCGGCGCCACCTCTACCATCACACCCCGCCTTCTGAGGGAACTCGGTTGCAGTGTCGTTTCAATCAATTCACACCCGGATGGTTTTTTCCCCGGAAGATCACCCGAACCGACCGAAGATCAATTGGTACGATTGAAAGATATCGTGCTCAGCGAGAATGCCGATATCGGCATCGCTCACGACGGTGATGGCGATCGGGTTGTGATGATCGACGAGAAAGGACGATTCATCGGGGGCGACAAATTGCTTGCTCTCCTGACCGCGATGTTCGGAGAAAAGGAAGTGGTGACGACGATCGATTCCTCGATGGTCATCGACGAATTGGTTGAAGGTAAAGTCGTGAGGACAAGGGTTGGCGATGCGTATGTCTCGAACATGATGAAGCGAACGGGGATCGAGTTTGGCGGAGAACCCTCGGGAACATTCATTTTCGCGAAGAATTCGCTCTGTCCCGACGGGATCTATGCCGCTGCTCTACTGGTTAAAATCGCCTCTGAAAACAGGATTTCTGAGATCGTTGACTCGTTGCCAAACTACCCCTCATTTAGAGGTTCTTTCAATTTCGATCGTACGAGAAGAAAGGAAATCGAAAGAACGCTCGCGCAAGAAATTGAAAAGGTGAAGTGCGATAATCTGTTAACGGTGGATGGATTCAGAGCCGAATTCTCAGATGGTTGGTTCCTCATTCGATTATCTGGAACGGAGCCAAAAATAAGGATTACAGTCGAAGCGCGTACGGAAGAGGCGCTTACAAGGCTCAAGACCATTTCGATGGAAATCGCAAGAAGGTGTATTTCATGAAAGCGCTCATTTTAGCCGCAGGCGAGGGAACAAGACTCAGACCTTTGACATCAAACATTCCGAAACCGCTTCTCCTCGTTGCTGGAAAACCATTTCTCAGTCATTTGATCACCGCTTTGAAAGACGCTGGTATCAAAGAAATCAGTCTTCTGGTCGGCTGGAAGAGCAACAGAATCAAGGAATTTTATCGTGATGGTTCAGAGGAAGGCGTCATTATCGAATATCTTGAACAGAAAGAGAGAATGGGCACAGCGCACGCAATCGGCATCGCTGAGAACATCATGAAAGATTCATTTCTCTGCGTCAACGGCGATATCGTCGTCTCCGCATCGGACCTCAAAGAGATGATCGATATCCATCGCAAATACGGATCGATTGTCATGGGAGCTGTGACGGTCGAGGATCCGTCGAGGTTTGGTGTCATCGAGACATCGGGAGAAAAACTTCTGAGAATTGTTGAAAAGCCAAAGGTTCCAGCGTCGAAGCTTGTCAACGCTGGTGTGTTTATCTTCACGCCGGAAATTTTCGAATGGATCAGGAAGACAAACCGATCGCCGAGGGGGGAGTATGAAATCACCGACAGCCTCAATATGATTGCCGCATCGCATGACGTGATCGTTTACCCTTTGAAAGAAGGTTGGATCGATGTTGGAAGACCATGGGATCTTCTTCGAGCAAACGAGATTCTGATGAGTAAGATCAAAAGACAAATCGAAGGTGTTGTGGAGAATGGTGCGACATTGATCGGCGATGTGGTCGTTGAAAAAGGTGCGAGGGTGAGAAGCGGCTGTTATATCGAGGGGCCTGTGTTCATCTCGAAGGAATGTGACATCGGACCGAACTGTTACATCAGGCCCGCGACTTGTCTCGGCAGGGGCGTTAGGGTCGGGAGCGCTGTGGAAATAAAGAACTCGATTATTATGGCAGAAACACACATCGCACATCACAATTATGTCGGTGACAGCATCATCGGGGAGCGGTGCAATCTCGGTGCGGGGACGAAAGTGGCCAATCTTCGTTTTGACGGAAAGTCGATCAAACTCGCGATGAACGGTGTTTTGATCGATTCGGGTCGAAGAAAACTCGGTGTGATTATGGGAGATGACGTGAAAACTGGCATCAACAGCATGATTGACGCGGGTACGGTGATCTGGGAGTCTTCAGTCATTGGTCCTGGTGCTCTCGCGAAAGGGAGTATCGGTCCACGGAGCAAGGTGTTCTAAATGACTTCGAGTTCTACCTCATTTCCTCTATAATCGTACGCCTTCCAGCTTTTCTCATCAAAGGGCACGCAAGTGATGATATGAATATACCCGAATCGACCAAACAGTGCAAGATCCGCATCGGACGGTTCATTGCTGAATGAAGGATGCGAGTGAACCGTTCCAACAACCGAAAAATCGATTGGAAGCATATGTAATTGGAGAAGACCAGATCGTTCTCCTGAAATCGTTCCGGGCAAAAGCAGAATCTCAGTGATCACACCCTTCTCGGCACGCAGAGCTGCGACGAATTCATTCGGAAAGCTGCTTTTCGCTGCTTCGTTGATCGTTTCGATAACTGCTTCCTCAATCCCCCACACGCGCCTTCGCCGTTCCCCAGTCATAACGAGCCCAGAAGCTTCTCCCGTATCTTCGAATAGAAACCTCGACCAAAGCCAACAAATCTTGCCTTTTTTTCTGAAACAGACAACTCGACGATCTCGTCGCCGCTCATCTCATGCGACTCCTGCCCATCAACGACGCACACACAGGGCTTCGGCCTGACAAGCTTGAGCTTGATGCAACTGGTCGAGGGTACGACAAGCGGTTTCGCTGCAAACTTGAAAGGCGCCATTGGCGCGATGACAAAAGCGTCGACGCGAGGATCGATGATCGGCGCTCCAACGCTCATCGCGTAACAGGTTGAACCTGTCGGCGTTGCGACGATGATGCCATCGGCCCTCACGTCGATGACCAGTTGGTTGTCCACGTAAACTTCAAACTGCCTGATCTTCGCGATGTTCGCCGTGTGCACGACCGTTTCATTCATCGAGTCGTAAAGTCTCTTACCGCCGACGACGGTCTTGAGTTTCAGCCTTTCTTCGATCACGTACTCCCCGTTGAGAATCCTTTTGATGCCATCTTCGACAGCATCAGCGCTGATCTCTGTCAGAAATCCGAGAACACCAGCATTGATCCCAAAAATCGGGGAGTTGTTGCGCTGCAGGGAGCGCAATATCGTCCCGTCGCCACCGACGGTGATGAGTATGTCGACCTTCATATCTTCAATACGATATCCCTCATATCCCAGCTTCTGCGCAATTTCTTTTTCCAAAATAATCTCGTGTCCAGATAATAAATCAATGACTTTTCTGCAAATGCTTACCGCGTCAGGAACGTCAACATTTGCAGTAATTCCAAATTTCACAAAATCACCTCTTTGACCGAGTGATCACCGTAGGCGAGGAAATTACTTCTCGCCGCCAAATCGAATGGCATATCGAGGGGTTCGCCGCTGAGCGTCACGATTTCCCCTCCTGCTTCCCTCAGTATTAATGCACTCGCCGCGATATCGATAACCCGAATCGATTTTTCGTGCACCTCGCAATTCATGTAATAAGCATCGACCTTTCCCTCAGCGACCATGCACATTTCGAGCGAAGCGCAACCAAGGGAACGCGTTTTCGTTGATTTGCGTGCGACATGAAACGTATCGGGATGCGAATACATGCCCACATAAACGAGGAATGTTGACTGCCTTCGATTGAATTTTCTAACCACGATCCTATTCCCATTCAAAAACGCGCCCTTTCCCTTCTCCGCATAATATGTATCACCAGTCACGATATTCTTGACGAGTCCAAATTCAACATCATTGAGAGAAGACTTACCAATCGCGAGTGACACGCTGTAGAGTGGAATTCCCAGAATCGCGTTGTGCGTGCCATCGATAGGATCGATCACGAGGGTCCGCTCGTACCCTCTTTCAATATATCCGATTTCCTCGCTCAACACATTGAATGGAAGTTTCATTTCATCGACACATCTCAGGATTCTTTCTTCAGCAACCCTGTCGACACCGCAAGTCGGGGTACCATCCGCCCCGATTCCCAATTCCTTTCCCTTTTCGAATGTCGACGGAAGCGATGAGATATCAAAGCGGACCTCTCGCGCAATGCTCTCAAGGATTTCGCGCATCGTCCGCAGAGAACGTCATCAAATCCTTATAGCTTTATTGAATCGATCCAAATGATCCAAATATAATTCCAGCTGGAAAATAATATTGTAATCACCGCCGATCAATCAATCGGATGATCGTTTTCGAAAACCATTGATAGGAATTCGCTGGAAAAAGTGAACAATAGAGTGTCAGGTACGTCGCATCATCGATAAAATGCGCTTCAATCCGACCATCTCAACATATTCAAGCATCAGCAACCTCGCTTCTCTTTCTGAAATGCCAACCTCCTTGAGTGTATTGTAAAAAACCCTTCCTGCCTTTTTCCGCATCTTTAAAAATGAAAAATACGAAAGAAAGAGTTTGACGATAAATCGCGGTGAGGATACGACACCCACGATGAAAACTGATTCTCTGCGATCCGCCGCTCGCGTGATTTCTTCAATCTTCATCTCGCAGCTCCTTCTCGATCTGTTCCTTGATCGCCTTTCCGAGATTTTCCTCGCCGCCCGCGCCACGCCCCGTGCGCTTTCCCGCTGCACTTCCGATCAGACTGCTCAGACTGAGATTAGACATATATTCCCTCGTCAATTCGAACGCTTGCTGATCGGTCATCCCCGCGTCTTTGAGCGCTTTGTAGAATGTCGCAACCGCTTTTGCATATTCCCGGCTCTCCTCAGCTCCATAAAGAACCTTCGTCAACTTTTCCAAAAGCTGCGGTACGCTTTCTGAAAGGACTCTGAAGATCTCACGGACCTTTTCTGCATCAAATTCCTCATGTTTTCTTTCATCCATACAACTCAATCTCCTGTTTACCTCGTTATCTAATCATCCCGAAGACAAAGATATTCGCGTTTGCTGTCCCCTTCACATTCAAAACCCTGTCGATTTTTTCGCTGAAACAAGGATTCGAATACTGTATCGATTTGCATTGATCGACGACCTCCTCATCTTTGCTTCTCCTTGTGTATTATCTTGATCACATTATTTTGATAAACCGAGCACGTGTGACCACTTTTTGATCACTTCATCCGAAATTTCATAGCGTTTCTGCCGTCTCTGAGATTTTTCAGTGACATAACCTCTTGAAACCAGAGTTTGAAGTCGACCGCTGACAATCCTTCTCGAAGCCGTTCCCCTTCTCATGCGAAGTTCAGCTGTGATCTGGGAGACATTGAGACCCTGTTTTTCCGCAAGAATCCTCAAAATCTCTTTCGAAATCTCATCTTTGATTTCTGGCAAAATCACGTCAATCGAAATCATTCCGAATTTTCGATAAATGTTGAGCAATTGAAAATACTGAACCACAAGATTTTGAAAATGGGAAAGTCTGTCAACAAGTTCCCGATAAGGCTGAATGATTTCGCTGAGCGTTTCCTCGAGTTGCTTGATCCGCTGCGTAAGCTCTTCGATTTTATCTGATTCGTGATCCTTTGACACCGATGAAATAACCTCATAGCAGAATTTAAGTGCGCCGATATCGTGACGAAAATCATGGAATCCGGCATCGCGATCCGTGAAACAAAATTTGCCGGTGTTTTCAGCGATTCTCAAAGAATTTATACAAGGAATTTGACGCCGGGAATCAGGGTTTACGGCGAACGATTGATCCGCATTAATAACGAGGAATACAGGGAGTGGGTGGCCAGTAGAAGCAAATTGGCTGCCTACCTCAAGCTTGGCGGAACCTTTTTTCCTTTTGAAAGGACAACGAGAGTGCTCTATTTGGGGGCGGCGAGCGGGACGACTGCTTCACACGTGTCAGATATTGTTACTGAGGGAAAAGTGTACTGTGTGGAAATATCTCCCCGCTCCTTCCGCGATTTGCTCTTCGTCTGCTCAAGTCGGAAGAATATGATTCCCCTGCTCGCAGATGCAAGTAAACCAGAAAACTACGTGACTATGATCGATAGGGTAGATATTGTCTATCAAGACATCGCGCAGCGGAAGCAGACCTTAATTTTTGTGAAAAATATGCGAGCATTCAATGCAAAAGCGGGGATGATCGCGATCAAAGCGAGGTCTGAAGATGTCACAAGGAATCCAAAAGAGATCTACAGCGAGTCCATCAGGAAGCTTGAAAGCGAGGGATACGAGGTTGCTGATGTAATCGCCCTCGATCCAATCGAAAAGGATCACGCAATGATCGCGGTGAAGGGAAAATGAGTGTCGTTGTTGCTGTCGCTGTCGAGAATTCAAAATTCCTCATGGTTTATAATCCAAAAAGGAAAGGATGGGAATTTCCAGGCGGAAGAGTGGAAGAGGATGAGGAAGAGGAGGAAGCGTGCGTTCGTGAATTTGTCGAAGAAGTAGGATTCGAGTTCATTCCACGATGCAAAATTCGCACAGAACTGTATTCCATTTTTGTTGGAAAAATCGGCAAGCGCGTTGCCGATGCGGAGATGAGCTGGCGCTTTTTTGACTCTTTGCCAGATGAGCTCTCATTCCCTGCGGAAGAATATGCGGAGGTCTTGAAAAAAGTCAGAAGCCTCAGCGAATCCTGTTCAATGTAGGATGACGGGGCATTGCATGCCGACCGAATCCAAAAATGTATTTGATGATTCTCCGTTGCAGCCCGATAAGACGCAACTGGATAAAAATGATTTCAGTGAATTACAATGCATCATAACCGATCACGAACCAATCAATTCTCACTAAACGCAAAAATCATCAAATTCAGCCTTTTAACAAAGACACACTGTATTTGATTCGGGATTACTTTGAAAAAGAGCAACGGTCAACCTTATATACTATTATACAAATTGGCGACCGCTTCACGTTCGACATGATGGATCGTGCGGAGGATAGAAATGGCTCGAATTCATGCCAGGAGAAGAGGCAGGTCAGGCTCAAAGAGACCGCTCATCACTAAGAATCCCGAGTGGGTTCCGTTGAATAAAGAGGAAATTGAAAAGCTCGTCGTAAAGCTTGGAAGGGATGGGTTGACGAGTGCGAGAATCGGTCTCGTTCTTCGAGACAATTACGCAGTACCGAGCGTCAAACTCGCCACAGGAAAGAGCATCACGCAGATATTGAGAGAGAACGGGCTGAAACCTGAAATTCCAGAAGATCTTGCCGCTTTAATGAGAAAGGCGATCAATGTCGATATGCACCTTCTCGAAAACAAGAAAGATGTTGCGGCGAAAAGAGGCCTCCAACTGATTGAATCGAAAATCAGGAGACTCGTGAAATACTACAAAAGACAGGGCGTCATTCCCGCCGATTGGACGTATTCCCTGAAGACGGCGGAACTCCAGATTGAGTGAGGCGAATGAATGATGCTGAGCCTCTGCCTGCAAGTCTTCTCGATCGCATCAAGGATGCGATTGCAGCGCTAGAAAAGCATCAGGAAATCAGGATTGTTTCGCATTACGATGCCGACGGGATCGCGTCGGCGGGCATCCTCTGCAATGCTGTTTTAAGGAGAGGAAAGAGCTTTCAGGCGAGCATGATCAAGAATCTCGATGCGAAAGCGATCGCACAATTCGCATCGGAAATCGATTCTGGGTGTTTGATTTTGTCCGATATGGGCAGCACCTTTTTGGACGAACTGGAAAGAATTGAAGCAACGGTCATTGTTCTCGATCACCATGCACCTTCTAGAGATTCAAACAAGGTCTTTCACATCAACCCACACCTTTTTGGCCTCGACGGTATGACAGCGGCCTCTGCGAGCGCGGTTTGCCAGCTCTTTGCAACACAAATGGACGCTTCCAACTGGGATCTACTGCCGATCGCGTTTGCCGGCATCGTCGGGGACAGACAACATATCAGGGGGTTGAAAGGGATTAACGAGTACCTTCTTTCCGAAGGTCTCTCAAAGGGCATCGTGGAAGTACATGAAGGCTCGATCATCCCGAACGGTAAAATCAGGGATGCGCTTTTTTACTCGGTCGATCCCTATTTTGCTGGCCTGAGCGCTGATGAAAAGGGTGTGGCTGATTTTCTTGCATCGATCAATATTAATCCCGAGGTACCAGTTGACCAGCTCAGCGAAAGCGAGCGACGAAAAATCGCGTCGCTTCTCGCGCTGAAATTAATGAAACAGGGGTGCACTCTGAGCACGCTTGAAGAAATTTCGCATGAACGATTTTATTTCAAAAAATTGCAGCTCTACGCGTCAGATCTCGCGTCAATGCTCAACGCCTGCGGGCGAACGGATAACGAAGGCATCGGTCTTGGTGTCACTTTAAATGATGAGCAATCGATCAAAGAAGCGACGGCACTCAGAAAAAAATACAAAGAAACTGTTCTCAATTCCCTCAAAAACCTTGAAAAGAAAGGGTTGACAAAACTTTCGAACATCCAGTTTTTCTTCAGCGACAATCCCAATATTTCCGGAACGGTCTGCGGTCTCGCGATGCAGTACCTTGCAGATCGTGACAAGCCGACGATCGCGATTTCGATCGGCGATGGGGAGTCAAGAGTCTCCTCGAGAGCGACTTTCGAGATCCTTGAAAAAGGTGTAGATCTATCGGTTGCGGTGGGGGAAAGTGCCCGTGTTGTCGGGGGCAGCGGCGGGGGACACGCGATCGCGAGCGGGGCGACGATCCCGAAGGGAAGGGAAAATGAGTTTCTCGAGTGTCTCGATAAAATGATCGGGGAACAGAAGAGAAAGAAACTTGGTGCCTAAGATCGCCAGGTCACCTCGACTTCATCCGTTCTAAATCTCTGCCTCACCTGCGTGTCCTTAATATCCATTCGAATGCCTGATTTGTACATGAGAAGGCCGGTCCAGGCGATCATCGCGCCGTTGTCAACACACAACCTGCCCTCTGGCACGAACATCGAAGCGCCTCTTTCCTCTGCCATCTTCGCGACCATCGCCTGCAATCGCTTGTTCTGCACAACTCCCCCACCAAGAAGAACCTCGTTTTTCTCGACATGAGCCATCGCCCTTTCCGTCACCTCGGTCAGCATCGCGAAGCAGGTTTCCTGCACGGAGAAACAGATGTCCTCAACGCTCGCGCCATTCGCGTGAAGATTCAAAGCAGCGGTCAAGATGCCAGAAAAAGCCATGTCCATTCCTTTCACCGAGTAAGGAAGTTCGAGGAGTTTCTTGCCTTCCTTCGCGAGTGCTTCAATTTTCGGCCCAGCGTAATACCCAAGTCCAATCTCGCGCCCGAGCTTATCGAGCATGTTACCTATCCCGATGTCGAGCGTCTCCCCGAAAACCCGATAACGGCCGTTTGCAAAGGCAATGACCTGCGTATTGCCGCCAGAAGCGTAAAGTAAGACTGGATCTTTTGCTTGAGTTTTGATGATGCCGATTTCGAGGTGTGCGATGCAGTGATTGACGCCGATAATTGGGACACTCAGCGAAAGCGATAGAGATCTAGCAGCGGTCGCGACCGTCCGAAGACAAGGCCCAAGACCAGGGCCTTGAGAGAAGCAAACGAGGTCGATGTCTTTTGGGGAGACTCCAGCAACTTCCAGACTTTTTCTTATAACGGCGGCGGCATTTTCTGCGTGATGATTCGCTGCCTCACGAGGATGAATACCGCCTTTTTCGGGTTTGTACATCTTGATTTCATTCGCTAAAATGTTGCCTTTATCATCAACAATCCCGACGCCAAGCGTGTGCGCTGTCCCTTCAAGACCGATCGCTATCATTTGATCACAAGGACTGAGATCATCACGTTCTTAAGATTTCTTCAATTCTTGCTTTAAAGCATTGAGTTTGTTGAGAATCGGGATCGCGCCTTCGATGATCTCATCGTCAACAACAAGAATCGGGACATTCTTGTTCAAAATTTCGAAGTAAGCGGCTTCTGCGAGACCTTCGGCCGATGACGTATCAATGATATTCACGTTCAAATCGCTCGGAATCCTTTCCTTCACGAATTCACATTTCTGGCAACCCGGTTTAGTGAAGAGTAAAATCTCTGGCATTTTGATCGGGCAACCGAAATGTGTTAGCGAATTAATAGCTTACGGATAAAGCGAAAATTCCGTTTCTCATACCGAGCGATCTCGCTCGAGTTTCGCTCGAGGCTTTCATTCTCTGGTGAACTGAAAGAATCATGCTAATTTCAAGTTGCAATTTGAGAGTCGATTTATATCGATCTGATTTAGAAAACTCAGCGTTGCCACAGCGAAAGGAATATAGACAGGAAAGCGTATTTTCGAAGGCCAAAAGGGCTCATGGTCTAGTGGTTATGACGTCGCCTTGACATCCTCATTTGGAGGTCAGAACGGCGAAGTTCCCCGGTTCGAATCCGGGTGAGCCCACTTTCATGTCTGGAATATCATTTTTCTAACTGGATTAATTTATCTTTTCGAGCCCGTTTCGCTCTTTTCATGTCCATCTACTGGAACAGCAGTGCACGAGGTTCATCTTAACAAAATATGGAACACAGAACTTAAGATTAAAAATAAAATTAAGAAAAGAAAAAACTACATAATCTCAAGTCCTTGTAGGGAAATAATGATGAATCACTGGTTTGTAGTTCATGATTTGAAAGCGTATGCACAACATAGCGATTTGATAGGTTGCAGAGTTAAAAGTCATGGTCTGCGAGAACCTCGGTTTAAGCAATTCGCCGAAATTAGGAAGGGGGATAAAATCATTTATTATGCCAGTAAAAACAATGTTGTAGTGGGAATTTTTGAGATCACTTCAGATATAACTCATCTTGAAAGGGATCCCTTTTGGAACGAAATCATGGTTTACTCTATAAAGCCATCAGAAATGCCTCCATCAGGTTACTATCTCAACTTTAAGAAGCTGGTCCTTTCGAAAACCGTGAAATTTGACCTTTTTCCAGACAGCGAGAAATGGTATAATTACCTACAAGGAAAAACTTGCAGAAAGCTCACAGAACACGATTACCAAATAATCAAGGACAACCTTACCAATCCAGAATACCTTATTGGAATAGACAAAGTGAAAGTCGTAGAGACAGAATGGCACAAGAAAAACTAAACCTGAAAGGGAAACGTCAATAGAAGAAGCATCACCACACAACGCAATTGTCGAATCTTTACATATCATCGGTCAAATCTTTGGGTACGAATCACTAAAAAAGCCAACGGTAAATGACCTTAGGCCAACAGATAAACCCTTCAAAGCAAAAGGCAAATCACTCGATCTCGCATGAAAATCTTCGGACTAACATATGTGCCATTCGAAGTCCAAGTGCATGGAAGCATTCCCGACCCAATATACAGGCTTAACTTGGTGCATCAATGGTCCCTCAAAATGGTTGTAGTCGCAGAACAAGAATACCATGACGAAATAATAGAAGCTGCGCAAACATACCCCTTCGCAGGAAAACTCGTCCTCCTAACACCAAAAGAAATTGAAAATGCTTAAGAAGGACTACAAAGGACTACTAAACCTAAGACAAATAATCTTCGCCTAAAACAATTCGCTGCGTTAGATGCCAAAAACCAATAAAAGGAATTGAAAGTCATAACAAAAGTTCTGTTCACACACAACTAGAGAACTTTTCTCCCCCCCCCCCCATCTCTGAGAAGATTACGGAAATAGAGGAGATACCAAAGGAGTGGTGACGGAGCGGGTTTTCTCTTGTCTGCACTTCAAAAGCTTAACCATATATATCGGAATAATCTCATATTCTCTGTGCAGAGGATGCAAAGATAGTTATATAGTTGGATTATGCAAGCAGGGGGAAAAAGGCGATGGACGGGATAAAGTCTCTCGGCGATTTCAAGAGGTGCGTGCAGTTCCTGTTCAATAAGAACGAGGAGGCCCTCGAGGAACACGGCAAGTACCACTGGGCACAGCTTAAAGCCTACCTCATCGAGGTCAACCCGAAGCTCGTTCCGCATATACCCTGTCCGTCCGGTTCTTGGCGGCCGCTGGATGTTTCTGGATGGTACATCAACTCGGCGGCGGACGACCGTAGGACCGACGAGAGCTTCGTCCTAAACAGAACAGGAGAGCGCGTCTGCACGATATTCAGTCTCGCGGAGGCCAGGATCTCTGACTATTCGATCGAAAAGATGGTCGGAGAAACGCACGGCATCGACTACTGCTGGCTGACCCGGAGTCTCATGAAGTACTGGTCCGATAAGGAAAACTGGATGGAAAGAGGAGTCGGCATCAAGTTCGAGGACGGCCTGAGACCAGAGGAGCACAGGAGCTATCTCAGCATGAAAGCGTGGTACGGGGCCCAGGGAATAGACCCCGAGATAGAGGGGGTCCTCCGAACACTCAGGGAAAAGTATGCCATCAACAGCATGAGGTGGCAGAAGATCAGCGGCAACGACGTAGTGATATCGTCGGAGTGGTATTCAAACGGAAAGGTCACCATCAACAGGGCGACGGAAGTAGAGGAGGCCCTGCAGTGCGTCATATACATGGCCCTCGTCTACGAGGACGAACTCCGGGAAGCCACAAAGATAAGGGACAGCGTCTACGCCCCGTTCGAGATCGAATTTACCAGAAGCATCGACGTAGACGGGTTCTCCAATGTAACATCGAAGGGGGTCGGCGAGCTGAAGCTGTGGCTGGTCGAACTCGAGCGCGAAGACGACTACAGGAGGTACTCGGGCGTCGACCTCCACACGTGGGACCGCGTCCTGATGGGTGTTGCCCCCAGTTACGCGCACTTGGTGATCCCGATGGACGGATGCGTGAACGCGGCGCCGAGGATCGCGACTGTCCACGGCGAGGAGAGCGCGGGAAAGACATCGATCTCGATCGACGGGGTAGAAGTATTTGCGTGAAGTCGACGACAGAATCCGTCTTTGGAGGAACACCGTCGCCCTTTTCTACGAGCTCAAGACCATCGGACTCAAGGGACCCTTTAAGAGCGCTGGATACAAGATAGGCGTCATTGAGCCTGTGGCGGATCCAACCGGCGCGGGCGGCGTGCCGGATATCGTCTGCTCGAGCGATTCAAAATGGGCGATAATAGAGGTCACCCTCAACGACAAGCCCAAGAAATGCCAGCTGGATTCCTATCGGGATATGAACCCGAGGCTGTTCCAGCAGTGGCTCGGCGACACCATCGCGGGGAAGCCAAACGTGATATGCAGTCGGCTCGAAAATGACGTCGACGACGGCGGTTACTGCCAGATATTCGTGAGAGACCGCTTCGACTCGAAGAACACGGAGAAGCTCAGCGACACAGAACTGGCGGAGTACCTTAGGAAATTCAATGGAACGGATATAAGCCGATCGCCCGATATTCAAATCCAGTTGATTCCGGAAATGGCATCGAAATCGTACGAATTGAGGAGGGGGCTCGTGAACTTGGTCCTAAAGCTGGCCGAACCGGGATGCAGAGGCAGGACCGCCGATCAGATAGTCACCTCAGGCCTGGAGAGGATTGCTGAAAATGTTTCTGAGACCAGCAAAGGCAAACTTGTTAAGTCCGTAGAACAGCAATTGGTCCAGTTGGTAGAGGGAAAAATGAAGGATTATATGGAGTATGATGACAGCTCGCCTAATATTGTCTTCAGGTTCAAGGAAGGCGTTAACATAGAAAACAAAAATACAAGATCAAAAATAGTAAGACTACTAAAGGAATGGGTAGGCGAGCGTAAGGGTCAAACAGAGCTATCCGACTACGATTCAAATGATGGGGACATGACGGCAACCACTTGAAAGGGTTGCTGGATCACAGCACGTAGGCGACGGGTATTCTGCGTTGACAAAAGAATCCGTTAGAGAAGGATGTGACAACGGAGAAGTCGATTCTTTCTCTTTACTCGATTCTCTTTACTCGATTAAGTACTCGCCTTGAAGCTCGATAGGGTCCGTTGTTGGCTCATGCGAGCCAAAAGAGAATCGTACGAAAATAAGCACCCCAGCAACTTCAACAATAGAAATGAAATCCCTGAGACAAAATCAACATATTTTCTCTATAACCCCCGACTTAATACTCACGGCAATCTGAAACGTTTTACATACTTCTTTAGACCAAACCTTCGAACGGGCAGATCGATTCACGATTCTCGTAATGGACGTCCGATTCGACGCACGAGACGCCTTTTTCTCTAAACCACTCAAGAATCGCGTTGCATAACCATACATTATACCCGTGTGTCAGTAATCTCCCAGCACGAAGCAATCGCAATCATATCCCCTTTTCCCCTACAATTGCAAGGTCTGTCGTTCCATCCTAGAACGTATCTGACGAGAGAGCTTCCTCGCTCAGCTACGAAAACGATTGAATTTTCACTGAGAATGTCTCTCATCAGTCAATCGCGGTTCTGGAATCTACTCGCAGGCATGACCATAGAATCCGCTGCGCTTTCCTTTGCTGACAGTTTTTTTCGGGAACTCGATGATGATCTAAAGATCTTGCTGTGTCGCCTTTCTTCTGGTCATTCCATCGAAACTTGCAGTTTCGATGGTCACTTCCCATTTTCATCCCTATTCTCAATACATTGATTGACGCTGATGTGAGTGATGTCCTCCGCTCGGTCAATGAATTCGAGCTTAAGCTTTCTTTTCGGATCGATGATGTGCTTTGGTTCTCCTAAAATTTCAAATCGGATGAGAGCTGACTTATACCAGTGGATTCCTGGGTTTTCCTTCGCGGGGAATTTTAGGTTTGCGATAAATGTTTCATAGTTCACATCATCGTATCTCATCGGATATCTCGAAAAACCCCTTATTAGATCGGTAATCACACAATTTCCATTCGCAAGCATTTTTTCAATTTTAAGCCATTTTTCATGGGATGCCTCGGCGACCGTCAGACCGAAATAACCGACACCACCGGCTCCAAGACAACTTACTCCCCTCCCAATGAATGCCTTCAATCCGCTGATCGTTTCGAGAGGCTCAGAAGAGAAGACGTCGAATTTGCGAATGAGATCATCCGGTAAAGGCTCCGCGACATTATACCTACGGAACTCGATGTCAAATCCGCGCTCCTTGTTCAATTGAGTAAGATAACTACCGATCCGTTCGTCGATATCCAAAACACAGATTCTCGAAGGCAGATTCGTCAGAGAGAGGGCAATGCTTAGAAGGTCATCATCACCGATAAGAACGAAATCCTTATTGTGGAGATCGTTGTAGTAGTGCATGAGAGCTACCCTTGATATAACATCGATCTCATCCATGTATCCCTGGAAATAGTCAAAAGTTGGCTGAGGTCTGGTTTTCGTGATCTCCTTGAATTCCTCGAGAATTTCTTTTAATCTATCAGTCAATAGAAATTTCTTGCCGAGACATTCCCTGCATTTCACGAGTTTGAATGCTGTAATATGAGGATCGAGAACATTCTTCCCTCTTTCAGTGAGAGCGAATCCTTCCTCATCCGCAGAAATTAACCCAGCATCGTGAAGTCGCCTCAGTCCGCAAATAAATTCCCTTAAATTGAAATCGAAGGCATCAAGCAGCTCCCAAATGGACTTCTTCGATTCCGAAAGAATCTTCAAGATCTGTGCATCCACCTTTTGCATAGGGAACCCTCCTGATGATCTTTTTCTTGACGATCTTGGGTCTGAATTCTTCAATGAGCAAACGAAAAGCTTTCAGGGCTGACTCATCAGGACCGCAGGTAAAAATGTCGAGAGCGATGTAACCATATTCGGGCCATGTATGTACGCTCAGGTGGGACTCACTCAATAGATATACAGCAGAGACGCCATATTCTTCGAATTGATGATAATGAGAGGAAATGCAGTTCAATCCAGATTTAGAAATAACTCTATTCAAGATCGGGCGGATAATCTCGACGCGAGAGATCTTTCGAGGGTCAACGCCGAGCAATTCGGCGATAACGTGAATGCCCATATCGAACACCCCCGTCATCGTCGAATTCTTTCGGAAATGCCCTATTCTAGAAGTGATTAATTGTATAACGGATAGGGCAGTTTTTCGTAAAAACGGAATCCTATATAAGATTTTTGTCGAGTCGGAACTCTACTACTCGTGCCTCGGCTAGAAAGCTTGTCAGTTAACGGCAGAGAGCTCGATATGAATTTTCATTATAGAAGATCAATCAACCAATACCCCTCTTTGAAAACTTTCTCTCCCAATTTATAACGGATAGGAAATCGGAAAAGAGGACCGTCAAAAACGAATGTATGATACTCTCCCATCTCACCACAGGGCGTTATCTTTGTCGTTAATCTGTAAACATTGAGCGTTTCGATTTGATTTAACAAATCCGGGCCAATTACTTTTCCAAGCCATTCCTCATCGAGGAATTTCGAATTCAGGGCAACGACAATCGCTTTGAAACCCTCAGCTAGAAAATCATTAAGAATACGCGCCTGATCGAGATTCCAAAGAGGGAAATATGATCGGACACCAGCTTTCTTGCATACGTTTTCACACCACTGTCTGTTCTGTTCTACATCGATATCGCCGAAAACAATCCCATCAACGCCGAAAGATTTGAGTTCAAAAAGAGCTTCTAGGAATTGCTTCTCGTAGTCATTGCCGACCACTTCTTTCTGGAGAAGCTCGACCCCGATCGACCTTGCCTGCTCTTCAATCAATGACGCCCTCACGCCGTGAAAAGCGACTCTTCCACTTTCTTTCCGACAAGTGTTCAATAAATATTTGATCTCGTATCCAGCGCAAGCCATTTTCCAAAAAGCGAAACAACTATCCTTTCCACCGCTCCACGAACAGGCGAGCATATACGGTGTTAGAAATTGGACAAATAAAGCTCTTTTTCTCACGCCTCCTCAAATGCCACGTTGGGAAATGAAAAAACGAGGGAAGATAAATACAGATTCAAACGCGTTTCAATCTATTCTTCCGTTCACTCTTTGTTCTTTACAAAGTGCGTTCAAACATGCCATTGAAAAGATTCTTGTCCACGCGATAAATCATTATCATAGAGTGTTCTCCCTTAGACTTCCAACGACTAGAAAGTTGACAATACCATGGCACTCACAGGATGTGGCCACGCAGAGAGAATCGCTAGATTTGAGAGATGAAAGACATTTTATTAAACGCTGGATATCAGAAATCCGTAGCGCACCTATTCCGCCGAAATTCTGTGTCACCAGAACCGCAAAACTGCGAGTCACCTCTAAGAGAGACCTGGTAATGATCTCGTGCATCGGGATTTCCCTCTTCAGTCCCGTTATCGGACATATTAAAGGGCGTTCGCACATCTCATCGCATTGTTCTTGAAAAGGCATGTAACTCACTGAGAGAACCGCACTGTTCTCATCCGTTTGCGAGCTGAGAATGTCAGGCAATTTTGGGATCATTTTAGCCATTAGATCTGGATTCGGCATCACCTGATACCCATTCCTGACGAGAAATTCAAAAGCCAATCTTGCAGCAAAATGTCCTTTTACCACGGGAATGACAAAATCTGGAAGCTGGTTGAGATCGATCAAGTCTAAAAGAACACCCGCGGCATCCGCGACAAGGAATTGAATTTTGCCAAGAGAATAAAGATCAAGATCGTGAATTTGATCGAGGACGATGTCCGCTTTTCTCGCAGCAGGGCATTTGAGATCCCGATCGACCACCAATACCGCACCATAAGATTTAGCGATCTCTGCGGCTTTCAATCCAAACGGCCCGCCCCCTGCGCACAGGATGAAGGGCGGATCTGATCTTTTACCGTTCAGTTCGTTGTTGAGAGTCTCTTCAAAATCTCTCATGAATAAACCATTTAATTCTCAGCAGAAATATAGATTTGGTACAGAGGAGATTGCGCTCCTGAAGACAATATTACCTTTTCTCATAATGAAGTTTCCATTGAAAGTTTATCGATCAATTCATTCTGACCCAGTTAGGTATAGATAAAGATTCAAGGCTTCATTCAAGATATTCCACGCAGATTTTTCCTTTTGAAAGCGCAAGATTCTTCGACAACATTCCGGCCTCAAGCCAAGCGGCATTGACGACCGCAGCTGGTGTCAAGCAAGTCGAGCTCATCTTTGCCTTCTTGAAGCACTCCCAGATCCGACTATTTGGCTTATCTGAAATATCTGTCAGTGTCAATTTTCCGAGCAGACCGATGAATTCCTTAACATTGTCGCAATCTGTCTCCGCCTCGATTTCGAAGTCTCCTTCATCATTTTGTGTGACTTTGATAATCGTCGTCTTTCCACACACACTCATGTTGACCTTCACTCTTGACGTCATCAATTTCACCAATCCAAAACTAAGCTAGTCACCTCTCAATATTATGCACATACAGGAATTTTCAAAAAAGTTGAAATAGCCTAGAAGTATTTAATACTGATGACAAATCGAATCCCACAAGAAGAATGGAATCTCTGCGAATATCGAATATGGATGGTTAGATCTGATGGGTAGTTTCAAATGGGTGCTTGTCGAAACGCTGCCATGTATTGCAGACAGCAGGAAAATCAGAGCGATATACAGACTCGAAGGCGATGTCCAATCTCTTTTACCATATCTAGCAAGCGATCGCCCCAGTTCTAATTACAACGAAGGAGCACGTGTTTTGTCCTACAAGTCGGAACAAAGAATCATTTCAATCGATGGGGACGGCAATGTGGGGATTACTCAGCTGACCGATCTGGATGAGGCAGAACGAGTTATCAAAGAAGTTGTCGATTGGATAGAGGATGTGGAAAAGAGGAAAAACGAAATCGACCCAGAAGAATACAAAAAACGAAGGAGGGTCGGGATAGTCGATCTTCTCAGACTTCTGCCGCGGAGCAACTGCGGCAAATGCGGTTTCCCAACTTGTATGGCATTTGCGGTGGAGATTCTCGAGGGTCGAGCACAGATAGAGAGCTGTCAACCGCTATCCCACGAAAGCAACAAATCAGCAAGAGAAAAGATCGATTCTCTGCTAATCCAGGCAGGATTGAAAAGGGATAAGCGATGACGACAGTTGAATTTGTTATGAGAAAACTTTGTTCAGGAATTGAGGAATTTGAGGCGACGCCGAAAGAGAAACTGGAAGTTGATCTCGAAGTCCTCGAATCAAGGCTCAAGAATATAGGGGTTAAGGAAATTACGAACCTGGGATGCTTATTGCTAGTCCTTTTTGAAGATACTGGAACTGTTTGCCACGTTTATTCAAATGGCAAGATCTTAATCAAAGCAAACATGAGGAATGATGCTGAAAAAGCTTGCAAATTGATCTATGAGCTGATCGACAGTCAACGAGCATCATCGTTCCTCGATTAACATTATCATCAATTGAAACCATTGGAGTGTGCGTTGCTGAAAGGATGCGTGTTTTTCTCTGCTGTAGGGTCTCCGTAATTTCTAGGATCAAAAATTGTCGAAAGCTAAAAGAAGTTCAGGAAAAGTGGCAGATCACGATTAGCTCTGGGCGCGCGCTTCGAGCTTTCCCATCGCCTTCCTTAGACCAATGAGTCCCCCAACAACTGAGTGAATCATTGACCAGGGGATGCCCACATACATCTCTTCGTCTCGGAGTTTACCAGCCGACCGGCAGCCATAACATCCGAGTGAGAAATTGACCTTACCTGTTTTCAACGGTAGTGTAGTCGAATCCCCGCAAGAAGCTTGCATGCCTGCGAAGTTCGCGGTGATCCGTGGACCACCCGTCGCGTATAGAAGCGAGTTAGCAATCCACATCGCCTGCTTTGGAAGGCAGGTAATAATAACGACATCAGGGGCCTCGGCGAAAGTTTTAAGGGGTGCGACTAAAGTCCCAGCCGTGCTGCCAGGTTCAAGTTTTGGAACTTCCTCCATGATCCGTGCAGCGATCTTTTCCGATGCGGCAAGACCATGCATATAGGGAACCTTGCCAGATTTCACTTTTTCAGGCAAATCCGCAATTCCGAGCGCAGCCTTCGCCGCAGAGCAAGCGTGCATTTCGCCAGGGAGATAAAGGCTCGCCCCAAGTGACGCCATATGAACGGAAACGCAGTGCCGGAGTGGAATATCGACTTTTCTGAATCCGGGAGGCGGCGATTCCCGTTGTTTCAGTAATTTCACTCCAACAGGCATTTTCTTGAGATCAAGTGCGCTCGCGATCTTTTCCGATATCTCAACGATACCAGGATCGCCTGCGATGATTGTCGCTTGATAGACCACGGCAGGCTTTGATGGAATGGTAATTGCGCCAGCAGGACACTGATCTTCACATACCCCGCAGAGGGAGCAGAGTTCGCTGTTGATTAGGCGGGGTGTCTCGTCGCCCATCTGAAGGGCATTCCCTGGGCATATGTCGATACATTTCCCGCACATTGTACATTTCTTTGAGTCAAAAATGATCTTTTCAGTCATACAAATCACCAATTTTCCGTTGCCTTTTTTACTAATTCTTTAACTTTTTTGACATCTTCCCTCTCACAAGACGGAATCATGTTCTTTTTTATTCCACAATCTTTTGCCAGTTCAATTGAAACGTCTGGTAACCGTCCTTTTTCCTGTAGAATTTGGGTCGCACACTTCATTGCGCAGCCATCGAGGACAACGATATGGCTGGCGTCTTTCAAGCTTTCCATCGCATTCCTGCGGCCGATGGCGAGTGCTGGCAAGCAGAGAAGTTTGTATCTGTTTGGATTTTCATTTACAAGTTCTCTTACAACACAATCAGACAGCGTGCCCGTGTTTGAAGCGCCACTGCAGCTTACCAGAAGAATTTCCTTTTCATTTTTCATGTTGATCACTTATTTCAAATTAATTTGAAATACTTCTTACATTATATATAGATTTGTCGAAACAACTTCGGGCAATGATGAAATAAAACCAACAAAACAAACAATCGATAAAAGAAATACGAGATACTTCCAGTTACTCAAAACAAGATGTTCGCGACAGGATTTATCAGCAAATCATTCTCGTCACAGACTTATGACAATGAATCTGTGCACAGCGCTTTACAGAAAAGGAATGAATTTTAATGCTTTTCAAAAACGGGCCAGCAATCACTCATAATAGGAGAGATCATAGCGCCTGGAGGAATTCAAAATACTAATGAATTTCAAAACCTCCCTGCGCAGATCCCTCCTAGATCGCTCGATCCTCGCTTATCCGTTTGCGATCTGCACCGATCTGCCGCTCTTTCCGACAGCGCGCATGATCGATTATGCCTGTAATAATATTGTCACCTAGATCTGCGTGAGAAAGCATCCGATACACATTTCCGAATTTGAATCGCCTCATTCCGAAATGCGTAACTTGTTGCCTACGCGGCAAGCTGGTACGCGATGATGATTATGATGCAGATCGCCTGAACGATAATCGCCGCGATGGCCCCAGCGCCTTCCATTTCACGACACCTCCCGACGGTGCATCCTGCGCCGTCAACCAATACTATTTCAATTCTATTTGAAATACTTTTCCATTGTTAATTATATCTTCTCATTGTATGAATAAAATCAATTTACAAAAATGTGGCGTACTCTAATCTGGACTATCGAGGAATAATCAATCAGTATTTGAACGAAAAGGGGATCGAATGGATCTTCATTTATTTATCTTCGGTCGATCATCTTCCTTCGCCGAACGAAATCAGTATAAAAGAGATATACTGTAACAATAGTTAATCAAAAAGGTGATCTCGGATGCCGAAGGTCTATTTCGATAACAGTGCGACGACGCGCGTTGACCCGAAAGTCGTCGAGGCGATGCTGCCATTCTTCGATGAAAAATTTGGAAACGCCTCCAGCCTCCATTCTTTCGGACGTGAGGCAGGGGAGGCGATGGAGGAGGCGAGAAGGATCGTCGCCAAGGCGCTCAATGCAACATCAAGGGAGATTATTTTTACTTCGGGGGGCACGGAATCGGATAATCTCGCTATCCAGGGCGTTGCATTCGCAAACAAAGATCGAAGAAATCACATTATAACGAGCGCTATCGAACATCATGCCGTACTTCACACCTGTCAATTCTTGGAAAGTCAGGGATTCAGAGTTACATATTTACCAGTGAGCAGCGAAGGAATCGTTTCCGAAGAAGCAATCAAAGAAGCGATAACCCGCCAAACGATACTCGTATCAATCATGGCGGCCAATAACGAAATCGGCACAATTCAGCCGATTCGAGCAATTGGCGAAATTGCTCATGATTACAAGGCGCTGTTTCACACGGACGCAGTCCAGGCATTTATGAAAATGCCGATCGATGTCGTAAAGGATTCGATCGATCTCCTTTCAATCTCAGCACATAAGATTCACGGTCCAAAAGGCGTCGGGGCTCTTTATGTTCGCAACGGAACAAAGATCAGACCGATCATGTATGGCGGCGGTCATGAAAGGGGTTTGCGTTCATCGACCGAAAACGTTAGTGGAATCGTCGGTTTGGGAAAGGCGGTCGAGATAGGGATGGGAAGCATGATAGAAGATGTCGAAAAGATGAAGGCGATGAGAGAGCGCATCATTGATGGCGTTCTCCTTCGAATTCCAGATTCCTACCTTAACGGTCATCGATACAAACGCCTTTGCAACAACGCTAATTTCAGATTCGACTTTGTTGAGGGAGAGGCCCTCGTTCTCCAACTCGATATGAAAGGGATCGCGACATCGACTGGCTCAGCGTGTTCTACGAAGAACCTTGAGCCGTCGCATGTTCTACTCGCCTGCGGAATCAGACCTGAACAGGCGAGAGGATCGCTTAGAGTCAGTCTCAGCAGGATGAACACATTTGAAGAAGTTGACTACTTCCTCGATGTTATCCCGGAGGTCGTCAGAACGCTGAGAGAGATCTCTCCGATTAAATCATGGTAGGAAAAAGAGTAATTGACAATTGATCAGGAATCCAGTTCAAATCCCCTCAATTCCGCAGCCTTGCATAATCTGATGTCAAAAGAATTGTGGGAAAGTTCATGATTGCCTTGAGGAAAGCCCTCTGAAGAACACTGGCCAGAAGGGGTCCTGTTCTGGGATTCTCAATGGAACTATTTCGCCAGATTTACGCTTCAAAATCCTTCTTTCGGTCGAGTCAACGACTTTCCCGATCACAGATGCATCAATACCAGAACGTTTGAGATTGTCGACGATTTGAGAGGACTTCTCCACCTCCGCAGTGATGATGAGAGATCCCTCGGAAATTGCCTCAACAGGATCAATATCAAAGGCTTCGCAGATCAGTTCCACCTCATTAGGAATTGTAAATAGCGACTCGTCGACCTCCATTCCAACATTGCTCGCCTGCGCAATCTCAAAAAGGCCGCCGATCACGCCGCCCTCTGTCGCGTCGTGCATTGCCGTTACGCCGCCCGTATTCATGGCAATCATCGCATCCCTCACAACGGAGATCTGTCGCATCAATGACTTGGCTTTTTCAATTGTTCTGGCATCGCACCGTCCGGCGAGTTCTTTTTCATAAATAGAAGCAAGAATCCCGACGGCCTCGATCGCCGGTCCCTTGGTCAAAATAATGTCGTTTCCAGGCTTCGCTCCAGCGGCAGTCACGTACCTTCCCCTTTCAGCAATCCCGAAGACCGTAACGCCACCAATGAGAGGTGTGGCGATTCCAGGATAATAACCCGTGTGTCCTCCGACAATAGCAATATCAAGTTCCAGAGCAGCCCGATGTATTGAATCAACGATGATTTCCATATCCGCCTTTTCAGTTCCAGGCGGCACAAGCAGTGTATAACACATGTACCGTGGTTTGACTCCCATCACTGCCACATCACTCGCGCCGATATGGACCGTATACCATCCAAACATCTCAAGCGGTTGAGCAGGAATGGAAAAAATCGGGTCTTCCGCAACTACGAGCACCGTGTTGTTACCCAGGTCGATCACACCCGCGTCAACACCCGCTTTCGGAGGCACGATAATAGTGTCATCAGCCGCACCAAATCTGCCGATGATGATCGATTCGAATTCCTCGGGAGCTATTTTCCCGACTTTTGTTTCTTTTTGGATCATTTCCCTGGTTTCCCTCGAAAATGCAATTGCGATCTCACATGCTTCCCTCGCCACTTCAACTGGATCCCTTCCTATCAGAACAGAAACGGGCTCCTTTCCAACGGCGCCAGTCTCATAAAAGACCTTTGGGATTTTCCCATCCGATGATCGCACCAGTTCTTCAATTTTCCAGGGCATTGATTCACCGTCTTTCAATGATACCTCAACAGGTTCTTTTGACCGATCGATTACTCCAAAGGTCCAACCTTTTCTCTCACAAAAACCTTTGAGCCACTTTGTCAATTCTGGCGTGCTCGCGAAATTGATGCCCGCACGGATGCTGGATTCCCTTTTATTGATTTCCAATATTAATCTTGACATATGATTCGATGCTCCGAACCGTATCGGACCAGCAGCGTGCGGGAAACCATTAACGACCGTAATTCTTCCTTCGACGGCAAGGACATCCCTCGGTGATACTGCATCAGGTGAGGCGAAGATGAGATTCGTTCGAACCTCTGGGATTAAGGATGCAAAGTCTCTGCAATTCTCGATGATTTCAAGAGCAAGCGCCATCTTTCCGTACATCTCGACCTTATCTTCTAGCTTTGTCATCGTATCCCTCTTTTCGTACAGACATAAACAAATTAGGTGTATTAAACTATCGTTAATTTCCTCATTTGTAAACCACTTTCAGCTCTTAAGAGTTGACCGCACAAAAACCTATTTTTCAAGGAGAAAGAGATTCGATTCATGCGATCATCTCTTGACAAAATAGGGAGCATAGGAAGACATGTTCTTTTCTATAGGGCCAGACTTGCCCCTCACCAGATCCGTGCCTCATTAGTCTCAGACAAAAAAACTCCACAGGAGAACTAATAAGGACGAAGTAAGAACTAGTATAGGAGTAAATAGATTCGCGATTGCCGTTATCAGGGAGATTAGGATCGACATCTTGAATCACCGTTCGAAAAGCCTGAGAAAATTCGAAGAGCAGGAGTTTGACTATGTCGTAACGGTATGCAACGATGAAGAAGACATATGTCCGTTTTTCAGCAAAGGAAAAAGATAGATGGCAAAGTTTTGTCGCCACTTCAAAAACGATCGAATGAAATGAAGAGACCATGCGTGCCTTCAGAAACACAAGAGACGAAATTCACGAATGGATTAGAAAGGTATTCGTCTTCCCAACAACAGAAGTCGTCAAGAAATGAAAGAGTTTGATTTTCACAGTTAAATTTGAACTTTCGTCGGCGTCGGAAGTCGATTCGCGACGTGATTCAAAACCAAATCGACTTCTTCCTTTCGCACTGAATTCAGATTGTAAGATTTCTTGATGCCTAGATCTGTGATAACGACGTGCATCCCTGGTTTCAACCCCAGATGTTCGAATGATTTCTTAGCGCAAGCGAGAGGACACCCATCAATGACCACTGACATTTCTGCCGCTCTGGCAGACTCGACAATCCCTCCGACGTGTCCTCCTATCCCAGCGGCGCATGACATCCTCGCTCTTCCTGAGACGGCAAGCAACTTCGCGACCTCATTCGAAATCTGCCCCACATTGGACCCGCCTGAACAAGCATAGACGAGAATCGGACCGCCACCACAAAGACATTCTTCTTGCTTGCCAGCTTCCATTAATTCCCTCCTTTGAGCATCGATTTTATTTCATCGAGGCTAGGGACCCTTCCAACAGCTCTCGCCTCGCCATCAATATAAAGAGCTGGGGTTATCATAATTCCTCGATTCATGATTTCCTCGATGTCCTCCACCTTGACGATCTCTGCCGTTATGCCGAGCTCCTCCACTGCCTGATGCACAAGCTTTTCCAGCCTTTTGCATTTAACACATCCTGTTCCGAGCACTTCAATCTTCAAATTCTTCACCTCCTCTTCGCATACTCTTTCAACAACGCATCGATATATTCTCCCTCCGTGCCTGGTGGAACATAATTATAGATCTTAACACGCCTGAGCAATTGCTTTCCGATTTCCTCGCTGTCCTTCAATCCCAGATTTTCGACTTCCTCGATAATTTCATCGAGCTGGGCGATTCCGACTAGAAAGCCGCCAACATTCAGCTTCCTAACCTTTCTCGCAGCGGATTCCGGACAACACGGTTTCTCCCGGCTCATACTATCCCACCATTGTACCATATATCAAACCAGCAATTGCTGATGTGAAAACGACGGAGATCCAGTAGACAAACGTTTTCTTCGCACCCATGATCCTATAGAGCACAATCAATGACGGCAGGCTTGTCGTCGGACCACTCAACAGAAGGCTTAATGCCGGTCCAGAAGCCATGACTCCTGTCGAATAACCAAAAGTCGTCCCAATAATGGGAACCTCGAGCAACGTTGGCATGTAAAGAATCGCACCGATGATCGATGCGAGCAGGTTTGACCCGATCGAATTATCCCCGAGATACGGTCGGAAGGTTTCCGGTGGAATAAAATAGGCGATGACGCCGACGATGAAAGTACCGGCGATCAATATCGGGAAGATCTTCTTTGTCAAATCCCATGTTTCCATTGCCCAATTTGTCACTTCGTCTCTTTCAAAGTAATAGATGAGAATAACAGCGACGACAACGGTGAGTAGGTAAACGACAGTGAGCTTTGGAATCCATTCAAGTTTCGATGCCCCGATGAGAAGAATCGCGATGAGCAGTATGAAAAAGATTGGGATTACCCATCTTGGTCTTGGATTGGAAGATGCTGCAGCAACGAAAGTTTTTTCTTCTCTGACCAGTGCCTTGTCATGTTCGCTGAAAACCAAAGCCATCATGAGTCCAACGACGATCGACAAACCGATGGCGGATATCGCTCTTGCAGCCCCGAGATCGTAACCCAGGACCTGAGCCGTATAAACGATGGCTAGAATGTTAATTGCTGGGCCTGCAAAAAGGAAAGTCGTTGCCGGACCAATACCGCTTCCCTTCTTGTAAATTCCCGCGAACAGCGGCAATATCGTACAACTACAGACTGCGAGTATTGTGCCTGAGACTGAGGCAACGGTGTACGATTTGATCTTCCTGACACTTGGCCCGAAGTATTTGAGAACTGCTTCTTTCTTAACAAATGCGGCGATAGCTCCGGCAATGAAAAAAGCGGGGATGAGACATGTGAGCGTATGTTGGCTCAGATAGTCCATAATGCTGTCGAAGCCGCTGATGAGTGGATCGATTAAAGGATCTCCCATTGATGTCGCCTATTTCAATATTTTTTGAAGCATTATCAGAACGCGATAAATAAATCTTTTGCCAAAATTAATCACAAAATCCGATACAATGATGAATGTGACCATAACAAACTGAGTAAAGCAAGCGCTTCACCTAACGATAAAAAGGGATTAAATTCGATTGAATCCTGAGAATAAATTGACACGCTCAAAACATGTACCCAAGAAAAACCTTCGAAAATTTCGACCCTTTACATAGGAATGTCAATAGAATAGCAATGATGATTGCAAATGGATACGATTTATCTTGATCTTTGAAGCTTTCATACTCGATATGAGGGGTAGCCTATAGTTTTTATATAACAAAATCCATTTCTAAATTTATTGAAATACCATTTCATTCATGAACAATTGATGCAGACATTCCGAAATAGCAGGCGGTGAGCATAGCATGGCAGAGCAAATATCAAAAAAACTCTCATTCCTCAATCGATATCTGACACTTTGGATTTTCCTCGCGATGTTCATTGGCGTCGGGCTCGGAGCTGTTTTTCCCGCAGTAGCTGACATACTGAATTCGATGAGCATTGGCACCACCTCGATACCCATAGCCATCGGCCTGATTCTGATGATGTACCCACCATTGGCCAAGGTCAAGTATGAAGAGCTTTCGAAGCTCACACGAATGCCTGAATCTAAGATGATGTTCGGCACATCCCTCACATTAAACTACATCGTCGGACCGTTTTTGATGTTCACGCTCGCATGGATCTTTTTGCCCGATCTGCCCGAGTACAGGATTGGCCTCATTCTGACGGGTCTCGCAAGATGCATCGCGATGGTTCTCGTATGGAATCAATTGGCAGAGGGCGATTCCGAATATGCCGCTATATTGGTCGCGCTAAACTCAATCTTCCAGATTCTTACATACTCATTCTACGCCTACTTCATGATTTTCGTGCTTTCTGAGTTTATTGCACCTGGATCTGGTGTCGCCGTCAGCATATCAATATGGGAGGTTGCCCAATCCGTCCTGGTTTATCTGGGAATTCCATTCGTTGCTGGTATTATCACGAGATACGCGCTCCTGCCACGAAAAGGAGCTGATTGGTATGACAATAGATTCATCCCGAGACTCAGTAAGGTTTCATTGCTTGCATTGTTGTTCACGATCGTCGTCATGTTCTCGTTGAAGGGAGAATATATATTGCAACTGCCGATTGATGTGGTGAGAATCGCGATTCCACTGCTGCTTTATTTCACCATTATGTTCCTGCTTTCCTTCCGCCTCTCAATCCGCTTGAAATTCGACTATCCGCATGCCACCGCTCAGAGTTTCACGGCTGCGAGCAACAACTTCGAACTTGCTATCGCTGTCGCAATTGCGATATTTGGCATTGGATCTGGAGTTGCATTTGCCGCTGTCATCGGTCCTCTCGTCGAAGTCCCTGTTCTGATCAGTCTGGTCAATGTTGCATTTTGGTTCAGAAGAAAATACTACGATTCGAATGGAAAGGTAAAAAGCGCTGTGCCTGCCTGAGGTTTTGCTTAATCGGAGATCATCAAGGAAGCACCTTCGTGAATAGCTGCAATGCGGGTACGGTTAACTGACATGATTGTGCATGTCATATTGCTAAGTCGTGAAGACCTTGATGGTAGGGCAACAGTTCGCTAACCTCCGATCAGAGGAAATTCGTCAGATAACCAAAATAGGACGATCAAAAAGGGATTGATTGGACAGATAAGCTTCTAAGACAATGAAATTGCAAAATAACTCTGAAAAAGAGCAGAAAGAATTACGCTCAAACGGCGAATATGTGGCCCTTTTTCCGTCATAAACGCGAAAATTCGAAAAAGAATATATGCTAGCAATCCGTAATAACTTAACGGCATTAGGAGGAGCCGGACGTGGTGGTTATCGACGAAATGAATCGAAAGATCATTAAACTTCTTGCCACCGAGGGCAAAATGACATATAATGAGATCGCGTCGAAACTGCGCCGGTCTCCGTCAACGATTCGAGACAGGATAAGGAGATTAGAAGATGATGGCGCCATTCTGGGTTACGTGGCGATCGTCAACACTGAGCAAACAGGCATGAAAGCCGATGCAATCATTTTCGCAAATCTCGCAAAGAATGTTGTTGCTGACGATTTGAAGAAATTGAGGGAAATTCCAGGTGTGATGGAGGTCCTCAATGTTTCCGGCGAAAGAAGCATCATGATCAGACTCCACGCACCGGATAATAGGACCCTCGAAGATATCATAACAAAGAAAATTGTACCGATTGGCCTGGTCGATCTGAAAGTTCAGATCGTCCTCGAATCTGTGATGAGATTTCCCGGTCTCTAAACTGAAGATTTTTCAGATGAGCGTCGGGTCGTAATGACCGTGGAACGGTCGATGCGTATGTGGTACAATCTTTGTGTAACTTTCCCAATCCCTTGGCACTTCCGCGCCGAACGCAGCCTCATATTCCGTTGCAAGCGTTTCCAATTGCATCATATCATTTTCTGTTATTCCTTTAAAAGTCGCTCCTGATCCCAATTGATGAGGATTCACCCTACCTCTAATGAAAATAGTTCCACCATGCATCCCCGCACCTATATTAGTTCCAGAGACTACTCGCTCATCCATACCAATACCAAAAACCAAAATCGTACCGCCAGCCATGTATTCTCCAAGATAATCTTTAACGCTTCCCCCGACAACAATTGCAGGTTTCATACCAGCAAACTCCTTCATGTGAATTCCCGTTCGATAACCAGAATTCCCCTTGATCAGGATAATACCGCTCCTTGCAGCAAGTCCAGTCACATCACCTGCATTACCGTGCACGATGATTTTACCCGAGTTCATCGTATTTCCCGTCAAATCCTGGGCATTGCCAAAAACTTCAATTGTTGCCCCGTCGAGAAACGCCCCGAGATTATTGCCAGGGGTCCCGTGTACCTCGATCTTGACATCGGGATCTGATAGAGCAGCGCCGATATATCTCTGCCCGAGAGCGCCTTCAATCACGATATGCTTATAGCCAGCGTTAATGCATTTCTTTATCGCGAGATTGAGAATCTTGTAATCAAGCGGATGACCAAGGCGATCGCGCTTGTCCGCCCGAATCGTAGCTGTCTTGACGACACCATGAGTTTCGAAACTGAAATCGATATGATGGTCAACAAATCCATTGATGCTGAATTTTCCGTCTGAATTCATTTCAACCCCACCCTTCGCCGACGTGTTTGACTCCCATGATTTCGGCAATCTTTGGATTTGGCCCGATGTACCTCAATCTGTCCCTATTACCAACCAAGCTTTCAACAGCATCAATACCCATCGCTCCCAGCACCTCCTTAAGTTCCTCATTCCATGCGGTGAAAAGCCTCGAAATTCTCGCAGATGCGATTTCTGGATCGAGCCTCGCAGTGAGCTCTGGTTTTTGCGTTGCGATTCCCCAAGCACACAAGCCTCGATGACATTGCTGGCAAACCCTGCACCCCATTGCGACCAGCGCAGCGGTGCATACCATAGCCACGTCTGCTCCCAGTGCCAGAATCTTGATCATATCGGCAGAGGACCTTATGCTCCCACCAGCGCAGAGTGTGATCTTATTCCTTAACCCCTCCTCTGTGAGACGCTTGTCGACGACAGCAACAGCTACTTCGATCGGAAGACCAGCATGATCTCTTATGACACGCGGGGCCGAACCAGTCCCTCCTCGAAATCCATCGATCGTGATGAAATCGGCTCCTGCTCTCACAATGCCTGACGCGATTGCAGCAACATTATGCACTGCTGCAATCTTGACGCCAACGGGAATTCTGTAGTCCGTGGCCTCCTTCAAAGCGCAGATCAGCTGCTGCAGATCTTCGATGCTATAGATGTCGTGATGTGGATATGGCGAAAGTGCATCCGTACCCGTCGGTATCATTCTCGTCCGCGAGATAAGATCAGTGACCTTCTCACCAGGGAGATGACCGCCATGCCCCGGTTTTGCACCTTGCCCTATTTTGATTTCAACGGCGGCAACCTTTTTCAAATAATCAGGCGTGACGCCGAATCTCCCGCTTGCCACTTCGCTATTGATGTGATCCGCATAAGCATAGAAATCTGAATGAAGGCCGCCCTCGCCAGAACCAGCAATGATATTGAGGTCGCATGCCGCTTTGAAAAGGGCCTTTTGCGCTGGATAACTAACCGCACCTAGGCTGATGTGGCCAATCATGATTGGCATGTCCATCATGATGACGGGGCCAATATCCTCGTTCTTCAGTAAACCTTTCTTTTCTGAATTTGTTAGCCTCCCTCCCCTCCTGCCGAGAAATGTCACGGTTTCGATCGGTTCTCTCAGCGGATCGATCGATGGGTTTGTCACCTGTGCCGCATCAAGCAACAGTTCATCAAAGATCGTTGGGTATTCGAGATCCGTGCCGCATGATGACAACAGAACTCCTCCAGTATTTGCTTGGGAGATGATACTTCGCCTTATTCTCTCTGTAAAGTTCGAATGGGGCGGGAAATGATATGGAAGAAGACGAATTTCTATAGCGCCAGCTGGACAGGTCGCAGTGCAGCGACCGCATGCGACACACCCTCGAACTGGTCGCACTTTGCCGTCACGAAACTCCAGGGCTTGGTAACTGCACTCCCGAACGCATCTTTTGCAGCCCTTGCAGAGTTCGTAATCGATGACAGGCCTGTATCTGTCCGGCAATTCTTGAACGATTCTTTCCTGCGAAAAATTGATCAAATCACTCATTCCACTCCCCCCAGAAAGGTGATTCCAGTCCATCTCTGATGATTCCATTGCGGACCTGAGCAATAGCTGGACTTCCAGCATTTGGCGTCCACGTCTCCGCATTTGGCTCGATAGCCCTGATTGCACATTCCTCGCTTGCTGCGAAAAACATCCCCTCATCCGATGATCGGCCGACAATCAAGGGCCTGAGCTTCTTTCTATCCGCAAGGGCGATCATGGTGATCTCTGGCTCTCTCCTTCCTACCAGGATGCTGAATGGGCCGTTAAGAAATGCTTCCTTGTAAGTGATCCTTATCAGTGTTGCTAGTTTTCGGTTTTGCGGATCGAGTTGTTCAATCTCGTGATAGTACCAGGGCGCCATCGCGAATGCGGCAAGATTGATTGGCAGACCATGTTTTCTCACAAGAATATCCCAAAGATACGCAACCACCTCCGTATCAGTCAACAATGTGCAACTGTAACCTTCCATTTCTACGAACTTCCTGTTGACGCCATAAGAGGTGATTTCGCCATTGTGGCAGACGGCCCAATCGAGGATACTTATTGGATGAGCACCACCCCACCAGCCAGGAGAATTTGTTGGAAATCTTGAGTGTGAGATCCACATCTTCCCCCTGTATCTCTGGATATCGTAGAAATCAGCGATTTCAAAGGAATATCCATTCCCCTTAAAGACGGCCATGTCCTTTCCGCTTGAAATGCAAAAGGCCCCTTCTACATGTTGGTTAACATGCATGACAAGTCGAACGACATAGTCTTCTTCTGAAAGCCTCTGATTCCCTCTCCATTCTCTCCGTTCAATAGGTCTAAAGAAAAACCTCCACACGAGAGGAAAAGGCGGTTTCAGTGTCGTCGATTTCTTTGTAAAGACCTTTTCATCCTTTGTAACGTTTCCGTGATCCTTGAGAAACTCCTCAACAGAATTCTTGACGTCCTCATCGTCAAAGAAAAATTGAAGGCAAAATTCATCACGACGCTCTGGGAACAACCCATAACAGGCATAGCCCGCGCCGAGACCGTTCTCACGCTCACTCATCGTTGTCAGCATGGTAGCAATCTTCTCTCCTGATATGAGATCTCCATCGAGTGATAGGCAACCGGCTATACCACAACCTCCCAATTGATAGCCCGTTCCCTTGCGTATTGATGCTGGCTCGATCGGCATTTCCCTGTTCTTATTATGACTCGAAACGCCTCTTGAAAGAGGAAGAGATGATTTCAGAAATAGCTTCTCTTCATCCAAATCAAATCACCTTGCTAATAATTCTCACCAACTATTTACGAGCTGCGATGTGTTCAATCGTCTGTGAGGAGCTGGGAACATTATCGTAGAGAAAACAGAGTGTAAACATTGAGAGGGAATTCGTCAATTCGTGGAATGTATCAACACTCAATGGGAACATCATTTGGATCTCACTAAACTGACGTGAGACCAATTAGTTATTGATTGTTATTCATCCGAATCGTACAAGAATTGATTTATACGAATTTCGAACCTCATCGAATAGTTAGAGTCGGAATTCGCTATAATTGTTCACGATCAAAATTTCCATTTTCAATTGAGATGCGAATTTTTATAATGAGATGAAAAGCTATACTCCGATCAAACTGAAAATGCCTCAGAGGGAAATTGAAAAAGACAGAAAATCATGAAAACCTGTAGATGAGATTGCAACAGATGATCGATATGAGTCCGAAAATATATCCAATTGACCTTGCAATCATGCCACAGCTTCCAGATCTTGAAAAAATCAAGCAAATCAGAGAAAAACTAGGACTTTCCCAAAGAGAGCTCGCTTCGCGCGCCGGGGTCAGCCAATCCCTTATCGCTAAAATCGAGAAAGGGGCCATCGATCCGTCGTACGGAAACGTGAAAAAGATATTCCAGGCATTTGAAGAAGTATTAAAGAAGGGAATCGTCGATGCGGAAAAGACAGGGATTCACCTGACCGTGGGAGATCTCGCAACTCGTGGCGTCGTTTCAATATCGCCTGATGACACGATTGCTGAAGCCATCGAGAGAATGGTGAAGGGCAGATTCACGCAACTTCCGGTTGTCGTTGGAGATCGCGTCGTTGGAAGCATCACAGACGACATCATCAGAAATTATACGATTGAACAAACGAGGAATAAAGAAAAGAGTTATGAAGAGGTGATGAAGACACCTGTCTCTGAAATCATGGAAGCGCCTTTTCCAATCCTCAGCGAGGATACGCCGATAGAGCTGGCATCTCTTCATCTGCAAAGGCAGGAGGCGATCCTCGTCTCGAGGAAAGGTGTCGTTATTGGAATCTTAACGAGCGCGGACTTTCTGAATATCGGACTTAAAAGGTGATTTTTTCGAATCGTTCAATGACGATTGATGGCAAACTTTGATATTGTTGACTCCGTTGTTTGAATTCAAAATGAAAAAAAGAACGCTGGAGATGGTGTTGCAGCAAATACGCCCCCTCACTCAGCCGAAGCCTTTTCTAGAACAGTATTCGACTCCGGCCACGATAGCCGCTGATGTTCTCTTCACGGCTTATGCAAATAACGACATCAAGGATAAAATCGTGGTGGATTTGGGATGCGGAAATGGGATCTTTGCTATTGGCGCGTCGCTTCTGGGCTCTGCAATGTCTATCGGCGTTGATGCGGATCCTCTCGCGATAAAAGAGGCGATGGTCAATGCTGCTACCCTAGGGACAAATGTGGAATTTGTCCTCGCGAAAATACCTCAATTCTCCGCAAGGGCGGACGTTGTCATTCAGAATCCGCCATTTGGTTCTCAGAGACGCGGAGCGGATCGACCGTTTCTCGAAACAGCGATGTCAATCGCCAGTGTTGTCTACACGATGCATCATGCTGAGACTATCGATTTTGTGATGAACTTTGTAAAGAGCAGTGGATGGGAGATTACCCTTCAAAAAAGATATAAATTCGTAATTCCGCATATGTTTGAATTTCACAAAAAGATGAAAAAGGACTTCGATATTTTGCTCCTTTGTATTCGAAGATCGGGTGAAGGGAAATGAAGAGACGAAGATGTGTTCTGCCAGGAGATGAAGTGGCAGTCGTTGAGGAATTTATCCCTGGCGAGGGGACTTATGAGATAGATGGTAAGATCTATTCCGCATACTGCGGTGATCTCGAGCTTGATTATGAAGAAAAAATCGCCAAGGTTTCGGCGAGGAATCCGCCAGTCACACTCAAAGTTGGCGATGTTGTTTACGCCGAAGTGACGGATGTAAGGAACAGCATGGCGATCTGTGAAGTGATCGCCGTTGAGGGAAAAGAGCGTGACATCAGTGGTGACACAAGCGCGACAATTCATATCTCGAAGGTTTCGTCAGGATATACGCAGGACGTCGGAAAGGAATTGAGGCCAAGCGATATAGTCAGGGCAAAGGTCATTCAGGTGAAACCATCCCTTCAGCTTTCAACGGTCGGTCATCATTTTGGCGTTATTCTTGCGCTCTGCAAAAAATGCCGTGCCCCTCTCAAGAAAAGAAATAGAACATTGTACTGCGAACGCTGCGAGAGAACTGACGTAAGAAAGCTTGCGGATGATTACGGGGAAGTCAAATTCTGATTTTTTTGATGTCTTTGCATCGTCGGAAATTTTGAATTGAAAAATTCGATCAACGAAAAGAATTTGAAGGGATAGGCAAAAGGATATATCCCCCATCGATGTTAAACAAAAGCAGGGAGAACGAATGACGAAGACCACAGAAGACCTGGTCCGTGAAATAAACGAGCTCAGAAATGAACTGAGGCAAATGAGAGAGATCGTTAATATGCTCTTTAGCATAGTCGTTGAATCAGAAGACGACGATGTTGAGGAGTATCTAGATTACCCCATGTTCGGGGGGATTGACCAGAATAGATTGAATAACTAAACCTTTTTGAAAACCTTTTTTGATCGAACAACGCATTTCATGTAGTCGCGAGATTTCACTAGTTTGAACCGTTTAGCGAAGTCGATTTAGGCAGACTGGTCAAAAGAGAGAATGATGAGGAAAGTGGTTATGAAAGCAATTTGCTTGATCTCAGGTGGAATCGATTCGCCCGTTGCATCGTTTCTCATCGGAAAGAGGGGATTTGATGTCACCCTTTTACACATGGATCATCAGCCATTCAGTGATCGAAGAGCGATCGAAAAAATCCGCGATATCGCCCGCATATTAACCCATTTGTTAGAAAAGAATGTGAAAGTTTTCATCGCACCACACGGAAAGAATCAGGCGATTATTGCGGATCGCTGCGACGCCGGGTATCGATGCGTGTTGTGCAAGATGCTCATGCTGCGAGTTGCTAATGGCTTAGGACAACGATTGAACGCTGATGCAATTGTGACCGGCGAATCCCTTGGGCAGGTCGCATCGCAGACCTTGCACAATATCAGGGTGGAGCAACACGGCATTTCTCTGCCTGTTCTCAGACCTCTCATCGGGCTCGATAAGCTCGAGATTGAAAATATCGCGAAGAGTATTGGAACCTACGAAATTTCAACAAGGCTGGCCCCATCATGCTCTTTCGTGCCGAAGGGACCGGTCACACGAGCAAGCCTCAAAAGAGCGCTACAGGAGGCACAGAAAGCTGATCTTGAGGAAATTGCACGTCAAGCGATCTCTGAAATCAGGGAACTTGAATTTTAGAACATGATGACTATTCATTGAAATCTTCTGAGATTGAAAAAGACTTTAGAGGATCGAACACTTCTTGCGCGCTACCTCATCGACACCGCAGAGCATCGACTTGGTCACCTTCGTGATATACCTTGCCTGGACGATCGAGACGAAAAGGGTGTTGTCTCCGATTTTGATTCTAAGGTCAGTGTCTTTTGGAGGCTTCACATCAACTGGAAGGATCACTGGCCCATAGCATGTTGTTGAAACTCTGTAATCCCTTTTGTGCTTCTTGATGAAGTCGATGACTTCCTGTTCAACTTCGATTTCATTCATTCCCGCGGTGAAATTGCAATAATCCTATTTAACAGTGCCTTGCTCTTTCACAATGAACAAGATCTGGATGATTTTCAAAGGGCGGAGATATGACCAAAGAAAAGAAGTTATTAGGAAATGTGCAATTGATTCTCTGTGAAATACGTCGTTGATACCTCTGCGTTCTTCGCAATGCAGGATCTTCCGCATGATGCCGAAATCCTTGTTCCTCCAGGAGTGTTATCCGAACTGAAAAAGTACCAGGACAAGCGCACAGATTATTGGGAATTCAAAATCAAGTTAACTCATCCATCCGCCGAATCCTTGGAGGCAGTCAAGATTGCCGCTCAAAAAACTGGGGATACGCACAGGTTATCCGAGACTGACCTTGAGGTTCTGGCGCTTGCATATGACCTCAATGCGACAATCTTGACAGAGGATTATTCGATTCAAAATGTGGCGAGGTCGATGGGCATCGATTACATCAACATCGTTACGAGGGGGATCAAAGAAATTTTTTCATGGGAGATGAAATGCATCGGTTGCGGAAGAGTCTTTGATAAGAAGATTAAGGAATGCCCTGTATGTGGAAGCCCCCTCAAATGCAGGCGCTCCAGAAAGAAAAAGTAGTCTCGAGTGCTGTCTTATCCTTGTGGCGCTCTCGGAGTCTTTGCTACCTAAGATCAGTCCGATAATTTGCTTTCAGCCATTTAGAATGTCTTCGCTCCCCCAGACGAACAAAAAAGAGGTCTCCCTTGGCGGTTGATTGAGCATACTGTACGGCCCAATAATATGGAACATTCTCATTAGTTGGCGACTTATGAAACGCACGCAAGATGATGACCACAAAAAGAATGGTGTCGTCAATCTCAAGAACTATGGGAACAGGCGCCTGCATCTGATGATATTGGCCATTCGCCTTTTGCCAAGTATCCTCATCGCAAGTTCAAGCCTTCTCTGACTTCCCCAGCAGAGATCCGCAAGGATCTTTGTCCGGAGCGCGGTCCTAAGCGGTCTTTCGACTTGTTTGCGACATGCTTCGCCATATCGAGCCATGGATTCGCCCGATCTGACGCAGGAGGCTGCCACTTCGCCAGCGATTTTCCCACAGATCAACGCAATCGGAATCCCGCCACCGTTGACAGCCATCACATGACCAGCTGCATCACCGACGATAAGACCTTTATCGTTGTAATTTGGATTCAGCGGACCGCCCATTGGCACGTACTTTCCAGTCGGTTTTCCAGCATTAATTTGTTTCCACTTGACAAATTCTTCGAAGTACTCTCCAACAGTTTTCCACGCAAATCTAGGCGATATGCCGACGCCGATATTGGCCCCACCGCGCTTCGGTAGAATCCAGGCATATCCTCCTGGTGCGATATTGCCAAAATACATCTCCGCAACGGGCTCGAAGTCACCGATCGCTTGAGCTGTCACTGCGGGATATAATTCCTTATTCCTCGGAAGACCAAGGCTTGTGGCGACACGAGACCGCGGTCCGTCAGCTCCGATCACGAGTTTCGCTTGTACCTCACATTGATTCGTCATTACCCTGTCCCCGTTAATCGAAATAAAGGCACACCCTGTCAAGACTTTCGCTCCAGCTTTAAGTGCCTTTGAGGCTAAATATCGATCAAATCGATCGCGATATGTTGTGAATCCATCGAAGTCGAATTCGTAGATACGCAATTTTGGCGAATAGATTCTCAATCGGTGAGTTTCCAAAGAAATTAACTCTCTCGGAATATCGAAGAGTGTGTCGATGTCCAGGGCATCCGGAAATATCCTTTTCACCTCATCAATAGATGGGAGAAATTCACCACATGCGAAAGGGATACCTATTTCCTTCTTGCGTTCAATGAGCAGAACGTCGGCACCGCGAAGAGCCGCATATTCAGCCGCTGTTGAGCCTGCCGGTCCTGCACCCACAACCAGGATATCAGTCGATATCTTCTCCGTCATCGGCGATCCCCGACTTTAATACGATCGCAGAATCGGGTTTGTCGTTCTCCAATGTATCGATCAAAGACATTACCCGCCTCTCCCCAAATTCTTTCACGATTCTCTCTCAACAACGGTTCTGGCGAGGGACTTGAGTGCTTCTTCATAGACCGACGGCTTGAGAATCGATAGTGAATCGATCGCTTTGTTTGAGAACTCAAGCGCCTTCTCTTTCGAAAGTTGAATAGCATCCGATTCCATCAGAATTTTTAAAGCTTCTTCGATCTCCCAGCGGCGCTTCTTCTTCTTTTCAAAAAGCTCGGATAACCTCTTTCCCTTGTGACCATCTTCCATTGCCAAAATAATCGGCAACGTCGGCGTCCCGTCCGAAAAATCCATTCCCTTCGGTTTGCCCAGGATATCTTCTTTGCCGATGATATCGAGGACATCATCCATAATTTGAAAAGCCATCCCGAGGTTGAGCCCGTAAGATCCGAGGGCCTCGATCATCTTTGGCGATCCGCCTCCGAGGAACGCGCCTACCTTTGCACTTGCCTCGATCGGCTTTGCCGTTTTTCCTTCAATGATTTTGAGGTAAGTATCGATCGATGTCGATGAGTCATTGATGTGCCCGACTTGGAGGATCTCTCCTTCCGCCATGCACGCACAGGAGTCCGCGATAATCTCGACCACTTCCTTGCTGAAAGAACCACCCGCACGAAAGCCTTTAACAAAGAGGAAGTCGCCGGCCACCAGCGCGAGCTGCACGCCATATTTCTTAAAGGCCGAGACTTTGCCTCGCCTTATCGTCCCTCCATCATTAATGTCGTCGTGAATCAGGGTCGCGCTGTGAATGAGTTCAAACGCCGCAGCGATTCCAATTACATTGGAGACTTCTGTTCCTCCCACCGCCTTATAACAGAGGATTGAAACACCCGGGCGTATTCTTTTCCCGCCTGCGCCGATCACGTGCATTGAAATTTCTGTCAATAGCTGCTGCTGGGAGTGCACACTTCTCCTGATCTCCTCTTCCACCATGTTTAATTCTTTTCTGATTGGAAGATCCCAGCTCATCAATATCGAGATGCCTAATGACGATAATGTACTTATTAATTGTCTCGATTCTTTGCGCTTCCTCAACTCGCCATGCCAGACGATTTTTTACAATGATTGACAAATGAGTGCGATAAAAAATCTAATAAAAAATTTAGAATGGAGACAAAAAGCCGCACAGAAAAAGTTTAAGTGGGGCAATCTCCAATCATTTCGATCACATGCAAGTCAAGGCAAAAGTCAAGGATTATGTCGACCGCAATCCTCCTGTCGTCGACTACGGCGCAACGCTAGAAGATGTTGTAAAATTGATGGTGCAGCGGCATCAAACAGGTGTCGTTGTGAAAGAAGAAGATGTCGTCCTCGGCGTTATTACCTCGACTGATGTCACTAGGGTCATCGTGCAAGGTCGTGACCCTTCGACCGTCAAGGTGAGGGAATTTATGACCGCCTGCACCCTCGTCGGACAAAATCCTTGCATCCAGATTCATGAAGATGGATATGTAATCGACGCGTTGCGACTCATGTTGATCGGCGGGGTGAGCAGAGTACTCGTGATCGATTCAAGCGGTGAGTTTGTCGGCACAATCTCATTTCTAGACGCGCTCAAAGCATACGAAGATGAAATGTCAAAAAGAAAAAAGTAAGGGTCGATATTTCACATCCCTGAAAAGAACGCCCGTGCCGCTTCTCTGCAGAGATCGAGGACCGGTGATGGGAAGATGCCGATGACGATCGTCGCGACAACCGTGATGGCAATCGCGAGGAGCATCGAATTTGGAACTCTGATTGGATCTTCTGGACCCGATTCGACGTACATGTACTTGATCACTCGAACATAATAGTAAAGCGAGATCGCGCTGTTGATCACACCAAACACCGCGAGCCACAGAACCCAGCTCTGCTCGGGAACGATTGCTGCATCGACTGCGCTCGAGAATAGCCAGAATTTACTCGCGAATCCAGCAAGCGGTGGAATGCCTGCTAGCGAAAGAAGCAAAACACTCATCGAGAAAGCAAGGAACGGCGAGCGTTTGCCGAGCCCCTTATAGTCCGCCAGACTTTCTCCGAGCGTGACAGTTGACAACGCAGCCACGATGATGAAGGCGCCTCCCTTCATGAAAGCGTGCGTGATGATATGAAAGATGCCGCCTGCTAGCGCGTACTCAGTGCCGATCGGAAGGACGATGAGAATGTAGCCTGCTTGAGCAATACTTGAGTATGCGAGCATTCGCTTGATACTCGTCTGCGAGATAGCAACGAGATTGCCAATCGTCATCGTGAGGACGGCGATGACTGCAACGACGACATCCCAATCAGCTTTGACAGCGATAAGGCCTATAAGGAATATTTTGAAGAGTGCAACGAAACCCATTTTCTTTGAACTTGAGGCGAGGAGCGAAGTGATCGTCGTGGGTGCGCCTTCGTAAACATCAGGTGCCCACATGTGAAATGGAATGATGGCAACCTTGAATCCGAATCCGGCTATGAGAAGACCAATGGCCAGCAGAATCATCGGATCCATACCGCTGAGTGTGGCGAGTGCTGTGCCGATGTCTGCGAACATCGTGCTACCAGTGATTCCATAGATGAGAGAGATGCCATATAGGGAGATCGCCGAAGAAAGTGCGCCGATGATGAAATACTTCGTTGCTGCTTCAATTCCTCTCTTATCAGCCTTTCTAAATCCAACAAGTGCATATGATGAAAGGCTTGCAAGCTCCAGTCCGACAAACAGGGTGATGAGATCGAGAGATGAAGCGACAATCATCATGCCGAGGGTTGCGAGTAAGATGAGCGAATAATACTCGGCCAAGTGCCTTTCGCCCTGAACGTATCGAATGGAGGCGATAGTCACATACAATGCAACCGTAAGAAAAACCAGTTTGAACGCAACGGCGAAAGCATCGAGTCTCAGCAATCCTCCCGCAAAAACCATCGACTGAGAACCTTCAATGTAAAAAATGAGAAGAGGAATCATCGCTGCGATGATGCCGATGAGCGAAGCGATGCTGAGCGCTTTCTCCGACCTCGTGAGATAATAGATTGCTGGTAACCCGACTGCAAATAGCAATATAATGATTTCTGAATAAACTGGTGAGAGATTGATCAATCAACCCACCCCCAGAATCGCAGAAATAATGTTTGCCGATGGCGTGATGTAATCCATGACAACACCTGGAAACATACCGAAGAAGATGATCAAAATCGCCAGAATCGCAAGCGGCGCTGCCTCGTACCAGTTGACATCGTGCACGTGTGATGTGTCGATTTTGTCGGTTAGCGGGCCGAACATTGTGCGTTGCAATGCCCATAGGTAATATCCAGCCGTGATCGCAACGCTCGCGATCGGCAAGAACAGTATCCACGCGTACGCGTCGAATGTCGCGACGAACACGGAGAATTCGGCAACAAATCCAATCATTCCGGGCAAACCAAGCGACGCGAGGAAACCGATCGTCATGAAGGTTGCTGCGACAGGCATTTTCGGCGCTAAGCCACCGAGGAGCGGTATTTCCCTCGTTCCGACCTTATGCTGAATGACGCCGCACATCATGAAGAGAACAGCCGTGATGAGACCGTGCGCGAACATCTGCAGCACCGCTGCCGCGATGCCCAATTGAGATCCGGTCGAAATGCCGAGGAGCACAATGCCCATGTGACTGATCGACGAGAAAGCGACCATTTTCTTTAGGTCCTTCTGCGCTAGGCAGACCAAGGATCCGTAGAGGATTGAAAGGATTGCGATTGCGAGCATCAAGGGCATTAGTGCGTTAGCGCCGTCGGGAACCGTCGGCAATGCGATTCTGATGAGACCGTAAGACCCCATTTTAAGCAGGAGCCCGGCAAGCAGAACGCTTCCCGCTGTTGGCGCTTCGACATGGGCGTCCGGAAGCCACGTGTGAAATGGTACAACTGGCATCTTGACGCCGAATGCGAAGAAGAGCGCCGCAAACGCACCAACCTGGAAGAGGTAATTGAAATTGCCACTGACGCTTGCGATATCTACGATGCTGAACGTCGCATACCCGAGGATCGGTTTCGCTTCGAAGTACAGAGCCATGATGGTGATCAACATCGCAAGGCTCGCAACGTGCGTGTAGATGAAGAATTTGATCGAAGCGTAAGCGCGCCGAGGTCCTCCCCAAATCGCTATAAGGAAATACATCGGGATCAGGACGACTTCCCAGAAGACATAAAAGAGGAAATAGTCAAGGGCCGTAAATACCCCGAGGACACCGACCTCGAGGACGAGCATCAACCCCATGTACTCCTTTGTTCGGTGTTCGACATCCCAGGAAAACAGGATCGCAAGGAAACAGAGGAGCGCTGTCAGGAAAACCATTGGAACACTGATGCCATCGACACCCAAGTGATAAGCGATTCCGTAGCTTTCAATCCAGGTGTACTTTTCAATGAATTGATAGCCAGTAGCCCCTATATGAAAATCAAGCAGGAGGAATATCGATAGGGCGAGTGGGATCGCGGAAAAGACCAAAGCGATACTCGCAGCAGCCTTCCTCGTATTGCCAAGTGCAAATACCAGAATCGAACCAATCAGAGGAATAAGGATGAGGAGCGAAAGTATCGGCACATTCTCTAGCATCATCTCAGACCTCCAATGAGATAAAGAAGAACAATAATGACCGAAATCGCCGCGATAATGATCGTCGCGTAGAGTTGCACGTATCCTGTCTGGATCTTCCTGATATAGTGGCCTGCCCTCGTTAGAAGGAAGGCAACGCCGTTAACAATGCCATCGATGACGTATCTGTCAAACGCGTCGACAACAATCGCAAACCCATACACGACTTTCTCAGCGAATGCGTTATAGCCGACAGCAAATCCGTAACGATTGAGGAGGATGTTGTATAAAGTTCTTCGAGCTTTTGTGGAAACAAAAATCTCTGGAGAGATTGTCCTTTTGTAGTAAGTTGCGTAAGCCATTCCGACCCCGCAAAGTGCGACTGCAATCGACAGGTAGGTGAGAGGATCGGTGAATGTCACCGCTAGAATTTCACTGGCTGTAAGGGCATGAGGTTCCTCAAAGAAGATTTGGGACCCAAATCCTCCGCCAACGAACAGAACAAGGAATGAGCCGGCAGCAAGAAGCGCCAGGAGGATTAATGGGATGGTCATAATCTTCGGCGATTCATGTGCATGACTACTCGCTTCGCCTTCTTCCCCTGCGAACGTCATGAACCAGAGGCGGAACATATAAAAGGCGGTCATGAAGGCTGTCGCGATACCGAGGATGTAAAGTAAAGCGAAGACCCAATTTAGCTCACATGCTTCGAAAACCGTTGCAAGCACCTCATCCTTGCTCCAAAAGCCGCTGAACGGAGGTATGCCCGAGATGGAGAGAGCTCCAATGAGCATCGTGAATGATGTGATCTTCATTTTCTTGCCAAGACCTCCCATCAGCCGCATGTCCTCTGTATTGACAGCGTGAATAACGCTACCGGCGCACAGGAAGAGAAGCGCCTTAAAGAATGCGTGGTTCATCAAGTGGAACATAGAAGCGGTGTAGCCCTCTGCACCATGCATATAATAGAAAAGGTACCCGCCGGCGCCGAGCGCGAGCATCATGTAACCGAGCTGGCTGATTGTTGAATAGGCAAGAACACGTTTGATATTGGGATTATTGAGCGCCATCGTGGCTGCCATAAACGCAGTGACCCCACCGATGATCGCCACGACCATCAATGTATCTGGAGTTTGGACAAACAAGGGAAACGATCGCGCCACAAGATAAACACCCGCCTTGACCATTGTTGCCGCATGAATAAGAGCAGAGACGGTCGTTGGACCTTCCATTGCGTCTGGCAACCAGTCATGAAGCGGGAACTGCGCACTCTTCCCGATCGCCCCACCGAAAATCATGAATGTGCCTATCGTCAGAAGGCCAAGGTCGCTACCTGAGACCTCCATCTCAAAAAGCTCGCGGAAATTCAGGGTCTTGAATGTCGTGAAGAGAATGATCAGACCCACCATGAACATGATGTCGCCCACTCTTGTCACAATGAATGCCTTCTTTGCGGCCGAGGCTGCTGATGGCTTGTGATACCAGAACCCGATCAGCAGATAAGAGCAGAGACCGACGAGCTCCCAGAAGATGAACAACTCGAGATAATTATTCGCGAGGACGAGACCGAGCATGACCCCGACGAAAAGCGATATCTCAGTGTAATACCGCCTCTTCCTCCCGCCCTCTTCACCCATGTATGCGATCGAATAAATGATAACGAGTGTCGAGACAAGCGAGACGACGACGAGCATGAGGGCTGTCAGCTGATCGATGTAAATACCGACTTCGAAGGAATAGGTATCCGATAAAATGAGCCAGCTCCTCGATTGTTCAAAGACTCCATCAATAACCCCATCCGCGGCATCGAAAGAGCCGTCGAGAACCTGAGCGACCACAAACGCTGTGATGATGAGGGATATCGCAGAGCCAGCGATTGCAACATAACCACCGCCTTCCTTTAATCTACTGCCAATCAAACCGATAATCAGACCGGCAATCAAGGGAAAGATCGGGATGAGCCATGCAAATTCGATTGCCTGCAATCTCACCACCTCAGCAGATTGATTTCGTCGAGATTGATCGTGTCTCTTGCCTTTGAAAGTGCCAGGAGAATTGCTAGCCCAACGGCAACTTCAGCTGCCGCGACCGCGATCGAGAACAGTGCAAAAATCTGGCCTTTAACATCGTTGTAAAAAGATGAGAACGCAACAAAATTAATATTTGCGGCATTCAGCATCAGCTCGATCGACATTAAGACAACGATCGCGTTGCGCTTTGTCAGCACTCCGTACGCGCCGATGACGAATAAAATCGCCGCCAGCGCAAGGAAGTACTCGAGTGGTATCATTTGCTTTCCTCCTTCGCCAGGAATACCCCGCCGATCATTGCCACGAACATGAGGATTCCAATGATCAGGAATGTGATTCCATAATCCTCGAAGAGAGCGATCCCGATTTGATGCATGCCGATCTCAGTGATCTCTCCTGATCTCCATGACGAAAGCGATAAGGATGATACAATGATGATGAGGAATATGGCGACTGAAATGATAGCAAACACTCTCTGTCGATTCATATGCGCTCACCTCCAGTGAGCCTTCTTTTTGTTAGCATGATACCGAATAGCATAAGTACGGACACCGCCCCGACATAAATCAGAATCTGAATGATTGCAACATATTCCGCGCTCAAGAAAAAGAAGATAATCGCAACACCGATGAAGGTCAGTGCAAGATACATGACGCTGTGCACGATTTCTTTTGAAGCGATCACGAAAACTGCTGCAGCGACTGTGATTATAGCGAAGATCAAAAAGAAAAGCAAATCCCATTCCATCACAGAGCCTCCTTCATCACGAGCGCATCCCGCGGACAGTTCTCAACGCACTGTTCGCAGCTGACGCATTTGTCATAATCGAATTTCGGCCGCTTAATCGGCTTACCTTTGTCACTGACACCGGCCTGGATCATCTCAATCGCTCCTGCCGGGCAGACTTTTGCGCATCGAGAACAGCCAATACACTTCTTATCGTCGAGCTCCGGTTTATCCTTTGACTCAGGTTTCCTTTCTGCGGGAGCGGCGACCACCCCTCTCTTGAGCTCAGAAGGCGTTACCTCGACAAGATGGACCTCGTATCCGGGTTTGTATTCATACTGAAGTTTATAGGGATCGAAAATCAGATCTTCGCGGGTAAAAGCGGCGAGTTCATACTCAGGTGTCACGATCATCGCATTCTTAGGACAATACTCAGCGCAGTAGCCGCACATCATGCATCTTCCTAGATTAACCTTGGGTCGCTTAACCTTGGCCTGATCTTTATACTCGACTTCCACGAGTTCAATGCATTTCGTCGGGCAAATTCTCATGCAAATGCCACAACCAATGCATCGATCCATGATGAGGCCTGGGCGCCCCCTGTAATTATCGGGCAGAACAAGCTTTTCCCAAGGATACAGCACCGTGTTCGGGCGATGAATCGTTGCCCTGATCGTTTCTTTGAGGGTGGCGTACATGGGCTTGAGAATGTACCCAGTCACACCAATATTCTTCTTCTTTGGTTTCCTCTCAGACAATCACAACCACCCCATTGATTTGATGATGACCGCGATGACAATGTTGACCATCGAAAGCGGGATGAGCCGCTTCCATCCGATGTTGAGGATCTGGTCGATTCTTACTCTTGTCAGGGAGCCACGAATCCATATGAAAACGAAGAAGACGATGAAAACCTTGATCAAAAACCAGATTTCTGGCGGAAGGAACGGCCCGCTCCAACCTCCAAGGAACAAAAGAACCGCAACGGCCGCACCCGCGTATCCTCTGATGTACTCAGCGAGCATAATGAGACCGAATCGCATACCACCATATTCAGTCCACCAGCCTTCAACGAGCTCAGCTTCAGCCTCAGGCAGATCGAACGGAATTCTCTCGACTTCCGCAACGATCGTGATGAGAAAAACGATGAACCCAATAAACTGGGGAATCACAAACCAGATCGATTCCTGCTGTGCCCGCACGATTTCCCCTAGATTAAGGCTCCCAGTCAAGATCACAACACCAACGAGCGAGAGAAGCAATGGAACCTCATAGCTGATCAGCTGGGCAGCTGATCGCATGCCACCAATCAATGAATACTTGTTATTGGATGCCCATCCACCAATCAATATCGCGAAGGGCGTGATGCTGAAAACAGCGAAAATAAAAATTAGGCCGCCATCGAGATCGCAGATGAAAAAGCGATCACTCATCGGAATTAATCCAATAAGAAGAACAGACGACCCAATGATGATGACAGGTGCCCAGTTATATCCCTTTTTATCCGCTTTCTCTGGAATGATGATTTCCTTGAGAAAAGTCTTGAGACCATCAGCAATATTCTGGAAATAACCAGCAGGACCAACAACCATCGCTCCGCGCCGATCCATGAGCCTTCCGAGTGTTTTCCTCTCCTGCCATATCATTGTGATCGCGATCAAAAATCCAACGATGAAAACGATAAGCGCCTCGCCAAAGATCGTGAGGAATTGAATGACACCTGGACTTTCAATCCACCCGGCAAATCCATGAAATCCGAGCCAGTCTACGAAATAACTGATGATTCCGACGAGCCATCTGACAATTCCTTCGGTGAAACCGTAGAGATCCATCCACTCACCTGTCCGTCTCTCCTAGGCACATGTCAACAGATCCCATGATCGCAGGAACATCCGCAACCTTGTAACCTTTCAGCATGATAGGAACAGCAGAAACTGTAACGAATATCGGACTCCTCACCTTCAATCTGAACGGCCTGTCGGTTCCATCGCCGATCACGTACATGAGACCCTCACCTCTCGGATCCTCAACCCTCGCGAAGGCGGTTCGCTTAGGCGCGTTTCTCGGCACTTTGACGCGCACAGGCCCATCTGGCATCTTCTTAAATGCTTCCCTAATAATGTGGCAACTCATTCTCATCTCATCCATGCGAACCCTGTATCTCGCATAGCAATCGCAATCTGGATGGGTGCAGATGTCCCAATCCAACTCGTCATAAACCGAATAAGGATCATGTTTCCGGATATCGATCTTAACGCCACTTCCTCTGAGCGTTGGCCCAGTTACACCGAGGTTGATCGCATCCGCCGGCTTCAGATATCCGATATCCTGTGTTCTCATGAGGAAAATGTCACTCCCATCATAGATCTGCTCGTACTCATCGAGCTTCTTCTCAAAATAATCTAGAGTTCTGAGGCAATCCCTTTCAAAATTCGGCGGTAAATCATTTCTGACACCACCAATTCGCATGTAATTATAAGTCATCCGCGCGCCGCTGACGCTCTGCAAAAGATCGAGAAAGAGTTCCCTCTCTCTCATCGCGTACACGAACCCCGTTAAAAGCCCGAGATCGGTGCCGTAGGCAGCAAGCCACATGAGATGGCTCGCGATCCTCTGCAGTTCCAATACGATAACACGAATGTATTCTGCCCTTTCTGGTACCTCGACGTCCATCAGCTCCTCAATCGTCAAACAATAGAGGTGGCTCCAGGACATTGATGCACCGTAACAGAGTCTATCAGAAAGAGGAATGATCTGAGGATACATTCGATTTTCCACAAGCTTTTCCCACCCACGGTGCAGATAGCCTACGACGGGCTCAGCATCGACGATGGTTTCACCATCGACTTTGACCCTCAGGTTCCAGAGCCCGTGGGTCATTGGATGTTGCGGCCCCATGTTAATCCACATTTCAGCCATCTCACTGCCTCCCCAATTTGAAGTCCTTCCTGAATGGGAAGAACTGGGTATCCTCTGGCAAAAAGATTCTTTCAAGCCGTGGATGGTTCTTGAAGCGGATGCCAAACATATCGTAGGTCTCCCGCTCGTGCCAGTTCGCTCCGCCCCAGAGAGGTGAAATCGAGTCTATTTCAGGATCGTCGCGAGGAATATCGACAGTGATTTCGAGAACGCAACGGTTCTCATAAGATGAAAGATGATAAACAACCTGAAAACGATCAATTCTATCAACACCAGTAACGCAGGAAACATGATCGAACTTCAATTGATTCTTGAGGAATTCGCACAATTTGTAAATGATAGCCCTGTCAGCCCTCGCGAAAATCCTTCTCGGAGCGACGCCTCCAATCGTGACGCCTTCTGGAAAGGCTTTTCGCACGGCATCGACAATTGCCTCCTCTGTCAACCCTGACGTCTCTTGACCGCCAGTCGTATTCACGGTTTCACCTCAATCTTCCAGGAATCTGCCTTTCGTTGATGCCCTTATCTTATCTTGCAATTTTAGGAAACCGTCGAGAAGAGCTTCAGGTCTCGGCGGGCAACCAGGAATATAGATGTCGACAGGAATGAACGTATCAACACCCTGTACGACTGTATGCGAATCATACCAGGGACCGCCGGAGATCGCACATTCACCCATAGCGATAACCCATTTGGGTTCCGGCATCTGTTCATACAAGCGCCTCAGATCGGGTCGAAGTTTTGTCGTCACCCAGCCATTCACCAACAAAACATCGCACTGTCTTGGAGATGATCTATAGACAATGCCGAAGCGTTCCGCGTCCCATCTCGGAGCGGAGGAGGCTGCCATTTCCAGAGCACAGCATGCGATACCGAAGTGCAGAGGGAAAATCGAGTTCCTCAGGGACCAGCTCCAGATAGGTGTTGTAATCTTGTCAACAGCTCTTTTCACCCCTGTCGCTCGCATGAGATCGTCGAATAGCTCGGAAGACCATTTGACGAACTCCCTCACACTCATTGCTATTGCATTAGGTGCCAGACTCAGATCCAAATGATCTCCTCCTTCTTCAGCGCATATGCAAGGCCAGTAAGTAATATAATTACAAAGATTGCCATGTAAATTTTAGCAAGGTCTGAAAGACCAGAAAATGCAAGGGCCCACACCATCAAGAAAACGGTAATCACATCAAAGATGACAAATATAATCCCGAAAATATAATATTGGAAATGAAATTGAATTTGAGCTTCGCCGATCGGCACTTCCCCACACTCATATGTGAGTGCCTTCTGGGCTGTTTTTCTCGTAGGTCTAAAGAACCTGGAGACATAGAAGGCGAGTACAGGGAAAAGTATTGTAACCATTGCGAAAACCGCAACAGGTAGATACTTTTCGAGCAACATCGGAGGCACAATATACTGCCTTTATTTAAATTTTCCATGTAATTACTTTCGGCAGAAAGCGAAATGTGAGTAGGCCAGCAATCTTTGAGTTAGGAAATGGATTGTGAAAATTAACCGAATTAGGACCTATTTTTTCTTTGATCTATCATTGTCAACAAAAAAATTTTGACTTGCGAATAATATTTGCTATGAAGAATCTCATGAAAGTATTTTCCACCGTCGTGGAACTTTAATCAGAAACGGTTTCCTACGCCTAAAGGTTTAAGGATTGTGAATCTGTAATGAGAGTTGGTGATCTGTTGGGAAAAAAGATCGCAATTCTTGTCGAAAATGATTACGAGGACCTCGAACTTTGGTATCCAATCCTGCGACTCAAAGAAGCGGGCCATGTGCCGATCGTGATCGGCACCGGCAGTAGTGAGGTGTATCGCAGTAAACACGGCTACGAGATTAAACCAGATATTCAAATTTCAGAAGCAGACCCACAGAGATTTGACGGTGTCGTCATCCCAGGCGGATGGGCCCCCGATAAACTGAGAAGGTATCCCCAGATCAATGGTTTTGTAAGGGAAATCTTCGAAGCAGGAAAGCTCGTGGCGGCGATTTGCCATGGAGGTTCAGTTCTCATCTCTGCGGGAATTTTGAAAGGCAAGAAAGTGACAGGAGTTATCGCGATCAAAGATGATCTGATCAACGCGGGTGCGCGATTCAAAGATGAAGAAGTCGTGATAGATGGAAATCTCGTTACCTCGCGAAAACCATCAGATCTTCCTGCGTTCATGAGGGAGATACTGAAGATCCTTGGTGATTGAATGATCTCATATGTCACTTTTGTCAATGAGAGTCCATTCCAAAGGATCTTCTCGCCTGTTTCACATTCGTGCAAGCAAGTTTCACTAACTTATTTAAGCACCTCCGACATGTTGGGTTTCCTTATAAGAGACACAATTGATAAAATCGATTTGCGTGTCACGATTTGAAACGAAACGGTGAACATCGATATTGAGGTGGATCGATGAAAAAGATTGGGTTCATTGGTGCGGGAAATATGGCCGAGGCCTTAATGAAAGGGATCATCTCGGTCGGTTTTGCGAAGAAGGAGGAGATCATAGCGAGCGAAATTATCCCTGAAAGAAGAGAGTATATCTCCAAATCAATAGGCATTCAGACGACGGATAACAATGTTGAAGTTGCGAAGGTATCGGAAATCGTTGTTCTCGCTGTCAAGCCTAATGTTATTGGCTTGGTTCTTCAGGAATTGAAACCTTATCTCACGGCGGAAAAACTGATCATCTCAATCGCCGCGGGCATTCGTATCAATTTCATCGAGTCGAGACTGAACCCCGGCGTCAGAGTCGTTAGAGTCATGCCCAATCACGCTTGCCTTGTCGGCGCATCGGCCTCTGGTTACGCGCTTGGAAAGTATGCGAAAAAAGAGGACAAGGAAATCGTTCAGAAGATCCTCGAGTCCGTTGGTATTGCATTCTGCCTCGACGAGAAACTCATTGACGCAGTAACTGGATTGAGCGGAAGTGGACCTGCATTTGTATACCTGATCATCGAGGCGCTTGCGGATGGCGGTGTGAGAGCGGGGCTTCCGAGAGATGTTGCACTCGCACTTGCTGCCCAGACAGTTTACGGCTCCGCAAAGGCAGTCCTCATGACAAAAAAGCACCCCGGAGAGCTCAAAGACCAGGTTGCGTCACCTGCTGGTACGACGATTGAAGGATTGGCGATATTGGAGGCTGCTGGCGTCAGAGGAGCGCTGATCGAGGCGGTATACGCTGCTACATTGAGGTCAATGGAACTCGGCGAAAAACAGTAGACAAGAAGGATCGACGTGAATTGTCGATAGCGAAGGCCTCGCTAAATCCTTTTCTTTCTCAGAAAACCGATGAGCGCCCGAGGAATACTCTTGAAAACTCCCTTTGTATCCCACTCCAAGTCTCTTTTCTTGCAGATCGTCGACTCCATGAGTTTATCCGCCTTCTCTTTGATTATTTGAAGCCGATGAGTTCTTTCCTCGGGATCATTTATTGATATTGCCAAATCGATTTCTTCCACCATCGCTTTTGCGAGGCGACTACGCGTTGACAGAAGCTCATAGTCATCCGCTGACATTAAACCCTCTTCAAATCTCACTTTGTTAAGACGGTCCGCCGCGTCATACGAAGTTCCAACAATCTCATCTCTTGTCATCCATTTTGTTTCATACGAGAGAACGTGCTTCCAGCTAGGATTCGACAGTCTTGAGCGATGCTCTTCAAGCGTCCTTGCAAAAACCCTGTAACCGTATGTCTCAGGGTCTTCGAATGCACAGCTACCCGGATCGAGGAAAGGAGCGAGTGGCGAAATGTAGAAAAACAATTTCTCTTTGTGATCGAGCTTCTTATACAGGTGACGCGCATAATCTGATGTTTCGATTGCGGATTCGACGGTCTGTTGAGGAAGACCAATCATGAAAAACATGTCGAACCGAGTGCATCCATGACTTAAAGCATCTTCAACCGTAGACTCAATAGACGTATTGTCGAATTTTCTTCCGAGTGCGAACCTGACATCCTCATCATGGGAATCTGGCGAGAATTGAACCGAATACTGTTCGACAGCCTCTGACGCCATGCGAAAGAATTCCTTATCAGCAGGTGTAAAAATCTCAAGGATTAGGTGATTCTCAACACCGAGCTTTTTTACCTCATCGAAAAATCTCCTCGCATAATCCTTTCCTCCCTGACGGAGATCACCAACAACAAAAATCGGAGAGTCGAAATGACAACCGATATTGTACACATCGGTCGCAAGTTTTTCTGGTGTCCTGAACGCTGGTCTTGTTCTGCCGAGGAATGTTCTCATCGCAGTGCATGATCCGCCGCATACAGCGCAGTTCATCGTGCAGCCCCTCACCGAAAAAACAGCAGTCAGAGGATATCTGTCCCAATCCCTGAATGGCTTGAAACCCTCAAGATCGCGATACTTGATCACGGATTTGATCATCCAGCCGTAATCGACGCCAAGAAAATCGATATCCTCGGGAACGAAAGCTAGCGGATTCTCGAAGACTCTCCCATCTTTTTTCCAGGTCAGATTAGGGACATTGGTGAAATCGTCATCTTTCTCAACAGCTTCCATGAGCGATGCAACGGGTATTTCAGTCGAGTCACCACGCAGGACCAGGTCAACCTGAGGATAATTGATCAGCTCTCTGTGAAAATAGGTTGATGAGAAACCGCCGAAAAGGGTCTTGGAATCTGGATGATATTTTTTGATGAGTTTCGCGACTTCCAGAGAGCCGTGTGCATGTGGTAGCCAGTGAAGATCTATACCGTATACGGTCGATGACAAGTTTTTGATGAACGACTCAACGTTGAAATTCCTATCACCAAGCATCAAAGAAGCGAGATTGACAATCCTTACCCTGTATCCCTCCTGATGCAGATGAGCGGCGATCGTGACAAATCCAAAAGGATACATTTCGAAGACCGGTGTCGATGGAATAAGATCGCTGATTGGGCCATAGAAGATCGTCTCCTTTCTAAAGTCATAAACGCTTGGCGCATGAATGAGAATGAGATCTTCTTTCACCAGGTGATGCCCTCCTCTTAGTCGCTTGCCCGAGCGAGGAAGGAATACATAAAATCTTCACTTACCGAATCGTCTCTGTCTAAGCTGATAAGACCTGATCGCTCTCAAGAAATCAATTTTTCTAAATCCAGGCCAGTACACATCTGTGAAATAAAGTTCAGAATAAGCAAGCTGCCAGAGCAGAAAATTTGAGACTCTCTCCTCACCAGATGTACGTAAAATGAGATCGGGATCTGGAAAATCGGCGGTGTAGAGGAAGTTCGAAAAGACCTTTTCATCGATTTCTTCCACGCTCAGCTCTCCCCGTTTGACTTTCTCGGCGATCTGCTTGATAGCCTGTATGATCTCCTGCCTGCTACCATAAGCGACAGCAATATTGTAGAAATACTGATCGTAATCAGCAGTGCGCTGTTCTGCATATTCGATCGCCTTCCTCACCCGCTCGGGAAGAAGCTCACGCTGTCCAAGAACTCTGACTTTAATCTTGTGTTTGTGAATTCTTTCATCATCGCCGAGCTTGAGAAAGTTTTCTTCAAAAAGATTCATAAGGTAATCCACTTCGTCCTTATCCCTCTGCAAATTCTCAGTGGAAAAGGCATAAACAGTGAGGATCCTGATACCGAGTTCGAGGCACCACTCCATTACTTCTTCCAGCTTGTCCTTTCCTTTGATATGACCTTCATTTGGATGGAGACCGAATTCCCTCGCAAATCGTCTGTTACCATCCATGATGATCGCGACGTGGCGTGGAATCTCGTGTTCAAGCACCTCTTTTAGCAATTTCTTTTCGTACGCCTGGTACGCCGTGTTAGAAATGAGTTTCGATATTTCTTCTCTGATTGCCATGCCCCCTGAGGGATAATCTTCGGTGAGGACGATCTTTGGTTATTCTGATTAAATTGGCAGGATATTTAAATTATTTCTCAATCGGGTTTCTTCTCAAAGTCCTCTGGTAATGACGCGGAAATAATACCGAGATCGAAACAACCGATGCCAGCCACAGCACCGATCGACCCCCGCTTCCCAGTGATTTCAACGAGGCGAACGCCATTTTTCTCGGCAACCTCCCTCGCACGGTCGACTGTCAGAATGTGCTTTTTTGCCTCAAGTCCATATCTCACAAGCTCATCTGGAATTTTCAACCCACGGAAAACAGCGAGAGTGGTGTTCTTTGAATAGGTATTCTCCTTGACATAATTGATGACATATTCAGTCAGTTTATCTGCGTTTTTTTCCTCGACGGCAAAAGAAACGCCGACTGAAACGCAGTTCGTTGTCTTATCAGGCACGTTCGGATTCAGCTGAATGATTTTGTGCTCGAGAAAATGACCAATTCGAGAGGAATTCGCCATCTTCAGCATCATCGCCCAGGATGCCCCTTTCTCCTTTGTATCAGTGTCATCGACGGCGTAGATCATCCGGATCATTTTTGGCGTTGTGATCGTAACTTCAATCCTGTGTGCCCCACCGACCTTTATGTCATCAGGGTATTCCGTTTCGATCGTTCCTGATGCCTGCGGCAGACACGCTCCGACGCCTATACTCGCTCCTGCAAGCCCGACCCAGGTTGTTTTCACTTTGTCTCCTTCGACCTTGAGCGCCTTGAGCCCCTGTCCCCCCAGATCTTTTGATGCCGGCCCAAATTTCACTTCACGCTCCCCAATAACTGCATCCATAATAAGAGTTGTACCTTCAACTCGGACATCTGTGATCACTCCGCCAGCTCTTTTCCTGTTGACCGCATCCCATTCGACTGGCCCTTTGGCAATGCACTCGTCGATGATCCTCGCGATCCCGTTTTCTTCATCAACCATTGTGATGAACTTCCTGCAAAATAGATTCCCGAAACGCTCCCTAACTTCTTCTGGCTTAAGCACCTTTGACATCAACGGCGCCCCCAGGTCTCCGTCGAGTTAAATCGGTGCATCCTCATTCCGATAGTTATCCCTTTCGTGAAGTTCGCTGATGTATCTACAAGGCAGATCTGAGAGATCTAGGACTCTATACTGGTTCGTTATTTCATCTTGGTACAGCAGAAACCGTCCCTTGACGCCGAGAACTTTGCCCATGTGAACGCCTGAGGGTTGAATTGGTTCCAGCGGCGAATCGAGATAATGTTCAATTGGATAACGATCGAGGAAAAGAATCTCGCTGTCGATCACCTGTAACTCCTTGGAAAGTCGGTCTCTGATGGAAATCAGCAATTCTTCAATCTCAGCTCTCCGCGGAGGTCTCATGAAACATTTTGAATTCACCTCGGACCCTGTCAGTTGTGGTAAGTGGAGAATCTTGGCGATTCTTTTTTCAAAATTACGCGCTTCCAGACGACCATCGCATTTTATGAGTTGTAAAATGGCATCAGCGCCCTGTTCAATCCCGCGAGTCCTTAGCCTCGACTGGCCAGTCATTCCGATCTTGATTATATCGTGGATAACTGCAGCGTATACGACATGATGTTTGCTGCAAAAATCGCAGGAACAGAGCTCACCGTTGCATTTCGGCTCGAAAATGCACTCTTGATGCGGGATCCAAGATGAAGCGCAATAAGAGCATTGGCTAAAACGTGTCACTCGCGCAGAAGTGGGACAGGGAACATACTCCGATCCCCTAAAGTGACCGACGCAGTATTTTTCATAGCTCGAGGAGAAGGCAAGTTCATTGAGTTCAATTTCTTCTACTTTCTTTTCTCCAAGATCATAAAGCTGGAGATAGGGGACGAAATCATCCCAGTAAAAAGATAGCACGTGATGAGTGTGAAAAGAGTCGTAAGATCGTGAGAGAAGTTTGTCCGCCCTGATGAACATCAATAGAATATTACTGACCAAAGAGCTAATTGTATTTATCGAAAATTTTTGCGAACGAGGGTCAGACGAATTCGATTATTCTTTCGCTTCTTCCGTTGCTTCAGCACGCTTCAAATAGCAGGCTGGTACTTCTTCCACCAAGAAAACCGTTTTCCCCGCCCTCTGTATTACGATCCCATCCTCAACCGCTTTTTTCGCATCGACTTCGAGTATAACAGGCGATTCGGTTCTCACAGAGCCAGCAACGACCGCGTCCTTGTATGTTCTTGACAAATGAACAAGTTTTCGATCCGACGGCTTCAACCCTGTCTCCAAAATTATGTCGGCCTCTTCTGGTGTCGTTGGATAATAAAGTTTGTCAGGTGTATTATCCGTTGGTAGTTTCAAATCGAGCTCAATCGTATGACCGTATGTTGCGCGGATCATGTCATTGCTGACCTCGTAACGACCTTTTGGATCTGTTTCTATAATCGCAATAATGTGATACGGGCGAATCCAGTGATATCTTCTTTGATGCGTCCTCAGCGCATTGACAAAATCCTTGAGACTGACAAATCCTTGAGGGTCCATTTTGAGTCCAAACTTTTCCGGAAAATGACGGAGAACGCCTGCCATCGTTCTTCCGATCTGATCCAACTCCTTTTCATTCATCAGGAATCGACCCTTATCACCGCAAATCGGGCAGGCTTCGCCCCTGAAGTAACCGTGAGATTTGCATTCCCTTAGCATTTCGGATGATGAATCCGATATGATCGTTTAAGTTTTTTCCTATGAAAGGAAAAAATGAAACGTCGATTCACGCCAGAGATGTGAGGCAATTCGCATCAGAATGATCAATTGATTTTCTCGATTTCAAAAACAGTAATCATGATTTCACCAGGTTTTATCAGACTTCTTGAAACGGTGCCAAGAATTCTGACACGATCCCCGATTTTGATTTCATCGAGAGGGGAGAAAAGAGCCATTGCAGTTACACTGCTGCCGCCATCCGAAATCAGATATCTTGGTCTCGAAAGCCAGAGTAAACTTCGACGCTCGATCGACCCTTCAGTGGTGATCGCGTTTCCAACGTCGGACGGCGAGAGCTCGCGAATCTTTTTCTTAATCGCCTTTCCTCGATATTCTTCTGCCAGTTTTTGAAATGCCGAGCGATTCATTTTTCCCATCATCAGGGGAATCGCGTAAAGAATGATGACCATGAAAAGACCGAGAAAAAGAATTGTCAGGTCCTGGGTCACGATAAAGACCCAGAGGACCAGTGCCGCCCAAAAGGCGACAACAACGCGTGCCAATTTCGATACGCTTGTCATTTATTTCATTTCCTCTTTCCTCGCTTGAGCGCCAGGAACCTCGGATGTGCAGACTGTTGGCAGTTCACTTCGGAAGGCATAGAAGTACACAACGCCAACGAAAAGGAATCCACCGATAATGTTGCCGATCGTCGCCGGTATCAAATTCCAGATAAGGAAATCGCTGACCGTAATTCCGCCGTAATGCGCTAGCAGTGTGTTCGCCGGCAGCGAATACTCGGGATGCATCGCAAGCGCCATCATGCCAGCAGGAATGAAATACATGTTGGCAACGCAGTGCTCAAATCCGCTCGCAACGAAAGCCATGATCGGGAACCATATCCCGAAGAATTTGCCAATCATCTCCTTCGATGATAAAGCGAGCAGAATTGCGACATTGACGAGGAGATTGCATGCGATCGCATTCATGAATACCGATGTCATTCCCATCAGTCCACCAGCAGCTTTGTAGGTGAGCGTTTTCGCCGCGGCGATGTTGATCGCGTTAACGCCAAATGCATTGAGGTAGAAGCCGCTGTCGGAAACGGCGTTGCCGGAAACGGCAGAAATGTCACCAGTCTGCAGTGGCCCCACCGCCATGAGGAATGCCCAAAACAACGATCCAATGAAGTTGCCTATATAAACGAAGGTCCATACATAAAAAACCCGCTTCCATGTGACAAGTTTCATCATCGCTGCCATCGGCACAAGCATGGCATCGCCGGTGAAGAGCTCCATACCCGTCAATACAATGGCGATGAGACCCACAGGGAAGACAGCGCCGGCGACTAGTTTTCCAATTCCCGCACCTAGATAATTCGCAACGCCAGTTGAGCAAACAGTGGCGAGAGCAGCACCGACGGCGATATAAAGACCAGCCATAAATCCGCGAAGAAGCAGATTACCAGGCGAAAGCTTCGATTTGTACACGCCAGCCTTACCTGCTAGATCTACAATATCACATGGTCTGTTTGTCGTCGATATCCCCTCCCGATCGACCCACTTACTTTCGGGCCAACGCCTTCTCTGCGGACAAAACGGTGTTTTTCATCAACATGACGATCGTCATCGGGCCTACGCCGCCAGGCACCGGTGTAATGGCTGATGCCTTTTGCTTCACTGCCTCAAAATCGACGTCACCCACTAATTTATACCCTTTCTTTGAACTTGGATCTTCAACCCTGTTGACACCGACATCGATGACGACGGCCCCCTCTTTAACCATATCCGCCTTGATGAACTCTGGGACACCCATAGCCGCAATGAGGATATCTCCCATCCTCGTCACCGAAGGAAGATCCTTTGTCTTCGAGTGACAAACTGTCACGGTTGCATTCGCGCCCTTCTTCTTCTGCATCAGTATCGCGGCAACAGGTTTCCCAACGATATTGCTTCTTCCAACGACCACAACATGTTTCCCCTCAGGACTATTTCCACTCCTTATCAAAAGTTCCTGAATTCCATGAGGCGTACATGGTAGGAATCCGGGATCGCCGATCAGCATTCGTCCAACATTGACAGGGTGAAACCCGTCGACATCCTTCTCGGGATCGATGCGGTTGAGAACCTTTGTCTCATTGATATGATCGGGAAGGGGCAACTGGACAAGGATTCCATGAATCTTCGGATTTGCGTTCAAATCGTCGATGAGTTTGAGGAGTGCTTCCTCAGGATAATTGGCAGGAAGCCTGATCGTCTCAGAATAAAGTCCGAGCTCTTCACATGCCTTTCCCTTCATTCTCACGTAGACCTGAGAAGCTGGATCCTCTCCCACGAGAATAACAGCAAGCCCAGGAGTGACACCTTTTGACTTAAGGTCAGCGATTTTCGCCTTCAGTTCCTCGCGGATCTGTGCGGCGATTTCATTACCATCAATCAGCCGGGCAACCATCGTCACCACCTTGTTCTGTGCCATAACGGTGGCAGCTTATTTAATTCTTTGTTGGCATGAAAAGGGTTCACTGGAGAATGATGCCGAAGAGCTGATGTCCCGATTGATAATTCTTCGTTTTGTTTCAGGAATTGTTTTATATTTTCTTCGGTATTTCCCTCTAAATTCAAGACTTAAATAAATGCGATCAGGAGGAAGTTTTACATGAAAAGTGATTTGGAAATAGCCCAAGAGGCAACTTTAGAGCCGATTCTCGACATTGCAGCAAAGATCGACCTTACTCCAGATGATTTGGAATTGTATGGCAAGTACGTAGCGAAGGTTCACCTGGACGTGCGGGAGAAATTCGCTGACAGGCCGCAAGGAATGTACATAGATGTTACAGCAATAACACCTACTCCATTAGGAGAGGGGAAAACCACAACAACAATCGGACTGGTGCAGGCCCTTGGATCTGAGCTCAAGAAGAAGGCCGTTGCATGTATTCGGCAACCGAGCATGGGGCCGACCTTTAACATTAAGGGGGGCGCAGCTGGGGGAGGTTACAGCCAGATTGTTCCGATGGAAAACTTCAACCTCCACCTCACCGGCGACATCCACGCAATCTCGGTTGCACATAACCTCATTGCCGCAGCGATTGACAGCAGGATGTACCATGAGAGCGTGTTGACGGATGAACAATTACAGAAGCGCGGACTCGAGCGAATCGATATTGATCCCGAGACGATCATGTGGAACCGCGTTGTCGATGTCTGCGACCGAAGCCTTAGAGAAATTCAGATCGGTCTCAACGATGCGAAGAAGGAAGATGGTACGCCGAGTCCTGTTTTTCCGAGGAAGACAGGTTACGACATCAGCGTCGCAAGCGAGCTGATGGCAATACTTGCATTAACGACTGGACTAAAGGATATGAGGGAACGGATAGGACGTGTTGTCGTTGCAATGGATAAGAAGGGGCGGCCAGTCACGCTTGAAAGACTTAAGGTCGCTGGTGCGGCGACTGTTCTCCTCAAAGATGCGCTCATGCCGAACCTTATGCAGACGCTGGAAGGGCAGCCAGCATTCGTTCATGCTGGTCCATTCGCAAACATCGCTCACGGCAACAGCAGCATCGTCGCTGACCAGATCGCCCTTAAGTGTGCAGATTATGTCGTCACTGAGAGCGGATTTGGTGCTGACATTGGGATGGAGAAATTCTTCGACATCAAATGCAGGTACAGCGGGTTGATTCCGAATTGCGTTGTGATCGTTGCAACGGTAAGAGCCCTTAAAATGCACGGAGGTGGCCCGAAGGTCAAGCCCGGCCTACCGCTCGACAAAGCGTACACGACAGAGGATCTCGATCTGCTAGAGAAGGGACTCGGAAACCTTGGCGTCCACATCAAAAATGCCAAGCTGTTTGGAATTCCCGTCGTTGTGGCCATTAACGCATTCGAGACAGACACCGATGCAGAGATTGAACTTATCCGCAAGTACGCGATCCAGGCAGGAGCGGAGGACGCGGCGAAGTGCACACACTGGGCAGAAGGCGGAAAAGGAGCAAGAAAATTGGCCGAATTGGTCGTCGAGGCTTGCAAGAAGCCATCGAAATTCAGGTTCCTCTACCCGCTCGAGTGGTCGATCAAGGAAAAGATCGAGTGCATCGCCAAGAACATCTATGGGGCCGATGGAGTTACATACACACCACTCGCTGAGAAACAGATCAAGGCGTTCGAAGACGCGGGTTACGGAAAGCTTCCGATCTGCATGGCGAAGACACACTTGAGCTTGAGCCATGATCCCGATCTGAAGGGCGTGCCAAAGGGATTCGTCTTGCCGATCAGGGAGGTCAGGGCGAGTGTCGGTGCTGGCTTCATTTATCCGCTCGTAGGGAAGATGAGCACAATGCCTGGCCTAGCGAGCAGACCTGCATTCATGGATATTGATATCGACGAAAAGGGCAAAGTCAAAGGTCTCTTCTGAAAAAATCAATAATTGTGTCCGGCACGGCTGGACCTACCCCTTCCTTTTTTTAAAAAAAAGATGAATAAGAATTCAAGAATCTGTTCAGAATCTATTATTCATCTCGATATTAATGAAAATCCTAAATTCAGACGGCCTTCGTGAGCTTTGAAGACACGAGAGAGCCTATCACTGCCAAATCTTCCGTTGGGAAAATTGACGCTGCAATCCTATCAAACAGAATATTTGCCGAACTGGGTATTTCCTCATCACCTTCCCAGACAACAACAATGACTGGAAGTTTGGCAAATACATCAACCCTCACGCTCGCGCTCCCCATATCGATTTTCTTTGCGCCAATTCTCTCGGCAGCAGTGAAAAGCGTCTCTGGCTTCCTGCCAAATTTCATTATAAGCGGATCGATCGCCCTTGACTTGAAGGCAGCATAGTAGAAATCTCCTCCAGGTATTTCTCTGAAAGTGATCATCTCTCCTGTCGGATAAAGATCAGAACATCCACATAAATAATGAAGAATTAGAATTGAGTGAAACGGTTCGAGTGGTTGTTGATCCTGTTTGATAATTTTCCTGTGCAGATCAACGGTACACTCCTTCGTAAAAAATCGAACGGTAATGACGCTATCGAAAATTCTGCTAAGTGAGAATTCAGCCAATTCGACTGGGTTTCTTTTAAGAAGGTTGTTCCACGCTCTTTGAAGTGCCTCTTCATAAGTGATTTTCTCGAGACATGGATAATCCCGTTTCATCTTGATCAATCGCCCGCTTTCCCAAGAAGATACTCCTCAACTGTGCAGAACTCGATACCAAGATCGATTGCTGTCTTTAATATAGAACGAAGCCAAGAAACGTTTTCTGCAATTTTTTCCTCAGGCAACAATCCGGAATCATAGCTTTCGATGAGATGCCAGCTGTGGGTCGCCAGAATGAAGAGCCCGGCTGAAAACCGGGAGATGAAATGCTCGTAATCAGACACTTTCCTCTGTCCTTCATGCAACGGCCAGAGATAGGAGACGATCTTCTTTCCCGCACGATCGACGCCTGAGGCGATCGGTGCCTCTATCAAAGCGCCATAAATTCGATACGGATAAATCTCGCCGCGATCAAGACGTTTGATGATCGATGAATCGTACATGAATCCTTTCTGCGCGAGCGCTGCTAGGATTCTGTTATCGATATGCAGGTATGGTGCGCGGAAACCCACTGGCTTTCTGTTGAACACTTCCTTGATTGTCGCCACGCTATCGTCCAAAATCGAGCTTACTTGTTCATCCGACAGTTTAATCCCACTCTGTTCACCTGTGAGATCCTCGTGTCTATATCCATGACACGCGATTTCGTGGGGCTTCAAAAGTTCCTTGATATTCATCCTCTCGGCGATCTTCTTGGCGGTCTCGGCCTCAATAAAAAAGGTTCCTTTTATTCCCAGATCATTGAGCACCGATACGATTAACTTGAGTCCTTTCGCAGCCGATTCGAATCTTGGAGCTTTATCGCCATCTCTGGCCCGTGAGATGCCCTCGATTCTTCCATGCTCTGGAAGATTAACATCCCGGTCAACATCGATCGTGATCGTCGCGCAGCCCATAGTCATGATATGGTAAAGCAAGAAATAATTGTTATCTCGATTTTTAAAATTCACTATTTCCAATAGATTCTATTCATTATTCGAGCTTAAAAGGCATCCAATGAATTTCAGTCAAATCACTTTCGCGTGGTAATTCGAGAAGTTCGACTTGCCAAACGATTTTCACTCGAAAAGGACAACTTTCCGAAGAAGGTTGTGAATAATTTCATAGATCAAATCAAAATAATGTTCGTTCCGTTTTCAAACACCATCAACTTTTTTTCTTTGATCTTCTGGATGTCGATACTCTTTTCTTTCCTGGTTTCCACATTTCTCAATTTATATATACTTTTCATGAAATCTCGGAACACAGTGATCTTCATGGTCACATTCCAGACCTCAAACAATTGTATTGTAAGTGGCTATATGCTAGCGAGTTCATGTCATTGTGATTCTTTGTCGATGGAGGAGTACGGGGTGAGAATTTGGTTCAAGCGCTTGTAATAGGCGGGGGAACGGCGGGCATCGCATCTGCAATCAGTCTCGCGCAACGTGGTATTTTTGTCACGATCGTCGAAAAGGATTCGAGTATTGGTGGAAGGGTCTCGGAACTCTGCTGTAAGGGCGAGATCCAGTGCGTTAAATGTGACGTCTGCCTTTCTCTTGATCGGTTGTACGAAGTTGCTCAGTCAAAATACATTCGCGTTTTCACCAATTCAGAGGTTATAAAGGTAAGCGGGAAACCCGGCTCATACAGGGTTACCGTAATCAGAAAACCGCAACTTGTCAGAGAAGATGCATGCACTGCATGTGGGAAATGTGGGAGCGTATGTCCAGTTGAAGGCAGCGCGATCAAACCCCGATTCAACAGAAGCGTTCCAATGACATACTGGATCGATGAAGAAAAATGTATAAGAATGAAAGGAGAATCGTGTGAAAAGTGCTCGGAAATTTGTCCAACTGGCGCAATCGATTTCAAGGCGAAAGCGTCAAGAAAATACCTCAACGTCGCTGCGATCATCGTTGCAAACGGCTTCGAACCATTCGAAGCATCTAAAGACCGGAGACTCAGATACGGCCAGATAAAGGATGTGCTCACTTCACTCGAAATAGAGAAAATGCTGAGTGATTCTGGCAAACTGATCGCACCCTCCACTGGCGTTATTTGCAAGAAAATCGGAATTATCCAGTGCGTTGGTTCGCGCGATGAGAGAATGGGGGTCGCTTATTGCTCCAAAGTCTGCTGCAAGTATTCACTCAAAATTGCTCAACTTATAAAATTGAAATATCCTGAGACGGAGATCTCATTCTTCTTCATGGACTGGAGGCCATACGATTCGGTCGACAATGAGCTCCTCGAGTGGACGAGGAAGAATCAAGGTGTTAAGATTGTGAGGTCTAGACCAGCTGAGATAATAGAATCCGAAAATGGAAAACCGGTGGTGAGATATGTGACACTTGCGGAGAACAAGATCGAGGAGGAAGAATTCGACCTCGTAATGCTTTCCATCGGAATTATGCCACCCTCTGACGCCCAGAAGCTCTCAACGATCCTTGGGATCGAAGTGTCGCCATCGGGATTTATATCTTCCGAAGATGCACATAAGGGGATTTTCGCTGCTGGCTGCTGTACAGGACCAAAGGACATTGAAGAGAGCTTCATGGAAGGTATCGCTGCTGCTAACCGTGTTGCAGCCTTCATCGGGGGATCGAAATGAGTGGAAAGGTCTCATTTGGCAAAGGAGACGAGATGGTCACGCTCGTCACCGCGACACGATCTTCGAGACCTCATCGTGATTTTCGGGTCAAAGACCAGATCGAAGTGGATGACAAGATCATAGTATTCCTCTGTCGGTGCGGTGGCGCGATCAGCGAAAAGATCGATGTTGATTCAATCGCAAAAGAAATTTCCGGCCAGGATGATAAGACGGTCGCGTATGCGCTTGATTTTGCGTGCTCATCGAAGGGGAAAGAAGAAATCAAGAGAATTTTAAAAGAATGTGGAGCGGGAAGGTTTGTCATCGGGGGATGTTCTCCGAAAACACACGAGTTGATTTTCCGGGATCTTGCAATTGAAGTTGGCATCAATCCATTTATGTTTGAGATCGCCAACATCAGGGAGCAGTGTGCCTTCGTTCATCGAAAGGAAGATGCGTTGCCGAAAGCGAAGGCGCTTGTGACCGCAGCGATTGCAAAATGCAGACTTCTTATCCCATCACCATACGACAGAATACCAGTTGCCAATCAAAGAGTCCTCGTCATTGGAAATGGCATCACTGCCATTGAAGCAGCCACAAAGATCGTAGAAGAAGGCATAGAGGTGACAATTGTCAACCCGGAAACTGCATTTAATCTCGAGAAATCTGGGATGATCTGTGACGGAGATCTCATCGAGAGCATGCAAGCACGATTGCAACGACTCAAATCGAATCCTTTCGTGAAGATTTTCACGAATGTGGAGATCGTCGATTTTTCTGGGCATGCTGGTCGATTCCGTGCACTCGTTTCGATCGGAACCGAGGAAATTGACATCGAATGCGGCGCTGTCGTTCTGGCTGTGGACTCCATCCCAGAGGAGAATTCGGATGCGATTTTCAAAGAAAAGGGAATGATTCCGCTGTCACTTCTAGAAAAGAGCGAGACGGCAAAGACTGATAATCAGCGCAGAATTGTGATCCTCTTAACACGGAACGAGAACTCTAGCTTTTGTAGGATCAACAGAGATACAGACGTCTTCGAAATGGCAATCCGCATTAGGCAGCTCAATCCGAAATCAGAAATCACCATCATCTGCAGAGATGTGCGCACCTATGGATTGCATGAACTCACCTTCAAGAGGGCTCAGGAACAAAATATCAGAGTGATCCGGACTGAAACGGAAGTGCGAGTCGAGAAGAATGAAGGACTCGATGTTCTCGTTGATGATGCCAGTTCTGGTTTGACGCTAAGAATTCCGGCTGATATTGTGGTCGGCGACGTTCCCAAAATACCAGTTGGAACTACAGCGATTGCTCGCGTTCTGAGAATTCCACTGACAGGAGATGGTTTTTTCAGGAAAACACAGGTCAAGCTGAAACCAGCTGCAACCATCCGGGAAGGTATTTTTCTCTGCGGTAGCGCTACCGAGTACGCCCCTGCCTTAGAATTTTTGCTTGACGCCCATACCGCTGCGTCGCGTGCCGCAGCGCTTGTCAAATCCAATTATATTGAAATTGGCGGGGCAGTCGCCGAAGTTAACCCTGAAAAATGTTCCGCCTGCCTGACCTGCGTGAGAAGTTGCCCATATGAAGCCCCGTTCATCGGGGAAGCTGGCAAAGCCGAAATTGAACTGGAAAAATGCCGAGGTTGTGGGATTTGTGTTGGCATTTGCCCAAGCAGGGCGATCGAGATGTATTTCTATTCTGATGCTCAACTGACCGCACAAGTCAGATCCGTCATCAGGGGGTTCTGAAATGAGCGTGCGAATGAGGATCGTCGGATTCTGTTGCAATTACTGTGGATACGCATCAGCCGATCTCGCTGGATTGAATCATATGGAATACTCACCTGATGTGATGATCATCAGATTACCGTGCTCTGGGAGGGTCGATGTGCTGCACATTCTCAGAGCTTTCAGAGAAGGTGCGGACGCAGTTTTCGTCGCTGGATGCCTTGAGGGGAACTGCAATTATGAATATGGAAATATAGAGGCAAAGAAGAGAGTCGAATACACAAAAAGAATTCTATCGGAAATCGGAATCGGGGGAGAAAGAGTCGAAATGTTCAATGTTGCTTCAAACATGGCATGGAAATTCAAAGAGATTGTTGATGAGATGGTCTCGAGGGTTGAAAAAATCGGCCCAAGTCCGTTGAAGAAGGTGACCGCATGATTATCGCTGAACAGAAACCCCTGAAAGAGATCATCAAGAATTTAGAAGGCCATAGGAAAATACTCGTCGCTGGCTGTAGATCCTGCGTCGCGATCTGCCTTGCCGGTGGAGAGAAAGAAGTTGGCATCATTGCGGAATCGCTGAGACTCTATTCTGACATGCACGATCATCTTTGGGAAGTTGATGAAATTACCGTAGAGCGGCAATGTGAAAAGGAATGGGTCAAGGAGATCAAGAAAATCGTTGAGGGGAAGGATGCCATCTTATCGATGGCATGCGGGGTTGGCGCTCAAGTGATGCAGGAGATTTACCCAGATATCAGGGTGGTTCCGGGTCTTAACACTTCGAACATGGGTGCTCCCGAGGAACAAGGGATATGGCGCGAAAAATGTGCAGGATGCGGAGACTGTGTGCTTCATTTAACTGGTGGCATCTGTCCTATTGCGAGATGTTCAAAGAGTCTCCTCAACGGGCCGTGCGGTGGATCACAAAATGGCCGGTGCGAGGTCAATCCAGAGACGACACCATGTGCCTGGGATCAGATTTATCACAGTTTGAAAAGACTCGGAAAGCTGGAACTGATGGAGCAGATCATTCCGCCGAAGAACTGGATTACGAGTCACAGTGGTGGGCCGCGAAGAATCGTTAAACAGGAGGCGATTCTGACAGCTGAAGAGAAGGCGGCAAAGGGGGGCCTGGAATGAAGGCAGGAAGCAATCTCGAGAAGGTTCTTGAGGCTGGACACTTCGCGGTGACGGTGGAAATCGGTCCTCCGAAATCTGCAAATCCCGAGAGTGTGAGACATCACGCTCGCATGCTCAAGGGCTATGCGGATGCATTCAATCTGACAGATAATCAGACGGCGATCGTGCGTCTTTCGAGCCTTGCATCAGCCGTGATATGCCTTCAGGAAGGGGTCGAACCAGTCATGCAGATGACCTGCCGTGACAGAAATAGAATCGCGTTGCAGTCTGATCTCCTCGGCGCTTCTGCGCTTGGAATCAAGAATGTATTGTGCTTGACGGGCGATCATCAGACCTTTGGCAACGAGAAAGGGGCGAAAAACGTGTATGACATTGATTCAATCCAAGAACTCTTGATTTTCAAGAAGATGCGGGACGAAAAGAAAATCTGCGGAGGAGAGGAGCTCGAAGAAGCTCCGAAAGTCTTTCTCGGCGCTGCCGAAAACCCGTTTGCCGATCCATTCGAATTCAGAGTTACAAGGCTCGCCAAGAAAGTCAATGCTGGTGCTGATTTCATCCAAACGCAGGCTATCTACGACATGGAGCGGTTCGAGAAATGGATGGAAGGAGTCAGGGAAAGGGGACTGGACAAGAAAGTGCATATTCTCGCGGGCGTCATCCCCCTCAAATCGGTAGGTGCGGCAAGATATATGAAAAATAAGGTCTCAGGGATGATCGTTCCCGATAGCATCATCGATCGAATGAGAAAGGCGAAGGACCCCAAAGCCGAAGGTGTCAAGATTTGCATCGAACAAATCGAGTATCTGAAAACGGTTAAGGGGGTTCACGGCGTCCATATTATGGCAATCGCTTGGGAAGAGATCGTACCTGAAATCGTCAAGCAGGCTGGGCTATATCCACGACCTTCGGTCTAATCGAAAAATTAGAATCTTCTCTGAGTTAGAAGTCAGAGAAAATTTAATACCCTTCAGCGGAGCAAACTTCTACTTCTTAATTCCAGACATAATTCGGGAACAAGCAGCCACTCAGGCGCTACCAACTTCTAGAGTCTTTTGTTGAGTGATAACAGCCGCTGGTTCCCACTATCTGCAAATTTCTTTACGGGGTGAACCCCCTGACCGTTTGATTGATGCAATTACTCAAGCCCTGAGGAAGTCGTCACAATACAGCCGCTGATTCAATAGAATTTCCCCTGCTTTAACGATCTTCATGAGTTCCTCGTCCAAAGGATCGCATATCGCCGCAGTCAAACCGGCGCCCATAAGCATGGCGAGGTAGGTTCTGTTCAGGAGGCTACGCTCCTTTGTCAGGTTTGAAACATTACTCAGACCAACAACAGTCCGCGGTGGAGGCTCATTTAATGTCTGGAAAATTCGAATTGCTTCGATGACCTTCTTACACTGATCCTGTGCTGCGCCGACTGGCAAAATGAGCGGATCGAGGTATATTTTCTCAGGCATGATATCATATTCCATCGCGGTGGTCATCATGAGCATCGCCATCTCAGCGCGCGATTGCGCATCGTTGGGAATTCCTCGCTCATCGAGTGTGAGACAGATGATCTCCGCATCGTATTCCTTACACAGAGGGAAGAATTTCTCCATACGCTTGCGCTCCGCCGTAGTCGAGTTCATAATCGGCTTGTTCTTGCAAACCTTTAGACCTGCTTCCATCGTCTTCGGGCCAGGCGTGTCGATACTGAGCGGCACATCGACAACCTCTTGAACGGTTTTCACGAGCCATTCCATGATGGCTGGTGCGTCTTCCCTTCCAGGTCCCGTATTGATGTCAAGAATGTGTGCACCATGCTTGACCTGCGATAACGCGAGATCTTGAATGTAGCTCGCATCGCGACGATCAATCGCCTTTGCCACAGATGCAAAAAGTCCGTTAATCTTCTCACCGATGATGATCATAGTACTGCCCGATGAGAAAACTGCTGCTTACGATTTAAATTCTTTTGAAAATTCGAAAAATCATTGAATAGTAAATTCCGAAGTATTACCTTCTTGTTTGTTGATAATAAAAAATCTCGATATCATTCGGCAGGGCTTACGATTGTATTTATCATCACGTATGTCATATACTCCCGGCATTTGATGAGAACGAAATGCCTGAAACTATGCCGGAGGAGATCATTTGATGAGAGTTGAGAGAGCACTGATCAGCGTTTCAAATAAAAGTGGAATCGTGGAATTTGCGAGAGGACTCAAGGAATTCGACGTCGAAATCATTTCGACTGGCGGCACCGCTCGTCTTTTGAAAGAGAACGGTATCAATGTGATCGAAATCTCTGAAGTGACGGGGTTCCCCGAAATGCTTGACGGGAGAGTCAAAACACTTCATCCTTTCATCCACGCGGGTATTCTCGCACGAAGGGATGAGCCAGAACACATGAAACAGCTCGAAGAAAAGGGGATCAAGAAGATTGACATGGTTGTTGTTAACCTCTATCCATTTAAGGAGACTGTTCTAAAACCTGGGTCAACAATCGACGAGATCGTTGAGAATATCGATATTGGCGGCCCAAGCATGATCAGAGCTGCAGCGAAGAATTTTGATTCCGTAGCCGTTGTCACGAATCCGAGAAGGTACGGTTATATTCTTGAGGAAATGCGGAAAACGGATGGTGCGATAAGCAAGGAAACTCTCAGGGCCCTGATGGTCGAGGCGTTCAGAACGACCGCTGTTTACGATGCGATGATTTCAAATTATTTCGGACGCGAATTCGGGCAGGAAGTATTCCCAGACACTCTCGTGCTCGGATTTGAGAAAGCCCTCGATCTTCGTTACGGCGAGAATCCGAATCAATCCGCCGCTTTCTATGTCGATCCATTTGCGACTGGTGTCTGCATTTCGCGGGCTGAAAAGCTCCATGGAAAAGAGCTCTCGTATAACAACATTCTTGATCTCGAAGCGGCGCTAGACATTTTGAGAGATTTCGACAGGCCGACGGTAGCGGTCTTGAAGCACACAAACCCATGCGGGATCGCGAGCGCAGATAACATTCACGACGCGTTCGTGACCGCGTACAATGTAGATCCCGTGGCGGCGTTCGGTTGTGTCATCGGCATCAACAGAGAAGTCGACGAGGCGACAGCGGAGGAAATCAGTAAACATTTTGTCGAGGCGGTGATCGCGCCGTCATATACGCCAGGAGCGCTTTCGATTTTAGAAAAGAAGAAGAACATACGGATCCTAAGAACGAATGCACCAATCACCCCTGATGAGAGACCAGAATTGAGAATGAAGAAAGTTAAAGGCGGATTGCTCGCCCAAACTTATGACTACGTCAAGCTTAAGCCCGAGGACCTCAAGGTTGTGACGAAGAGAAAGCCCACAGAATTTGAAATCAAGTCAATGCTGTTTGCATGGAAAGTCGTCAAGCATGTTTGGTCGAATGCCATTGTCCTTGCGAAGGATGAAAGGGTTGTCGGTATTGGCGCTGGTCAGATGAGCAGGGTTGATTCATCGATGATTGCTGCCTTCAAGGCAAAGGAAGAAGCAAAGGGGAGCGTTATGGCATCTGATGCTTTCTTCCCATTCCGGGATGGTGTAGATGAGGCGGCGAAAGCCGGTGTCACCGCCATCATCCAGCCTGGCGGATCTGTCAGAGATGACGAAGTCATTAAGGCAGCAGATGAACACGGAATGGCAATGGTCTTCACAGGAATCAGAGTTTTCCGGCATTAGAGACAAATTAATTTCCTCGTGCGCACTACTCTTTCATCAGAGGTAGGATGAGCAACGCAAAGATCGCGGCGATTCTGTATGAGATTGCCGATTTACTTGAACTCAAAGGCGTCGAATTCAAACCTCGTGCTTATAGGAGGGCGGCAAGAAGCATTGAAACGCTTGGAAAGGACATTACAGACTATTACAAAGAAAACAAGCTCGAGGAAATACCCGGCGTCGGGAAGGCAATTGCGAAGAAAATCAGGGAGATCATCGAGACAGGGGAACTCAATTATCTCAAACAGCTAAGAGAGGAACTCCCAGCAGGATTGCTTCAATTAATGGAAATACCAGAGATAGGTCCGAAAACTGCGATGCGATTGTATAAAGAATTGAAAATCACAGATCTCCACGAGCTGAAGAAGGCCGCTGAGGAACATCGGATACGGAGGTTGAAAGGATTTGGTGAAAAATCTGAAGAAAATATCCTGAAAGGGATAAGAATCATCGAGCAGCGCAGCGGTCGCATGCTGCTCGGCTATGCGTATTATTATGGTAAGAAAATCGAACAATACATCGCTTCAGTCACGAAACTAAGGACAGTAAGCGTTGCGGGAAGCCTCAGACGGATGAAAGAAACGATCGGTGATATCGACATCCTTGTTGGAAGCGACAATCCCTCAATGGTTATGGATGTTTTCGTTTCGAACCCAGAAGTCGAAGAGGTTCTTGCAAGGGGTGATACGAGGGGTAGCGTCAGGTTAAAGGATGGCGTTCAGGTTGATATCAGGGTCGTCAGCACCGATAGTTACGGAGCTGCTCTGCAATATTTCACTGGGTCCAAAGAGCATAATATTGAGCTGAGAAGGCTAGCAATTGAAAAGGGATACAAAATTAACGAGTACGGCGTTTTCATGAAAGACACGGGCGAAAAAATCGCCGGTAAGACCGAGGAGGAGGTTTACGGCATTCTCGGACTCGATTACATTCCACCGGAATTGAGGGAAAACAGGGGCGAAATCCAGGCGGCTGCGAATCATCAGCTACCGCATCTCATCGAAATAAATCACATCCGTGGCGATTTTCACGTTCACACAAATCTGAGTGATGGGAGCGCATCGATTGAAGAGATCGCTGAAGAATGTAAGCGGCGTGGCTATGAATACGTTGCGATCACGGATCACTCCGAAACGCTCAAAGTGGCCGGCGGACTGAGTGAGGAGGATCTCGTTAAGAGTATTGAAACAGCGAGAAAGATCAATGAGAAAATCGATGGATTCCGCGTCCTTACTGGGGCAGAAGTGGAAATTTTGGGCGACGGAAGACTTGATTACCCAGATTCGATCCTGAGGGATCTCGACATTGTCGTTGCTGCCGTCCACTCTGGTTTTAGGATGAGCAGGAAGGAAATGACGGAAAGAATCATCAGTGCGATGGCGAACGATCATGTGACAATTCTGGCCCATCCGACGGGGCGTGTCATAGAGCAACGCGATCCATATGAAGTTGATCTGGAAAGGATCATCGACGAGGCGAGAGGGAAAGGAGTATGGCTCGAGATCAATGCCCTGCCTGAGCGACTTGATCTCAATGACGTGAATGCAAAATGGGCGAAGGAGAGTGGCGTCATGATGGCAATCGGTACTGATGCGCACAGCCTTGATCAACTTAATTATATGATTTTCGGCGTAGCGACCGCCAAGAGAGGATGGCTTGAGAGGGGGAATGTAGCTAACACACTCACTCTCAACGATCTAGAAAGAGCTCTTGGAATTTAGCAAGGGAATTGTCTGGACATATTCCAAACAATTTTTCTTTCAGAGCGTCGGTCGTGTGAGCACATGAATTGATTGTCGCAACGATGAATAAGACTAAATACTGGCTTGGATCATCGATCCACTGATGGACATCGAGAAAATCGCGGAATTGATTAGAAGTATGAAAATTCGCGGTGCTGGTGAGATCGCAAGAACAGCCGCACAAGCCTTGAGGGACCTCGCCATTTCTTATAACGGGAATGATGTTGAACAGTTCCGATCACTTATTCAAAAAGGAAAAGAAACATTGTTGTCAACGAGGCCGACCGCAGTTTCTCTTTGGAATGCTGTTCACGCTGTTGTGAAAAATATGAAGAACTTTGATTCCGTCGACGAGTTGAAATCGCTGATTGTAAAAAATGCCGATAACTTCATTACAAAATCAAAGGAAGCCGTCAGGATAATAGGCGAGATTGGAGCGAGGAGAATTAATTCGGGCGATTGTATTCTCACACACTGCAACAGCAAGGCGGCCCTGAGCGTCATCAAGACCGCATATGCACAGGGGAAGAAAGTGGAGGTGATCGCTACTGAATCAAGGCCGTGGAGGCAGGGATTATTGACTGTCAGAGAACTTGCTGAACACCAAATTCCCACAACGCTCATCATCGACAGCGCGGTGAGATGGGCAATGAAGAAGGTTGATCTCGTGATTGTCGGCGCGGACACGGTTGCTTCAAATGGTGCTGTGATCAACAAGATTGGCACATCCCAGATTGCATTGATTGCCGAGGAAGCGAGAGTACCCTTCGTTGTCTGCGCTGAGACATACAAGTTTTCTCCGCGCACGCTGTTGGGTGAACTCGTTGAGATCGAAGAAAGGGATGCCGGCGAAATTGTCAATCGGGACGAAATCCCTGAGAATGTCAAAGTACTCAATCCAGTCTTCGATGCAACCCCTCCAGAATACATCGACTCAATCGTCACCGAGATCGGACTGATCTCACCCTATGCTGCATATGAGATCATCGTCAGGGAGCTGGGAGAGGAATTCATGTTCGAGAAGGGTGGTGAGTGTAATGGAATATTCTGAGAAGTATTTGCATCTTGGAGAGAGCGTTGATCCGGACAGCCACGTCATCTGCGTTTACAAGGTCAAGACAGATCTACCGATAAAGACTGCAGCTGTAGCCATTGCAACTGAACAATCAACGGGGACTTGGACTTCGATCAGCACACTGAAAGATGACGTTTTCCAGAGGTTGAGTGGAAAAGTCATCGATATCAAGGGAAGACTTGTAACAATCGCATTCCCAGTCGAGGATTTCAGTCTCGATATCGGAGGTGTGCCACAGATATTGAGTGTCATTGCTGGAAATCTCTTTGGATTGGGGGCGCTCAGGGGAGTCCGCCTTGAAGATGTCCAATTTCCAGCCACAATGGTCAAGGAATTCAAAGGTCCAAAATTTGGTGTAGAAGGGATGAGGAAGATACTAAAAAGACCTGAAAAACCGCTGGTAGGAACGATTGTCAAACCGAAAATAGGGCTGTCACCCAAAGAAATGGCCATGTATGTTTATGAGGCCGGCATGGGCGGGCTCACAAACAGCAAAGATGATGAGACACTTGTCAATCAAAAATTCTGCCCGCTCGAAGATCGCGTCGTCGCGATCGCAGAAGCACTTGATAGAGTTAAGAGCGAGAGTGGTCACGTGATGATCCATGCCATAAATATCTCAACGCGAGGCGACAAGATTGTTGAGGTTGCCGAGAGAGCACAGGAACTCGGAGCGAGCGAGATTATGATCGATGTTCTGACCTGCGGGTTTGCCGCTATCCAGGCAGTTGCTGAGGATCCGTCAATTAAAGTGCCGATTCATGTTCATCGAACGATGCATGCTGCGATTACAAGAAACAGGGATCATGGAATCGCGATGAAACCTCTGGCAAGACTCGTCAGGATGTGCGGTGGCGACGCGCTGCACATCGGGACATTTGGCGTTGGCAAGATGAAAGGATCTCCGAAGGAAGATCTCGAGTCGCAGACGGCTTGCACCGAGGAGTTTTTTGGATTGAAGAACCTTATCTCTGTTTGCTCAGGTGGCGTCTATCCTGCCCTTGTGCCAGAACTCATGAGAATCGCAGGCAACGATATACAAATCCAGGCAGGAGGCGGTGTCGCCGGTCATCCACGCGGCGTGAGAGCGGGAGCGATGGCAATGGTTCAGGCCGTTGATGCCGCCTTTCATGGCATTCCGCTCGAAGAATATGCTATTGACCATTTGGAACTGAGAGAAGCACTTGAGAGGTGGTGGAAAAAATGAAACTCAAGGTGAAGTACATCGATATGGACACTGGCGAATACACTGCGGTACTCCACGATGAAGATTGCATGGAACTGGGTGTAAGAGAGCAGGACCGCGTCAAGATCACGCACGAGCGAACGACGATCACCGCGATCGTACAGACGACTGATTCGGTTGTGAATCCCGGAGAAATCGGGATTCTTGGAAGGACGTTTAAAACTCTCGGGGCAGAGATTGGGGAAGAAGTTGAGATCATTGGGACGGGTAAGCCTGATTCAATCGAATATATCAGGAAAAAAATGGACGGGATGGAGCTGTCCACCGAAGAAATCAAGACACTCGTAAGCGACATCGCATCTCGAAACCTTTCGAGTATTGAACTCGCGGCGTACGTGACAGCGCTGCACATCAACGGGATGAACCTGAGGGAGACTGCGGACCTGACACTCGCGATGGTCGAGACGGGCGATAAGATCGAATTTGACAGATCGCCAGTTTTCGATTTTCACAGCGTTGGCGGGGTGCCAGGAAATAAGGTGACGCTCCTTGTCGTTCCGATTGTTGCTGCGGCTGGGCTCCTTATTCCGAAGACTTCCTCAAGGGCGATCAGCAGTGCTGCTGGCACTGCTGATATCGTCGAAGTCTTTGCGCCGGTTGAGTTCACCGCCTCCGAGCTGAAGCGGATTGCGGAGAAAGTTGGTGGCACCATGGCTTGGGGCGGGTCCGTCAACCTCGCACCCGCGGACGATCTTATTATCCGTGTCGAATATCCGTTAGGAATCGACCCGCATGCACAGCTTCTGGCGTCAATCATGTCGAAGAAGAAAGCGGTGGGAGCGGACTATGTCGTTATCGATATCCCGACCGGAGAGGGGACGAAGGTGAGAGATATCGACGAAGCGAAGGCCTATGCGCGCGATTTTATCGATTTGGGCGAGCGACTGGGGATGAAGGTTGAGTGCGCGATTACTTATGGTGCACAGCCGGTCGGAAGGGCGATAGGGCCTGCATTGGAGGCGAGAGAGGCGATCGCTATCCTCGAGGGTTCCAAGCTTCCAGGTAGCGTTGTTGAGAAGTCATGCGAACTCGCGGGGATGCTCCTTGAGATGGGCGGACTCATGAGAGGTGTTGATAAGGCGCGGGAAATCCTCGAGTCAGGGAAAGCCCTTGCCAAGTTCAAAGAAATTGTTGAGGCACAGGGTGGCAACCCCGATATCAGATCAGACGACATACCGATTGGAAAATTCAAGTTCGAAGTTCAGGCAAAGAAATCAGGTTATGTTGCCGGGATCAAGAACAAGGAGATCGTTAGAATCGCGAGGACGGCAGGTGCTCCGAAGGATAAGGGCGCTGGCATTATTCTGAATAAGAAAAGGGGACATAAAGTCGATGCCGGAGAGGCGCTCTTCACGATCTATGCGGAAAACGAGGCGAAACTTGAGCGGGCAGTAGGCCTGGCAAGGCGACTCGAGCCGGTGTCAATTGAGGGGATGGTCATTGCACGAGTCCCGTCATTCTCAAGGGTCAGTGGCTGAGCTTTCTCGATTGCACTTCGACTGCCTCTGAGAGCGTCATTTCCCCCTTCGCCACCGCTTGTGCCAGATCCGTGGAGATCGTCACCCTACCCTGACTGTGGATGCGGGAAAGTCTTTGAATGTCCCTGATTTCACCAGTCGTCGGAGTCACTTCAGGCATCTCGAGCAGTGTTTTTCCAGATGAAAGAGCTATGGCAACCGCTGCATCGACATCAGGCGATTCCGTTCTTTTCGTCGTATTGCTTTCGTCGACAACCTGAATTTCGTCGACTTTCTGCCATATTGCACGGATGACACGATTGCGGTTTGTCTTATCGCCGTGTCCAATCCTAACAAGGGAGCGAGAATGAGGATAACATGCCATAACATGATCGAGAATTTCCGCGACCTGCTCAGGATATTGCACGGTTCCAGCAAAAATCAACTTACGATCGCCCAGTACTGCGATGCCTGGGCGACTCCCTGGGTCGATCCCTATGATGAGTGTTTCGAAGTCCTCGCCACCCTTGAGTTTTCCTAGGGCAATATCAATCGCAACCCCAGGGTCATCGTTGGCAACCACCGCAGGGAATGAGATTTTCTTGCTTTCCGCCTCGGTCGTTATGATCACGCCAACTGCAGAGGGAATTATATCGGTGAAGCCGAGCGATACAAAAGGTTCTCCACGCTCTTTCAGCTGCAACACCAGCTGATGAAAAAATCTGAAATCCTCGGTCATTATTCCGATGATCTTCATTCCATTTCTATCAGAAGGCGACATTAATCTTAATTCTTGCTCTCCCTGTTGTTCGCAACTCTGTTTAAACGGGATGGAAGTCTTCTACCTAGGAGGATATAGCCGATCGCGCTGATCACTCCGAAGGATGAGATAAACCCCCACATCAGGACTGGTGATTTCGAGAGCAAATCGATCGATACGCCTCCAATGAAAGGACCGAGCGACCATCCAAAAGATGTAAAGAGTCCGAAAAATCCCATGTAGAGACCCCTTTCGTTCTCTGGCGACATGTTCGCAACAAGATTCATAGATGATGGCGAAGTGATAATTTCTCCCAAAGTAATAATCACCATGCAGAATGCGAGAAAGAGGAATCCGAAGGCAAATCCGACAAGGAAATATCCGATCGAATAAACGAGCGCACCAGTGGCGATTACCGTCGACATGTTGAATCGTGAAATGTACCTCGCGATGGGAAGTTGAGCAAAAACGACGATCAGACCGTTGATTGTATAAAGATAACCAATTTCAATTACTGAAACTTTGACTTCGGATGTGGAGAAAACAGAGAACGTCGAGGACATTTGCGCGACGACAATCCAAAGGATGAGCGAAAAGACACAAAAAACGAAGAAACGGTGGTCATTCCTCAATTTCAGCAAGTCTTTGAAGCTGAAGCGCTCGTTGGAATCGCCTGGTTTCATCGATTCCTCGACTTTGAAGTAAATGAGAAGCGCGACCGTGGCGCTCGTGGCGGCGGTCAAAAGAAAAAGCGATGAGTACGAGAACGCGGCAAGAAAACCACCGATCAGAGGACCAAGAGCCCACCCGATGTTGACTCCGATCCTCAGCAATCCGTAGGCTTCCAATCGTTTCGCTGGTTCAACAATGTCTGCGACCATTGCGTTTGAGGCGGGTTCAAACAAAGATCCGAGGAAATTGCTGATGACAACGAAAGCACCGATCAACAAGAAACTGGCATCGGTAGCAACGGCGAAGCTGATCATAATGAAGATTGCGGCCCTCGCGCCGATCGATAAATCCATCACGCTTTTTCGGCCTAGCCTATCGGCTACCTCTCCACCTACTAGCTGTCCGATAGCACCAATGGCCGAGGAAATGAGAAAGATCAGGCCGACAATCGACATTGGGACACCGAGTTTTTCGTGAAGGTAGATCGCAAGAAATGGCATGACGATTGAGAAACCAGCCGCAGCGATCGTCCGGCCGATGAAAAGAATCCATACCCTTTCATCATAACCTCTAAAACTTGCCATACGAAATGCCTTCGACCATTTCAGGAGCGAACTCAAGGATGAAGCACAATTGGCTAGTTAAGAATTTCCGAAAAGAATTTATGTATCTGAATCGGGAAATTGAATCAGGAGCTTTTCCTAAACCTGCTGAAACGTCCCTTCGGTTCGTTTTCCAATTCTGCAAACTTTTTCAGCAGATTCTTTTGTTCTTCTGTCAGCTTCTGGGGTACTTCGATTTTGACCCGCACGAACTGATCCCCTTTGCCAGAGCCGTCGAATTTTTCAATTCCGCTTCCCCGCAATCTGAATACCGTGCCGCCCTGCGTACCAGGCGGTATCTTTAACTTCGCTTTACCCCACAGAGTCGGAACTTCGATCTCCGCACCGAGTGCTGCTTGAGGGAACGAAATTGGCCAATCAATCCAAATATCCGCACCATTACGTTTGAAGAGCTCGTCTTCCTTAACATGCACAACGACGAATAGATCACCCGGTGGTCCTCCCTCTGCATCAGCTTCTCCAGCACCCGGTATGCGAAGACGCGTGCCGTCCTCAATGCCTTTTGGAATCGTGATGTTGATTCTCGAAGTCTTGTATGTAATGCCCTCCCCATGACATTTCGGACACGGCTCGACTACGATCTTGCCAGTTCCTCTACACCGCGGGCACGTGGTAATTGAAATGAACTGGCTATAGCCTCTGCGCTCGACTGTACTTTTCTGCCCCTTCCCATCGCAGGCCGGGCAGGTAGAAATCTTACCATCCTTCGCGCCGGTGCCACCACAATCATCGCATTTCACCGAATGAGGAATTGCAAGCTCCTTTGTTACACCACTCGCAGCTTCCTGAAGCGTGATTTCGATGTCGTAGCGCAGAGACTGTCCCCTTCGTGGTCCCTCTCTCGCTCTCCGATATGCATCTCCACGCCCGAAAAGAATGTCAAAGATGCTATCACCGAATCCCAGGTCTCCAAATGTGAAATCGCCAAACCCGAAGTTGCCGAGATCGGAGAATATATCACGCAGATCGGACATGTGACTGAAGTCTCTCCAGGTAAACTGTCCGTCTCTGAACTGTCCGCTAACACCTGCGTGCCCATACATGTCATAGAGTTTCCTTTTTTCCTCGTCAACGAGAACCTCATACGCTTCCGAAATTTCCTTGAATTTCTCCTCTGCCGTCTTCCTGTCGAGTTGTGACACATCTGGATGATACTGTCGCGCTAACCTTCGGTAAGCCTTCTTGATCTCATCGACTGTGGCGTCCCTGCTGACGCCCAATATTTCGTAATAATCGCGCTTTGTCATAACCTGGAATTCTGAGCTTCAATGATCACTTATCATCGACGATTCTGTAGTCAGCGTCGACAAAGCCTTCACCATCACCTTTCCCGTCGCCCTTTCCGCCGCCTCCGCTGTCCTTTCTCTGACCTCCCTCTTCTTTCTGATGAGAGGCGCTTTGGTAGATTCGTGAAGACATCTGGAAGACCTCCTTCATCAGCGCATCTGTCTTCGCTTTGATCGTCGCTGTTTCGCCACCAGACATCGCTGCTTTCAATTCCTCAATCGCCTTTTCAATTTTCTCTTTCTCTTCCTTAGTCACCTTCTCCCCAAGTTCCTGGAGCGTCTTGTTCGCATTGTAAATCATCGCGTCAGCCTGGTTGATCGCCTCGACCTTCTCCCTCTGTTTCTTATCCTGCTCAGCGAACTTTTGAGCTTCAGCAATCATTCTTTCGATTTCTTCTTTTGAAAGCTTTGTGCTTGCCGTAATCGTGATGCTCTGTTGTTTGCCAGTTCCGAGATCTTTTGCGGAAACATGTAATATCCCGTTCGCATCGATGTCGAATGTGACCTCGATCTGCGGAACACCTCTGGGAGCTGGCGGAATACCAGTGAGGTGGAATCTTCCTAGCGAGGTGTTGTCCTTCGCCATTTCCCTTTCGCCCTGCACAACATGAATCTCAACACTTGTCTGATTGTCGGCCGCCGTTGTGAATATTTGACTCTTCCTTGTCGGGATTGTCGTGTTGCGTTCGATCAGTTTCGTGGTGATCCCGCCGAGCGTTTCGATGCCAAGCGAAAGTGGCGTCACGTCGAGGAGCAAGACGTCCTTGATCTCTCCGGCCAGAACGGCACCCTGAATCGCCGCTCCCATAGCTACGCATTCCATTGGATCAATTCCACGCTGAATCTTCTTACCGACGACCCTTTCAACGAGCCTCTGAACGATCGGCATCCGTGTCGGGCCACCGACAAGGATGACCGAGTCGATGTCCTCCGGTTTCAAATGAGCGTCGTCCATCGCTGTGATCATCGGACCCTTGCACCTTTCGACGATCGGCGTGACGAGTTCCTCGAGTTTCGCCCTCGTGATCGTCATCGCTAGGTGCTTTGGCCCAGATGCGTCCGCTGTGATGAATGGAAGGTTGATGTCTGTGGACATCGTCGTCGAAAGCTCAATCTTAGCTTTCTCGCACGCTTCTCTCACCCTCCACATCGCCATTTTATCCTGCGTCAGATCAATGCCCGTGTCTTTCTTGAAATTCTCCACAACGTACCTGATAAGTGCTTCATCCATATCGGTTCCGCCAAGCTGAGTATCACCGCTCGTCGAAAGAACCTCGAAAACGCCCTCGCTGAATTCCATGATTGTCACATCGAGCGTACCGCCGCCAAGATCGAAAACCATGATCTTTTGAGACTTTCCTGCTTTATCAATCCCATACGCGAGCGCGGCTGCCGTGGGCTCGTTAATGATTCTCACGACTTCGAGTCCTGCGATCTCACCAGCGTCTTTAGTCGCCTGCCTCTGATTGTCGTTAAAATATGCGGGAACCGTGATGACTGCCTTCTTCACCTCTTCTCCAAGATAGGCTTCCGCATCCCGCTTGATCTTTTGAAGAATAAACGCCGATATCTGCTGAGGCGTGTACTCCTTCCCAAAAACTCTGACTTTGTAATCCGTTCCCATTTTTCTTTTGATCGCCGCGATCGTGCCTTCGGGATTCGTAATGGCCTGCCGTCTAGCGGGTTCTCCTACTAACAACTGGCCATCTTTAGTAAAGGCGACATATGAAGGGAAAGCTTTTCCTCCGAGGCTCGTTCCTTCAGCGCTCGGAATAATCGTTGGTCTTCCACCTTCCATCACGGCTGCTGCCGAGTTACTCGTTCCGAGATCAATTCCGATTATCTTTGGCATTATCATCACCTCCTGATTTTTCCTTTGCCACTTTCACCTTGGAATGTCTGATGACCTTAGATCCGAGGAGATACCCCTTTTGATACACCTCAAGTATCTTTCCATCCTCTCCCTCCTCGATAGCGATTGCCTCATGATATTCTGGATCGAATTTGCCATCTGAGGGTATCTCCTTCAGACCATAGGAATGAAGCAATGACATTAAATTATTGTAAATGTGATTCAAACCAGTTCTGAGTTCCTCAGGCTGACAATTTGCGCTCAGAGCCCTTTCAAGGTCATCAACTGTAGATAATAGATCGCAGATAAGATTCTCATTGGCGCATCGGATGATCTCCTCTCTTTCTTTCACAACGCGCTTCTTGTGATTGTCGAAGTCAGCCTGGATACGCTTTGCCAGATCCAGATATTCTTTAGCTAGATTTGTTTGTTTATCCAGCTCTTTTCTCAATTCTTCCATCTGCTTGCGAAGGTTTTCGATTTCACCGAGTAGGCGCTGCACGTCCTCCTGGCTTTTCGTTTCCCCAGTTGCCTCCTGCGTTTCGGTATTCATGCCCTTTTCGTCAACCATAGCAGCACCTCGCGCCAATAATAATGAAAAAATGTCAAAAAAATTGTTTGAGGAGGGAGCGCAGAAAGATTTGTGCTCCCCAGAATTTGATCAGTCTTCTTCAGGCTTCAGGCTAGCCTCAGTCGGTCCGCCCGGCTGTCCCGGTCCAGGCTTAGTCCCGCCCTTTGCCGCGATGACGTCATCGATCCTCAGGATCATGACCGCAGCATCGGTCGCAGAGTTGATCGCCTGCCTACCAACGCGGATCGGCTCAAGGACATTCTCCTTGAGCATATCGGTGACTTTGCCTGTGAAGACATTGATACCTGCTGTCTTCTCACCGGACTTGTGAGCCTTCCTGAGGTCGATCAATACATCGATGGGATCGAGACCCGCATTCTCAGCGAGTGCCGTCGGGACAACCTCAAGGGCGCTCGCAAAGGCGTCGATCGCGATCTGTTCTCTTCCACCGACTGATGCGGCGTATTCCCTCAGCTTCATCGCAAGCTCGACAGCTGTGGATCCACCACCAGTGATCATCTTGCCGTCTTCAATCGCGACCGCGACAACGCTCATCGCGTCCTCAAGCGAGCGTTCGATTTCGTCAACAACGTGCTCCGTACCGCCACGGATCAAGATTGATACGGACTTCGGATTCTTGCAGCCTGTAACGAAGGTCATCTCGTCCTCCTGATATTTCCTCATTTCAACGAGATCTGCATGACCGAGATCTTTGCTGCTGAGTTCACTGAGCTTGCTGACGATTGTCGCACCAGTCGCCTTCGCCAACTTCTCCATATCTGATTTCTTGACACGCCTGAGAGCGAAGATCTTCTCCTTCGCAAGGAAGTGCTGAGCTAGATCATCAATTCCCTTCTGGCAGAACAGGACATTCGCACCCGAATTCTTGACCTGTTCAACCATCTTCCTCAGCATGTTCTCCTCTTCGGCAAGGAACGCCTGAAGTTGCGAAGGATCCCGAATCTCGATCTTCGCATCGATTTCAGTCTTCTTGATCTCAAGAGCAGCGTCAACGAGTGCGATCTTCGCCTTCTCGACCCTCTTCGGCATCGCAGGGTGAACTGGCTCCTTGTCAAGAATAACTCCTTTGACCAGCTGAGTATCCTCCATCGCACCGCCCTGCTTCTTGACGACCTGTATGTTGTCGAGATCAACAGTCCACTTACCGTCAACCTTCTCTGCGATAGAAGTCACGGCCTCAACGGCAAGGTCTGCCATGTGTGCACGCACTCCGCTGACTGCTTTACTCATCATCGCGGTCATCGCGATTTTCTTCAGCGTTTCCTTATCATCGATGGAGACTGGCATCGCAATGGCATCGAGGTATTCCATCGCTTTCTGCGCCGCAAGCCTGTAGCCACCGCTGATAATGGTTGGGTGAACATTCGCATCGATAAGGTCAACTGCCTTCTTTAGCAATTCTCCAGCGAGAACGACTGCGGTTGTGGTTCCATCCCCGCATTCCTCATCCTGAGTTTTTGCAACCTCGACCAGCATCTTTGCCGCGGGGTGTTCTACATCGATTTCCTTCAGAATTGTCACACCATCGTTGGTGATAACCACGTCGCCCATACTGTCGACCAACATCTTATCCATGCCGCGCGGACCGAGGGTGCTCCGCACAGCATCGGCAATCGCTCTCGCTGCCATGATATTGTTATACTGTGCGTCCTTTCCCCTGTCACGCTTCGTGCCTTCTTTAAGGATAAGAATCGGTGTTGTTCCCATTCCCATACTTGATACCTCCTCTAAATACAAATTTCAACTTCAGCACGAAGTTGGTACGATTGAAATGTTTGTTCTTCTATATAAGAGTAACTATTACTATCCCCAGAATTCTGACTCTGGCAATAATTCAATAACAACAGTTGATATCCGCAACAAATGCGATTCTCTTTCCACTCAATGAACTCAAGGTTCTCAATCAATACACAATCAAGGTGATGTTAAATTCAGAAATAGTAAATCTTCTTGATTTCGTATTCTTGTTACCGAATTTTCCGAATTTCCTCCGTGGAATTCACCTGAGTGACAGCGACAGGCAAAAATATATTACGCATATTGTCGTAAGAGGCGGACGTACGCATTATGAAAGCTTGCAGCATTTGCCAAATGGTTGAAGGATACATCGCACCTGGCGGCTCAAAATTAGTTGTAGAAGAAAATGGAGTTTGCAATGTCTGCAAGACTGAACTCAAGAAGCTCGAAGAGATTTACAAGAAAGATTTTGAAAACAGAACAGGCCAGGTTGTGACGAAAACGATTCCGTGGCCTGCCTTCAAAGAATTCAGCTGGCCTCCGCACTCTGCAGTCCTGGTGTCAGGTTGGGAATTGAGGAGCAAAGAATTCGCTGTCGGGATTACTGATTCGGCTATTGTTGGTGGAAGAAGATCGATGGCTAGCTTTGAGGAGGAGGCGGCTGCACAAATGAGGGAACTCGCAGAGGCTATCGAGAAAGCAAAAAGTTACGAGGAACGATTCCTTTTGCGTAGGGAATACGATCTGAGAAGGAAAAAACTCGATCTCATTGAAAAGACAATGAAGGCAGGCGATCGTCCATTGTTCATCCTGCCCCTTGCCACCATTAGAAACCTCCGTTATGATCGAAAAGACAGCTGGCTTGTTGTTGATTTTGAAAAGGTTGAGATCAAGAGTGGACTCTTCGGTTCCAAAAAGGAAAAAGTCGAAAAGCACAGATGGGTTATCTCCGCACTCTACGAAGACGCAATCGTTCTTTTGAAGGAAAGAACTGGCATGAACCAGTAGCCACGACATCATCGAATTCATTTCGCATTCGTAATGAGCATCGATCAAGAATGAATGAAATATAAATGTCATCTTTCAGTGTTATCAATCTAACTGACACTTACTGAGATTTATATTACTTAAAAATCTCATACTACCCTTGAAATCCATTGATATATGAATCGCAGGAGAAATGCCAAGAGGTGAAAGATGGAAGAACTAATGACATGCCTGGCTCTCGTTTTCAAGAGAAAGGGGAAGAGCGTTCTGTCGGAGAAAGAATTGGTTTTCTCCGTGTCGATGGATTATCGCTGGTTCACACCAAAGGAAGCACAAAGGCTTTTGGAAATTGGTTTAAAAAGCGGATTACTCACGAGAACCGATGGTCTCATCAAACCAACTTTTGATTACAAGAAAGTCGAGATTCCAATCAATTTCAAACCGAGCAAAAGAGTGTTGGAAGAAGTGAAAGAAGAGCCCTCATTATTTTCAAGAATTCTCAATCGCATTACAACTGCTGGCATACCAAGAAGGGAAGCCGTTGCAAGAATCAACAAGATTCAAGAAAGGCTCGGTGTTGACGTCGAGGTGGCGGCCCTCGCATACGCGAAAGACGTCGAGGTCAACATCGATGATTTAATCGATGAGGTATGGAAGGAAGTCGCTGAAAGATAAAATGCCCTCTGATTCACTCTTTTTTCAATTTAATGATGTCTCCCAACGTTAATCCCTTGGCTGTCGATGATTTCGTTTCAGTCTTTATGATAGGGACCTTCTCCATCAGCTTGATCCCCAATTCTTTTTCCAGTTTCTTGACTAGTGCGTCATCTGGGCGCATATCCCCACGCTCGATCTTGTTGATGACGCTGACCTTTTCATTGATTTTCGCAGCAAGCGTCTCCTGCTTCCAGTCCCTCACCATCCGAGCTTCCCGAATGATTCTCGGGTAATCGGGTACCAATTCCAGAGTTGTTTCCTCAGATTCATAGACGTCTTTCGGTTTCATTCTTTTCTCCCTGATTTCGAGACGCTTCGTGATGACTGTTTGGGGTGTCGATTCCTTCTTGCCCGATTTGCGCACCTCTCCGAATTTTGCGCAATCTCTGCAAACGTTCAGAGTCGTCCCCTCGATGAAAATGCGTGTCGTACGCTCGGTCTCTTTACCGCAGAGTTCGCAGAGCATAGATATCAATTTTCACTATATTCACAAAGAGATTTATATCTCACGTGAAAGTCTTCAAGCTGAAATCACGCGTCGAACGTCATTTTCGTATGACCGAAGAAGTGAGAGATTCTAACTTGCCATATCATCGATGACCATTTTATCACCGTTGCCTGATTCGCACATAATAGACCTATTTGCATGTGATCTGCGCTTTGCCATTTTTCCAATACAATAATCGTCCCGCATTGATCAGCAGAGAGCTGATTCCTTTGAGATTATGTCATTTTCGATTGTTTATAGAGGATTATAATGACTTGTTAATTCGGCTGGATTGTGCGATCTCCATTGCCATTCGAAGCGATTTGATGCGAAAGAATCAAATAGCTCACTTTATTTAATAAAGCAGGAACAAGGTGGCCTATTTGAGAGACCAACAAACTGATATGTTGATCGCCGAAATGAAGGAGAAAATCGAGCTACTGGAGCGCCGCAATAGTGAGCTATTGGAAGAAGCTCGCAGACTGGAAGGAGAGAAAAGATACATTGAAAGCGAGTTGTTCAGACTCCAAAAGGAAATCAAGAGAATGCGAACTGAAATGGAAAGACTCAAATCACCTCCCCTCATCATTGGCATCATCAAAGATGTTCTTTCTGACGGCAGGGTCGTCGTCAAAAGCTCGACAGGGCCAGATTTCATCGTGAGTACATCGGAATACGTGCCTGTCCAAGATCTCGTGGTCGGCGCGCGCGTTGCATTGAACAAACAGACATTAGCCGTTATGGGCGTTCTACCGCCATCACTCGATCCAATCGTTGTAGGTGCTGAGATCATCGAAAAACCAAATATCACATACGATGAGATCGGCGGATTAGATGAACAGATTAGGGAAGTGAGAGAGGCTGTGGAAGATCCTCTTTTGAGACCAGAATTGTATAAGAAAGTCGGCATCGAACCGCCGAAGGGAGTTTTACTCGTCGGCCCACCTGGGACAGGCAAGACTCTTCTGGCCAAAGCGGTCGCACATCAAACCAAAGCAACCTTTATCAGACTCGTTGGTTCAGAGCTTGTCCAGAAATATATCGGGGAAGGGGCAAGGCTGGTCAGAGAATTGTTCGAGCTCGCGCGGGAAAAGGCACCGAGCATCGTCTTCATCGATGAACTCGATTCTATCGGCGCTAAGAGGCTTGAGGTTGCTACCTCTGGCGATAGAGAAGTGCAGAGAACACTGATGCAGTTATTAGCAGAACTCGATGGTTTCAATCCAATCGGCGATGTCAAGATCATCGGGGCGACGAACAGGCCAGACATTCTCGATGAAGCGCTTCTGAGACCTGGTCGTTTCGATCGGATCATCACGATTCCGATGCCTAACTACGAAGCGAGAGTTGAAATCTTTAAGATTCACACAAAGAGAATGAATCTCGACAAGAGCGTTAACCTCGCCCAGATAGCGGCGAAATGTGAGTCCGCAACGGGTGCTGATATCAAAGCGATATGCACTGAGGCGGGCATGTTTGCGATACGAGATAATCGCGATTACGTCACGATGATCGACTTCGAGAGGGCAGTCGCAAAAGTCATGGAAACAGAAGAAACGAAGTGCATCGAATCGGGCGTCATGTTCGCCTGAAACCCTTGTCTTATTTCTTGTCTTGCTCCAACTCAACATCTATTTCGATAACGAATGGTCCGATGTAGTTACATCGTTTGCAGTGATATTTATATCCAGTCAACAAACCCGCTTCGTAATATAGATCTGAAGAGCCGCACTGCGGACACACAAGAATTTTTTTGATTTTCTTATTCATTCAATTCCACCATTCTCCTCAAAAGCCAGATAATTGTTGAGTATGACAGGCATGATCATTATTATCGAATCATTATCGATTGTCATAATCAATTTTTGTATTCACGACATGAAAGTTAAGTATGAGCGACAAAATCGCTTACTCGATGCATGCGTTAGAGGCTTCCAGAATCATCATGGATGAATACTGCGTCAAGATCTTATCCGCGACGCTTGATGAGCCCAGAACTGCGATTGATTTGAGCAGGCAGATGAACATTCCAATCGCGGCATGTTACCGAAGAATACGAATGCTGCAAAAAAATGGACTGTTGAGATGTAAAGAAAAAAAGTTGACCGTTGAGGGCAAATACATTGCGGCTTACGAATCCCTTCTCAAGAGAGCACACATCCTTTATGAAAACGGTAGAGTGAGGGCGCGGCTGGAGATGGTGTCAGGCGAACAAGAAGAACTCGTTCTTGAGTGCAAGTGATTTTTTCGTCCTCAATCCTTTGTCAGATCTTCTCCGCCGGCAAAGTACTGTTGGATTGCATTATAGATATCTTCCATTCCATATGGCAACTCCGCCGATACCGGCGTGAGCTCTCTGTACATACCGATATTTTCAAGGGCTTTAAAAAGTTCCAGACTTAGCAAGCTCTGTGTCATCCCATGCGCTTCCCCGAGTGCATTGTTCAGCGCGTAAGGATCTCTCGACCAGTTCATGATTGTCTCGAGTTCCTCGTCGGTGAGGGTATCAATTTTTGAAAGAACGTTTAAAATTGGGATTGCAAACCTGAAATGCGTTATCGCGCAGAGCATCAGATCCGACACGAAGCCAGATGGAGTTTTTGCGAGCTGCGGATCTGAGAGAAAGACAAGGAACGAATCTTCCCTCCCGAACTCATCAACGACGACTGTACTTGACTGCCTAAATGCGAATAATTCCATCTGACCAGGGGTATCGATGAGCACATAATTCGTTTTGAACTCCTCGACTGTCGAAACGACTTCCTTGATGTTGAGTGCGATTAGATCGGCACAAACAATCTGTGCACCATTGGGCCCCAATCCGTATTCATTCATGATTTCATTGAGACGAATCCAATCCCGTATATCAACATCTGGTATGTAGGGGATCGCTTCTGCACCTGGATCAAGATTTACAACGATAGAGTCAAGCCCCTGAAGTTCTAGCCAATCGTGAAAAGCATACGTCAATGTACTTTTTCCGCTACCAGCCGTTCCGATAAAGTAAATGTTTCGCATCTCGGCCACCGTAGAAAGCGGGCCCGGAGGGATGTTCGGATTCAATAAGAATCTTTCGAACCCTCGACCCATCGGTTAAGAGCCGATTGCTCTACCTAGCTGAGCTACGGGCCCCGAGCGGGCATATATGGTTGGCCTAAATAAAGATATCGTAAAGATCATGATGAAAAAAAAGTTCTAAGATAATCGCTGGTAAACCGAAAGAAATCGACATACAAACGGAAGTTTCTCGTGTGAATGTTGATTTAAGAAGATCACAAGCAGATCCTTGCCATTTTATCAAAAGAAAACGCTTAAGACAATTGTGGCCAATTGGCAACTCATGCCTGATCTGCGCGTTCGTGACGTGATGACGACGACAGTCGTCACAATAAAAGGTGATGCGACCCTGCACGATGCCACTGTAAGTTTTGCGATCAACGGGATTTCTGGAGCCCCAGTTGTCGATAACGAGGGGGGGCTTATCGGTGTTTTAAGCGAGACCGATATTCTTGCGTTCGTGAAAAGGCTTCAAGAAGAAATTCGCCGAAAGCACCCGTCCGTCTCTTTTTTATCTGTTCCCTTTGAAGATATTTTGAAAGATGAAAAGTTAGCCAAAATTTATAACGAAATTTCCAGCAAAAAGGTTTCAGAAATCATGACGAAGGAGGTCGTTACCGTAACGCCTGACACAGAAATCATGGAGGCGATTGACATCATGATGAGAAAAGATGTCAACAGAATGCCAGTTGTCGAACACGGAAAGATCGTTGGCATCGTGACAAAAGGGGACATCATCTGGGCACTCTACAAGGATAAATTCTCAAAGGCGTAATTTCATTACTTTTTTCAAGCACATGAATATGAGAACCGCCACTTTTTTCTAAGGACAACACATATCGCCAATGGGGTGCGCTCTACGGGAAACTCCGATATCGAGGTTCACGTCCTTGCAAGTGGTAGCGATGCCAATTGCACCGTTGTTGTTGCGCAAGACACAGCATTGATGATCGATGCGGGCCTCAGCACAAGGCAAACAGAAAAATTTCTCGCAACCTCTGGCATCGATATGTCACAGATCGATGCTATCCTCCTGACTCACGAGCATGTCGATCATTCAAGACACGCCTCAGCGATTTCGAGAAAACATAACATTCCAATCGCAGGAAATCTTCACACACTGGCCGCTTCAAATCTTGAAGGGAAAGAGCGTCTCATCGTTTTCGAAGACGCGATGCCTTTCTCGATCGGTTCTGTTCACATCGAAGCGTTGCCAACTTCTCACCATGCGGCTGATCCGGTTGCCTTCCGCATTTCCACCGATAGCAAGAAATTGGTGATTGCAACAGATCTCGGAAAAGTCACTTCCCCCATCCTTTCTGCATTAAGGGATGCTGATTTCGTGATGCTCGAATCAAATCACGATGTCCATATGCTCCTTTCGGGACCATACCCGCAGTTTCTCAAGCGGTCGATTATGAGCGAAAAGGGACATCTATCGAACGAGGGTTGCGCACGCGCCCTCAGAATCGCGCGTAATCCGCATCGTAAAATTTTCCTCGCCCATCTCAGTCGTATCAACAACACACCAGAAATCGCCAGGAGCACCGTTGCCGAGGCACTTGGATGCGATCCTGAACTGATTGGCTGCATCGAAAAACCCGGAGATGTCAAGAGCTTGCGTGTTGATTAACTCATGAATCGCGGTTTTATCTCAACCGCCTTGCCTTTAGCAAGAAGAACCTTTGCGATTGAAACGGGCAAAATAACGACATCCTCTTTTCTCAGGCAGTAATTTCTTGACGGACCGGCAAATGTCGGGAGGTCTTCCAGTATCCTCAGGATTATTCGATTCTGCTGAAACACGGACGTGCTGGATATCGATTTGCCAGAATCCGCACTGGACTCAAGCCCACTGATTTTTGATACGCCCTCGGAACCCACCTCAACAATAGCTTCAAAAGTCTTCGCCTCTGCAGATTCCGATTGTTTCATCAAAGATTCGTCGGGGATTTTCCTTGCGGCGATATCTTCCTTCTTTATCTGATCATCTGATAGATGAACTGTGGCGGAGACTTCCTGCGAGGCTGTCGCCATTCCGCCCCTGAGATGTCTTTCAATCCCGATGAGAGTGGAGCGATATTCGGTAATCAGTGCATATATGCGTTCGTAAAATTCGCGCTCCTCTGGTGTCAATCGCTCCAGATCGACTTTCGAGCCACTAGCGGCCCGCAACGCTGTTAATATAATCTTTTCTATACGAAAATCAAAGATCTGGATCGCCTTTTCGCATACCTTCTTCAGCTGATTGCGAAGGATCGTCGCTTTCGCTGAGAATTGATCGATCGCCATCTCTTTTTCGCCTTCTTTTCTGATCCTGTCCACGAGGTCTCTTAATGCTGGATAGAAATCTCTTCTGATCTCCGTCACATTCTTGGTTCTTTGTTCTCTGCGATAGACCTCTGTGACCTCGTGAAAATTCAAAGGCTCAGAAGGCGGAGACATCAAAAACAAATTCGAGAGAGAGTATTTGATTGTTGTCTAATACAGCAGATAAATTGACCTGGTAATAATCATGGATATGATTTCGCATTGTGTCAATGACTTATCACCAATTTCCATTACATTCTTAAGATCCGGCGAGCTTTATGTCAAGCGGTTCAAGTCGCCGATCAGGATCGTATCCCATGCGAATTCCCCATCGCCTCATGAAGTTGAGAATCGCGAAAAGTCCCATACGCGCGATTGGATAGAATGTCACCAGCCTCATATCGGCTCCACCGTTTGGAATGAATGAAGATATTTCCCTAACGAGATGCTTCCATGAATGATAAATCAAGAGATACCCTTCTTCTGTCATCTGCTCCTCGATATCGAAAGCCTTCCCCTCCTTCAAGGAACCCGCAGGCACGAAGGAAAGAGGCGTGACCGTAAAGTGCGCTTTGCTACCGATGCGATCCCGGAGAGTCGTCTCCATCGTGACGATAAGGCGTGCCGTTTCCAACAGGTCCTCCTTCGTTTCGCCTGGCAGACCGATAATTGCCGTATAAGCAGGGAACCAATAATTTTCATTAAGAATCTGTGTCCCCTTCACAATGAGTTCTGGCCATTCCGAAGGACTGAATGGTTTTGCCTTGCTCTCCATGTACTTTCCGATCAGGGAGGGAGATGCCGTTTCGAGACCCATCTGAATTCCAACCCATTTAGAAGGGCCAGCTCTAACCACCTGAGAAATCCTCCGTATCATTGAAGGATCCGCGACCACTGGTGCAATTGTACCGTGAGTCGGATTTGAAAATTTGACGCCTGGAATGGACATCACCTTTTCGAAAAGACGGACGACCTCGTCGCTGTTTGGATGGAATTCCTTTCGATCTTCCAATTTATAGAGAAAAATGTCATCACTATGAAGCCATGCGGTTGTCAGTCCAGCGGTGAGATTGGTCTCAATCTCTTTACGCAGCACATCATCTGGTATGTGCCTAATTCGACGGAGATTTGGATCGCAATATCTGCAATTCCTTCCGCAACCTCTCATGACCTCGACCATTCCCTTGTAAGTCGGTCCGATGATTGGCGGAATCTCTTCAGGGGATGGAAATCGATTGACTCTGATCACCTCGCTTGCATTTCCCATTTCAATTCCCCTGATGATTTCTCCAGCGACTGCATCGACCTCTCCCAGAACGACATGATCAATACCCATCGCCTTCCAGTCGCCAGAGGCAACAAGCTGCCACGCTCCCGGCCCTCCTACAACGATCTTAAAGGAATAATTCTTCGCATTCCTGAAAGATACGAGCCTTTCGATCAATTCAGAGAATTTCTTTTTCGTGTAGGCTGTCAGGCGTCCTCCGTTCGTGAACATCATTGAGACAGGTCCCAGGCCCAATGGATCCATCGCAGAAACACCGACGACACGCGTTTCCCGATTGATGAATTGCGTCGCAAAACGGGCGTGAACAACAACCGTTTCAGGATAGCCTCCATTTACAAGCGCAGCTTCGATCTTTCGCAAGGAGTAGGGAGCGATCGAAAGAAGACCGTTATTGTGGGGGAGCTGCGTATCGAGTAAACGATACACTGGACTCGGAATCTTTTCGACAGGAGCACATCCGAAGAAGTCCAGAAGCGGGATGTTACGATAGGTACTTGTCAGCGTTTCATCGCAAGTTAGCACAATTTTTGGTGTCATATCCTCTCCTCCATTTTTTGAAGTGCTTTATCGAGATCGTGTCGCAAGCGATATCTTACAAAATCTCTCGTCCATTCGTCTTTTAAATCACGAATTTTTTCGATATAAAATAAGAGAAAGTCCGAGAGATGGTGAATGGGATTATCTAGCACCTTCTGTTCAATGGACTTCAAGTCCTCAATAACGTGGTGTAATTCCTCGCCCAGGCGGAATAATTTTCGCTGCTTATGTTTTGGATCATTTTCGACCTTCACGTATCCTTTAGCAGTGAGCACCTTCAATTCCCTTAGAAGTGTGACCCGGGATACCTTCAGTTTCATTCTTTTTACCAATTGGTTGAAAGAGATCCCGTCCAAATGATTCGAAATTTCATCGATGATCTCTGCTTGAACAAGGGCGAGCATCAATCGGTAGATTTGAATAACTAGTATATTAGTATATCAGTTTCAGAGAATTTAACCGATCCGTCGCCTATTTGAAAAATCAAAAATAAGAGGGCGAGCGCAAATATTTTCTAATGGATGGATCATGAGAAAATTGTGCGGACTCAGGCCGTCGCCAAGGAGACACCGGAAGGTGTGGTGATCGAATTGATCGTCTCACCTGGTGCAAAAAGTTCAAAGATTGAGGGGTTGGATCGATGGCGAAATCGTCTTGTGGTCAGAGTGACTTCTCCCCCTGAACGCGGAAAAGCGAATGAAGAGCTGCAGACTCTTTTGTCTGATTTCTTCGAATCAGATGTTGAAATTGTGAAGGGATATGGAAGCCGGTTGAAGACCGTTCTCGTAAGACGCGATTTTCAGAGCGTCGAGTCAAGATTGAAGGGTTTAAATGAGAAATCCAGTTGAAATGCTCGAGGAGCTTATATCGATTCTAGAAGATTTGAGAGAGAGGCCAGACGATGCAGTGATCCTTGTTGAGGGGCAGAAAGACAAGGACGCGCTCATCGAGCTCGGCGTAGGAGGAGAGGTCTGGCAGATCAAAGGCGGTAACTCGATTTTTAATATCGCGGAAGAGCTTGCACACAACGGAAAATCTGCGATTATACTCACAGATTGGGATAGGAAGGGAGGGCAACTTTGCAGAGCATTGCGCATCGCATTAACTGCTAATGGTGTGCCCTTCGACGATTCGATCAGGATGAGGTTGGTACAAATTGCAAAGAAGGAAGTCAAGGACATCGAGGGGCTTCCGACGTTTTATCTGAAGCTTATGGCAGAAACGCGAAGATGATGAATTTCGGCACGATCAAATGATATTGAGATCCGCCACAAAGATGATCAGTACAAGCGTCACTTTGAGTTGTTCTCTTGTCTAGCTTCCTGCCATAAGAGACAAATCGTTCTATGATTTCGAATATAGCAATAGGGGGTTAGTAAAATTTCTAAAAAAATGCTGGTTAAGGAGAATTAGTTTCCTGGAGAAATGTCATTGATATCTCACAGTATTTTTCTCCACATTTTGGCGACTTGATTCAATGCCGATCTCTTTGACTTTGAAATCTAGAGATGCCTGATTTCAATTCATTTTGATCTTCTCGAGGTCATATGGATCGATCGTAAATCAATCACTTGTATTTCCGCTCAGCTCAATCGACCGAATACTTCTTGATGATATCCTCTCTCAACTCGACACCGAGACCCGGATCATTCGGGATCTTTACTCTACCATGATTGTCAATTTCCAACGGCGATTTCAGTAAACTGTGATACAGTGCGTAATCAGTCATATCCAGTTCGAGAAGGTCGCAATTCGGTGTGCATGCGATGAGCTGGATTGTTGCGGCAAGCCCCACACCAGTTGTGTAATTGTGAGGAGAGCAAATTACTTCGAACGCTTCAGCCATCGCGCAAATCTTCTTCGTCTCTGTGATTCCGCCGCATCTCATAATATCTGGCATGGCAAAATCAACAGCGTTCTTCAGAAATAACTCCTTGAAACCCCACTTCGTATACTCATTCTCTCCAGTCGCAATCGGGATGTCGAGCTTTTGTTTCAGCCATGCATAACCATCAACATCGTATGGCGAAAGAGGCTCTTCGTACCAGTAAACGCCATACTTTTCGAGCATCCTTCCTACTTTTAGCGCCTCGACACGGCCATACCCGCAGTTCATATCAACCATCAACTGTGCGTCGCCGATCGCCTCGGTGATCGCCTTCACACGCTTTTCATCCTCCTGGAGACCGTTGCCGAGGTGTGTCTTGATCAAGGGGAATCCTTTTTTGGCATAGCGCTTCGCCGTCGCCGCCATTTTCTCGGGCGTATCCCAGAACAAATCACTCGCGTAAGCCTGTATCTTGCCTCCACCTCTTGCATCCCCGCCTAACAATTTGTAGACTGGGACACCGTAGTACTTGCCCGCAATATCCCAAAGGGCCATGTCGACTCCGCTCGCAGCGGCGACACCCTGTCCCTTCTGATCCCAATAGACCGTCGTCATCAGCATCTTTCGCCACAGTTTCTCGATGTCTAGCGGATCCTGACCGATGAGCCAGGGTTTGAACTTTCTCTCGACGATTGTCCGCGTGATATAGTATTCTGGTCCATATCCTTCTCCTACTCCCTGAATGCCTTCATCCGTGTCGATCACGACGAGGGCAGTCCCCCTGAAGGTGATTGATCTTCCGCGCGAACAACCGTTTGGAGGAACATTTTGCCCAATAGTGATCACCCTCACATCCGTAATTTTCAGAATCACCCCTCCTCTGCAGCAATATTCTCTCAATCGAAGATAATTTTTCCGATAAAATAAGTTGTTAGAAAGCGCGATGTTTTTGGAGTAAATGGAAAAAAAGGAGTGGCCACTCATGAAAATCCAGAGTATTGGTTGATTTGCCAGAAATATTAAAAACACACAAACAGGAAATGACAAAATTCGCTTGACAAACGGAGACCAAAATGCAAATCAAGGAATAGCTACGGCTTATATTATATCATCAAATATTTGTTGAGAGAGAGGATTTGAGATCGTTTTATAGGTGGAAATCTGAAGCTTTTAAACGCTACATCACAATTATCTAATGATGACAACAGCGTTTCCGGCCATGACAAGAGAAGAATCCATCGCAGATATTCGGTCGATAGATTTGGCCAGACGCGGCCGATTCTATGTGTTCGAAGGGATCGATGGTTCTGGAAAAACGACGATTTCATCGAATGTTTATCGTTTGCTCCGTGCCGAAACATCAAGAGAAGTCATTTTGACCGCCGAGCCAACAGATACGTGGTTAGGTGATGCCATAAGGCGTGCGTGCGCGGAAAATCTCGGTCCTTTCGTTGAAGCGTTGCTATTTGTCGCCGACAGGTCCGCGCACACTGAGAATATCCAGAAATGGATCGATTCAGGAAAAGTCGTCCTCTCTGACCGCTATTATGCGTCCACCTTGGCCTATCAAGGCGCTTCTTTGATTCCGCTCATCGGCAACCGTGCCCTCGATTGGCTCAGACTTATCAACGAACCAGTTATCAGGAAACCCGATCTCACCTTCTTCCTTCAGATTCCGCCAGAAATCGGCATTAAGAGGTTGAAAGAACGGTCTGAAAAAACGAAATTTGAACGTCTGGAATTTTTGAGAGAGGTCGACAGACTTTACAAAATGATTGCGAAAGACGATGATTCCTTCGTTCTAATCGACGCAACGAAATCGATTGATGCGATTGTCAGCGAAATCGTGCATCTTATCAAAAAGAATCTTTAAGTCTCACGTCCTAATGGTGTCGTCATGCACCCTTCTGAGAGTATTTGGGGCACGAAAAGCAAATCTCTGGCTGGAAAGAAAATCATATTGGGTATTACGGGCAGCATTGCGGCTGTCGAGTCGCTTGAACTTGCAAGGGAACTTATCAGACACGGGGCGCAAGTCCGTGCAGTGATGACGCCTGAATCACTGAAGATCATTACATCCCACACTATGGAATTTGCTACAGGTCAACCAGTTATTACTGATATCGGAGGGCAGGTCGAACATGTGTCACTGCTCGGCGACTTTCCCGATAGAGCGGACATGCTTCTGATCGCCCCCTGCACTGCGAACACGATCTCAAAAATTGCCGCTGGCATCGATGACACCCCTGTAACGACAATGGCTACGACCGCGATCGGGTCTGGTGTTCCGATTATGATCGCCCCTGCGATGCACATTTCGATGTACCAACATCCGATCATCCAGAAAAACATCAAGGCGCTCGCTGAGCTGGGAATCGAATTCATCGAACCATACATCGATGGGAAAAAGGCAAAACTGGCGAGCGTCGAGGAAATCACGGAGAGGGTGATCAGAAGGCTCGGACCGAGAGATTTTCTCGGCAAACGGATTCTGATTATTGGCGGTTCATCTGCAGAGCCGATCGACGATATGAGGATTATTACGAACCGGGGAACAGGGGAGACGGCCGTCCAGCTTGCATTGGCGGCCTTCGAAAGATCTGCGGACGTCGAACTCTGGATGGGCCGTTCCAGCGTGCCGATGCCGGAATTTATCAGGACAAAGAGATTTGAGACTGTTGGCGACCTATTGGAAATGGTCAGAGAAATCGATCAGGATATCGTTCTCGTACCCGCCGCTTTGTCAGATTATACGATTGAAAAAACTGAGGGGAAAATTCCTTCGGACAAGGAGGAACTTGTCCTTCACCTCAGGCGAGCACCAAAGGTTCTTGAATCGATCAGGAAAAAGAAATGTGTGCTCTTTGGGTTCAAGGCCGAGTCTGGCGTGACGGCCGACGAGCTTGCTGCGAAGGCAAGATCACGAATGATTGAGTTCGGACTCGACGGAATTGTCGCAAATGATCTGGGGGAAGTATCAAGTGGAATGACGAAGGTCACGATCATGACCAAAAAGGGCAAGACATGCACGGTTGCAGGGTCAAAGAAGGAAGTTGCACATCGAATCCTGGATGAAATCCTGAGGTACATCGCATGAAGGCAATTGCGTTTTGTCCAGGACACATCACTGGCTTCTTTCAAATCTGCGAACACGAGGAGATCCTTCGCACTGGCTCAAGAGGAGCGGGGATGTGCATTTCCCTTGGAGCCTCAAGCACTGTGAAGATGGAGAGGGGGACTGGGCGAATTGAAATCAAGATCAATGGGCAGAGAAGCGATGCGCCTGTTACAAAGCAGGCGCTCGCGAAGTTGATTTTCGATAGGGAATTTGATGTATCTGTTGAGACAACTCTCGACCTCCCCATAGGGCAAGGATTTGGAATGAGCGCTGCCGGAACTCTGTCCGCTTCGCTCGCTGTCGCCACTCTACTAGATTTACCGTTCCAGAGAGCTCTTGAGGTTGCCCATGAGGCGGAGGTCATTCACAGGACAGGGTTGGGCGATGTTTCCGCCCTCTCCAGAGGTGGTGTGACTTTCAGGAGAGTGGAAGGATTGCCGCCGTACGGAATCGTTGACCGGGTCGCCGCGGACGCGGAAATTATACTAGGCGTCGTTGGCCCGCCGATTCCAACATCGAGAGTGCTCCGTGACGTTGAAATCAGGGAGAGAATCAATGCGATCGGAAAGGAATGTGTCGAGAACTTCTCTAGGAGTCCATCTTTGGCCAACTTATTTAGAATCTCCAGGGAATTTGCATTACGTTCTGGGATTATGACAGATTATGTCAGAAAGGCCCTTGATGCCATTGATGGGTTCGGACCAGCCAGCATGGTCATGCTGGGAAACTCGATCTTTGCTGCTGGCGATGTAGACGAGATTGAGAAACTTCTAAAAAAATTTGGAAAAACCTATCGTGTTAAGATCGATTGGATTGGACCCCGCGTGATTGCTGAAGAATGAATACGTGATCTTTTGTGGTAATTGAACGATCTGAGGTGCACCCCAAGAAAGATTTTTTATTCATAAAGTGTGAACAGTTGATCGTTCTCCCCGACATCAAAGAGGCCGAGGCGCGCACCGCAATCCAACCATCCATGAGCGTAACTGACACACGCGAAACTATTGACCAAATCACCTTGATTTCTAAAATTAAGCGCGTCCTCATAGTAAGATTTCGCCATCAGAAGAAAATCTTCTGCCAATTTTCGACCAAACGATCTCGCTGGTACCGCAATCCTGATTGTCTCGAGAGCACGTTTTGTAATTTCCAAATATCTAATTAGATGATCTTCCGAAATCGCGTTTCTCTGCATCTCATACCCTCTTCGAAGGTACGATTTCGACGCTCTCACCGCCGTGCTTACTCTCCCTCGGTCTCACTTCAACCAGAAGTGGCATCTGAATATTTCCGCCGACAACAAGCGCGACACCGATTGGTAACCTCTGGATTTCATCCGCAAGGCCAGCTGTCAATCCCTCCACAGACGCGGCAATCGCCTTCAGATCGTTTGGATTGGTTACCTTGAGAATCATCTGCGTGTTGCACTGGCTCAACACATTCTTGTCTACTTTGGCCGCGCGCTGACTGATGATGGTGAGGCCGAGGCCGAATTTCCTTCCCTCGGAGGCGATCGTTCTGAAGATCTTGCTCGAAGCTGCAAGCCCCTGTTGCGGGCAGTAGTTGTGAGCCTCCTCCACAACGAGCATCATCGGCGGTATTTTGCCGACCTTCCGTAATTCGAACAACGCGGTCGCAATCCTATTGACAACAAGTTCCTGGATATCTGGTGGCGTACCTTTGAGGTTAATGATCGTCGTCTTTCCCTTTACGACGATTTCATCGATCCTCGTACCTTTGGCAGCAAAAATATTGATCTCATCAAGATATTCGAGCTCTGCGATGAGCGCAGCATTCTGCGTCTCTTCATCCGCTTCCAGCACATTGATTATGTCCTTAAGAGTATACTCCTTCTTGATGCTTCTCACGCTATCGATTGCCTTTCTCAGTGATGTCAGATAGGCCCGCACATTCTTGATGTTCGTCAGGCTGAGCAAATCCCTTGCCTCAAGATTGGCAAGGGTGAATTTCAAAGGAATCGCGTTCTTGTTGACATTCGTATCCGTTGCGAATTCGATGATCTTATCCGCGTAACCGCGGGGTGTAACCTCGAAATTTCTCGTCGTTTGCGGAATGGACCCTTTTTCCCTCATCGAACCGTATTCCCCATGAGGGTCAATGATGAGGACGGTCACATCATGTTTCATCAACTCTTCGATGAGTGCACCACAGAGGAAACTCTTACCGCCACCAGTCTTCGCGAGTATGCTGACATGTTTCTGAACCAACGCATTGATGTCGATCTCGACGCGGATATCGTGGCCAAGAAGAAGTCCGATGTAGGCACCAGTATCCGTTCTCTCCTTAAGTCCGATGACATCCTTGATCAACGTGTCTTTGGCCTTATAGACGAGATCTCCCGCCCTAAAAGGCGTGCGTGGGGTTTGAAGAAGACCCCTTTCATCGCGAAAACCGATGATGTCGACCTTTGCCGTGACTTTCTCCTCGATCGGTACGACCTCCCCCTCCGAGACCATCTTTGCCCTTTCGATGGAGAGATCGGTCTTTCGCTCCATTTCTGATACAATCCCCAACACCCAGCCGTCAGTCTCGTGTTCAACCTGGACGTATTGCAACCGCTCCATATTCCCAGTCGCGCGGCAATTGAACGAGGTCGTTCCGACATTGCCGTAGATAACCCCAACACATTCGAGGTCAGGGTATTTGTTAATCTTGTGAGAAGCGTTGCTCTCCGTTGTGTCTACGGCAGAATCGGTTTCCATCGCATCCCATCCGTCTTCGATATCATTCGCTCAGGATAAAAATGTTTCCGAAACCCCCTCACCATCACTGGCTTACGCCAGCAACACGGATTTTTCACATAAAAGGAGAAATCGATGCAAATCATTTTTCAAATCGCTTTTCTCAAAGGTCTCGCATTAGAGATGAAGTGAAAAGTTCTCACCTTCTGAGCGTCACCACATGGATAGATATTAAATGCAAAAGGATGATTCTCCCCATAAATGATCATCGTAAGTGGCTCATCTTCAAGGAATCTGGCTAATGATCTTGCTGAGCGAATCAATCTTGAACATGTCCGGGCAACTTCGAGGAAATTCCCAGACGGGGAATGTTATGTTCGGATTGAGAAGGAAATGATTGATGAGGAGGTTATCATCGTTCAAAATTCGTATCCGAATGACATGCTCGTCGAACTCTTTCTCTTGCAGGATGCTGCCAGAAATCTCGGCGCGAAGAAGATTATCAATGTAATCCCTTACTTCGGATATGCCCGTCAGGATAAGATCTTCCTCAAGGGCGAGGCCATCAGCGCTCGTGTCATGGCTAAACATCTTGACCTCGAAGCAGATAAGGTTATCACGGTCGATATTCACACCCCAAAGATCATCGAATGGTTTGGAAAAGCTACAGCGATCGATGTTCACGCAGCGGAATGTATCGGAAAATATTTCATCAATGATGGGATCGACCTCGTTCTCGCTCCAGATCAGGGAGCTTCAGGTAGGGCGAAGGCCGTTGCATCGGTTTTGGGTTCGACATGGGATCATCTTCTCAAGACAAGATTAAGCGGTACTGAGGTGAGAATAACACCAAGTAATGTCGACGCTAGAGGAAAAAAGGTGCTTATCGTCGATGATATTATTTCAACGGGCGGTACAATCGAAGCGGCAACGAGAGAGCTGCGAAGACTCGGAGCGAAAGCGGTCTACGCTGCCTGCACACACGGACTTTTCATCGGCGGCGCACTCGAACGCCTGAGAAAGTCTTGCGACAAGATCGTGGCTACGAACACGATTGAAGGGGAAGTGTCAATGATATCCGTGGCGCCAGCAATCGCCGCCGCTCTCCAATGAATTGATCACAAGATTGACCATGACAATCTTTCAAATGAGGCTGGAAAATTTTATAGAACGGAGGTCTAATTTCCAATTCCTTTTTCAAGGGGCGGATACATGAAAAAAGAAGAGAATTTCAGCGAATGGTACAACGAAATCGTCGAAAAAGCGAATCTCACGGATAAGAGGTATCCGATCAAAGGAATGAATGTCTGGACGCCTTACGGATGGAAGATCATGTCCCTCATTGACTCATTCATCAGAAAAGAGTGTGACGCGACTGGACATGAGGAAGTTTACTTTCCACTGCTCATCCCTGAGACGGAATTTAGGAAGGAAAAAGAACATATCAAGGGATTCGATGCGGAAGTATACTGGGTTACACATGCAGGAACAAATCCCCTTGATATCAGGCTACTCTTGAGGCCAACAAGCGAGACGGCGATGTATCCGATATTCTCACTCTGGATCAGGTCACATACTGATCTGCCCTTGAAAGTTTATCAAATCGTGAACACATTCAGGTATGAGACAAAGCAGACGAGGGCATTCATCAGGGTAAGAGAAATTCATTTCTTTGAATCTCACACCTGCCATGTTGATGAGGAGGACGCACAGCGGCAGGTAGAAGAAGACTTTGTTATCCTTGAACGAATCGCGCGCCGTCTTTGTCTCCCCTATTTGCTGTTAAAAAGGACAGACTGGGACAAATTCCCAGGCGCTTACTACACGGTAGGTGTCGATACCGCTTTACCAGATGGGCGCAGCTTGCAGCTCGGCAGCATTCACCATTACAGAGAGAACTTCTCGAGACCGTTCGAGATCAAATATGAAGATCCAGAAGGCAACATAAGATATGTGCATCAGACGACATTCGGCATGAGTGAGCGGCTCGTAGGCGCTGTCGTGGGCGTTCACGGCGATGATCGTGGGCTCATTTTGCCACCAGACATCGCGCCTTTCCAAGTCGTCATCATTCCGATACTTGCAAAAGGAAAGACTGAGGAGATCACGAGAGAGGCGGTAAAACTGAGGGACGAGCTTGCACATGCGGGGATCAGAGTCAAACTTGATGACAGAGACGAAAGACCAGGAAGCAAGTTCTACGACTGGGAGATTAAAGGGGTACCGCTGAGACTTGAGCTCGGTGCGAGGGATATTGCGCAAAATGTTGTGACATTTGTAAGAAGGGACGAGGGGGAGCGTGGAACAATCAATCGAATCGAAGTTGTCGATGCGGTCAGAAGAATTTTAACACAGATAGCCGATGATCTTCTCAAGAAGGCTCGCGAAAATCTGATGAAATCGATCGAGACGATCGATTCGATTGAGAACATCCCCAAGAAAATCGTGCGTTTCGGCTGGTGTGGTTCAGAGGATTGCGGGAAGAGATTTGAAGAGATGACAGAACTAAAGCTGCTGGGTACCCCCTACTATAAAGAAGAATTTCATGGACCGTGCATTGTCTGCGGAAAACCGACGGAAATCGTTGCTTATGCGGCGAGAGCGATGTAAATTCCTTTCGTGTAAACAATGGATCGTCGAAACGGGACTAAATTAACGACCGAAAAACGATGTCGCCATCATAGTACAAGCGACTTTCATGAACCACAGGCGACGTAAAGAATGCTGGGTACTGAAGAAGGCCAAAAAGCACAGAAAGGCTTCATTTTCCCTTTAGAGATAAAATAAGTCCGAGTATTCCGAAGCCGAACAGCACGATGACAATCGAGTAAACGCCGATGAATTCCTTTTGAAAAATATTCCAGCTTCCGTAAAGCAACCCCCATGCCCAGTACATCGAGAAGCCGGCAATGATCAGGAGCAGAGATAACGCCATTTTAAGTTTTCTCGGAAACTGGGATTCGGCCATCGAGTTGCTCAATGCCTTCACCGTATAAAATCCTTTAGTTTGAAGATTAACTGGACTCCTTAATGCTCAGGACGTATATTGGAACGAAGATGTAATATTAAACCGCCAAATGCATTGAGACTTCTTTCGTTACTATTACAGCAGAGAATCAGATTTCAAAAAGCTCGAGGTCTTTGGATAGTGACTGTCTGCGAGGTGTAGTAATCACGATGAATCAACAAGGAAACACGATTGAGCTTTTCTATCCATGAGCGTATGGAAAGATGATAAGCGCTGGAGAAGGTCTTCAAGCCAGCTAATGTTTAAATAATCCGACGGCGATTGTCATTAGGGTCATGGGATGCCACTCCTTGCCTTCGTGATCATACTCATCTGGTTTGCGACAGGAGCAGTGATTGCCCTTTGGATTTTCAACGATTCGAGATCGAAATTCAATGAAGCTGCACTCGATTGGGTTATTGCTGGATTCTTTCTCAGCATCATCGGAGCGATCCTTTACAAATACGCGTCGAGACAAAGACTGATACGTGAAACCAAGTATCCGCCAGAGCCCCGATACGATGCGCCAAAGTATGAATTTGAAGAAAAGAAAGCGATCCAACCTGTAGTGTCGTCTGACGAAAAAGAAAAGAAAAACGAGAAGGATGAAAGGAGGCACGTGCAACAAATTGAAGGGATTCCGCGATGCCCCTATTGCGGTGCCGCGATTTCCATCCACGATTGGAACTGCCCCGGATGTGGAAAGAATTTGAGATATTGACAATGGTCCCCAAAATGCTTTTCTTTACCTGGGCACATCTACAACTCAAATGCTGAAGGAAGGCGAGACTCTTTACTTGCTCGATGATAAAGGTAGGCGCTATTGGTTCATTTTAAAAAAGAATATGATTAAGATCGAGGGTCTCGGGATTCTCGATGGGAATAGAATTATCGGCGCTGAAAACGGCATTTCAGTTGAAATCGCTGGTAAAAGATTTTTTGTTCTCAGACCTGGAGTCCCTGAGCTAATGGAGTCGATTGAACGCAGCACCCAAGTCATCATCAGTAAGGACGCTGCCCACATCGTTCATTTTCTTAATTTAAAATGCGGGGATATCGTGGTCGAGGCTGGCGCTGGTTCAGGATGCCTGACCATCGCGCTCCTGAACGCGATTCAACCTTATGGTAAGGTCATTTCATTTGAGTTAAGGCAAGAATTTGCTCAAAAAGCTAAAAAGAACGTGATGAGGAGCCAACTGGAAAAACATTGGGAGTTGAGAATCGATGATATTAAAACGGCCAAGATGGATATGCCCGTTGATGCGGCGGTTCTCGACATCCCAGATCCCTGGGAAGCACTCGACAACGTGACTAAGATGTTGAAAGGCGGGGGAAGATTCTGTGCATATGTTCCAAATGTCAACCAGCTGGAAAACACCGTAAAGCGATTGAGAACCGAGGGCTATGTGGAAATCCGGGCATTTGAAAATTTACAGAGACCAATGGAGGTTCACGAAGGGGGTACGAGACCTGCCTTTGAAATGCTTGGCCATACTGGATATCTCATTTTTGCACGAAAAGTCCTGCGAGAAAAGCCAAGTGTTAACTAATTGGATAAAGATGAGGAAATTGCATGAGTTTCGAGTTTGCCCTGAGCGCGTTTGCAACCATCTTCGCCATCGTCAATCCAATTGGCAATATCCCGATCTTTGAAGCAGTCACGATGGGATATTCCAAGGAATTGAAGAAGAAGGTCATCAGAAAGATTTGTACGGTTACCACTGGCGTGCTTTTCGTTTTCGCAATTTTCGGCCAATGGATTTTCTCGTTATACGGAATCACGATTCCAGCATTCAAGATCGCGGGCGGCCTTCTGCTCTTTTCCGTTGCCTTTTCAATGATGCACGGCCAGCGTTCAAGGGCTAAGATCAGCGATGAGGATCAGGAAGAGGCGATGGCGAAGGAGGTTGTCGGAATTGTACCGCTCGGCATTCCAATGTTCGCAGGTCCAGGCGCGATCACGACCGTGATGATATTTGTTTCGGAGGCCATGAAGTCAAGCGATATGATCGTTGATATGTTTTCGATTTTCATCTCGATCATTCTGACGGTCATCATCAGCTACTTATTGCTCACATACTCAGAACCGTTGTTCAGGAGAATGGGCAGAAGCGGTGCGATGGCTTTTTCAAGAATCATGGGTCTCCTTCTCGCGGCAGTTGCGGTGAACTTCATCCTCTCAGGCGTTTTCCAGTCAATAAATGATTATTTCATGGGATTATTTGGTTAGTGAACAGGATTAAGTAGGGCACAGAGAATCTACCAAAAGGTGCTCCCATGGTTGTCGTCGACATACGCATAGAGTTGAAGCCTGGTGTTGCTGATCCAGAGGGACAGAATACGAAGAAGGCCCTTGAGCTTTTGGGTTTCAAGAATATTAAGGGCGTGCGCTCAGTTAAACTATTCGAGATCGACCTCGATATGGCAGAGAGAGAAGCGATCGCCACCTGCGAAGAAATGTGCAGACGCTTGCTTGCGAATCCGGTAATCCACAATTACAAAATCGAATTGAAGTGATTAATTTATGGCGCTGGAGAATCTCATTAAAAGGCGACAGGTGCCCTTCGAACTGTCAGAAATTGATCTCCTTTCTGCAACTGATCACGATTTAGTTGAAATCAGCCATGCCATGGGATTGAACCTCAGCCTCGAGGAGATGAAAACAATCAAACGATATTTTGAGCGCAAAGGTCGACTCCCGACTGACGTCGAGTTGCAATCGCTCGCTCAGGCCTGGAGCGAACATTGCTGTTACAAGAGCTCAAAAGTCTTTCTAAGGGAGCACATTTTCAACATCGACCACCCTGACATCCTTGCAAAGGGTGATGCGGGTGTTATGGTATTCGACAACGAATATGCCTACGCTCTCAGGATCGAAAGCCATAACCACCCGTCGGCCGTCGAACCTTATGGCGGCGCTGCAACGGGCATCGGCGGCATCGTCAGAGATGTCCTCTGCATGGGCGCGCGACCGGTCGCACTCATCGACCCCCTCTTCTTCGGTCCGCTCGATTTCGACGGTGAGTTACCTCCAGGCACGAAACACCCAAAATACCTACTCGGGGGTGTTGTCGCAGGAATTAGAGATTACGGCAACCGGATTGGGGTACCCACGCTATGCGGCGCAGTCTTTTTCGACGAGCGCTATATCGGAAACTGCTTAGTTAACGTAGGATGTGTTGGCATTGTCAGAAGGGATCGAATTCTTCGAAATGCTGTTAGAAATTCGAACGATGTTCTCATCCTCGCTGGCGGGAAAACTGGCAGGGACGGTATACACGGAGTAACTTTTGCCTCCGCGGAACTCGATGAAACTTCGGAAGAGAAATCGAGAGGCGCTGTCCAATTGGGAGATCCAATCATGAAAGAGCCGCTAATCCACGCGTGCCTCGAGGTCAACGCAAAACAACTGATCTCGGGAATGAAGGATCTCGGCGGTGGCGGTCTTTCGTGCGTCGTCGGCGAACTTGCTCTTGCTGGCGGATGCGGCGCGGAGGTTGATCTTGATAAGGTGCCGCTGAAGGAAACTGGCCTGGCGCCATGGGAGATTTGGGTTTCGGAATCGCAGGAAAGGATGATGCTCTCCGCTCCGAAGGAAAACGTTGCAAGAATCATTGAAATCTTCGATTTGTGGGATGTGCCTGCGACGGTCATTGGGAGGGTCATCGAGGAAAAGGTTGTTCGTCTTTTCTACAATAGCACCAAGGTTTTTGAGCTCGATCTCGATTTCTTTGCAAAAGGCCCTGAATACTGCCGACCGATTCTCGAGAAGAAAAGGGAATTGCGGGGGGAAACGGAGTATCCCTCGCTACCGTCAGATTTGAATGAGGTACTCCTGCGGGTTATCGCTGACCCGAACATCGCATCCAAGGAATGGATCATCAGACAATACGACCACGAGGTACGAGGATGCACCGTCATCAAACCTCTCCAAGGAAAAATGGGGAAGAGGGGGGCTGGAGATGCAGCGGTCATTAAGCCTTTACATCATTCTAAGAAAGGTCTCGCTATCGCCGTCGGCGTAAACCCCTGGTTCACAGCGCTTGATCCTTATCGCGGAGGATTGAGCGCAATTGATGAGGTCTGCAGGAATCTGACAGCCGTAGGAGCAATGCCTCACGCAATCACCGATTGTCTGAATTTTGGAAATCCTGAAAAGCCTGAGAGGCTCTGGGAATTCAAGGAATGCGTGAGGGGAATTGGTGATGCGCTCAAAGCCCTCGGTATCGCGGCACCATCTGGAAACGTGAGCTTTTATAACGAAACACCCAAAGGTGCTGCGCTCCCGACACCGACGGTCATGGGAGTAGGGATCGTCGATGATGTGAGGCGCTGCGTGACCGCAGACTTCAAGGAGAAGGGAAATCCAGTCTATGTTGTTGGAGAGACGAAGGAAGAGATGGGAGGATCGGCGCTCTTCCGAATCTTTGGTGGTCGCAGCGATCTTGTGCCGGATGTAAACCTCAGGGCTCTCTCGGAGCGAATGCAGAAACTTAGACATTGCATTAATGAGGGAATTGTGCGGGCCTGCCACGATGTTTCAGATGGAGGGGTTTCAGTGGCGATCGCAGAAATGTGCATTTCCGGGGACATAGGGTTCATCGGCGATCTCGGGGGAATGGGCAAAGAAAAGACGATCGTCAAACTCTTTTCAGAATCGAACTCAAGATGGATTGTCGAAGTCGATCAAAAAAAAGAGAGTGATTGGAAGGAAATCATGAGGAATGAAGCGATCAGGATCGGAAAGGTCGAGGGCAAGGCGATGATCGTTTATGATCGCAGTAAACTGATCGATCTTGATATTGATGTGCTGAGAAAACACTGGTCAGAGCCGCTCTGGCGACTGCTCGGATGAGAGGTGATCCGATGAAAGCCGAAGATGTGAAAGTCTGTATCCTCAGAATCGAAGGGACGAACTGTGAAGATGAAACTTGCGCGGCATTTCGATTCGTCGGCACATCACCTGAAATCGTACACCTCAAACAACTGACTGGTCATTGCTCGGCTGATCTCCGAAGGAGACTCGATGATTATCACATCCTGGTTATTCCTGGCGGATTTTCCGCTGGCGATTATGTGAGGGCGGGGGCGATATTTGCAGCGCGAATGAAAAGCACCCTTTCAAACGATTTGAAGAGGTTTGTGCAGTCTGAAAAACCTATTATCGGCATCTGCAACGGGTTTCAGGTGCTCGTCGAACTCGGGATGCTGCCAGCGTTGGACGGAGTGATGAGCGATTCAGCGCAGGCAGCCCTGGCGACGAACGAATCAGGGAGGTTTGAGTGCCTTCCAACACTTTTGAAAGTCGAGAGCAAAGGAAAATGCGTTTTCACGCGAAGGATGAAAAGAGGTGAGATCGTGATGTTTCCCTCTGCTCATGCCGAGGGCAAATTCATGCTCCCTGCTGAAAAAAGAGAATACATACTCGACAAACTCGAAGAAAACGACCAGATTGTCTTCAGATATGTTGACGAAAGCGGATTTTATGCTGGCTACCCATGGAATCCAAACGGCTCGTTGAGGAATATTGCAGGCATATGCAATCCTCTTGGCACGGTTCTCGGGCTGATGCCACACCCTGAGAGGACCTTTTTCCGGTATAACCATCCTGACTGGACAAGAACTCGTTTTTCGCCCGAAGATCCCGGTGACGGCAGAGCGGTTTTTGAATCCGTTGTCGAGTATATCACAAAAAAATTTTGAAGGAAAATCATCGGATTTATCGATAAAGTGGTGAAGAATTCATCTGACAGTTTCATCCGTTCAGACGAGCGAAACCCGTACTTCCACCTGATCTCCGTCTTTCAAACCCAATGTCCTGCGGAGATGATATTTGCAGATGATCTCCATGACATCGCTGTAATGGGATCGGCTCGGAATCACGACAGCGCAATCGATATTCTGGATCGATGCCTTGTGTGCCCTGACATCACCGAATGTGCGGCCGTTCCTCTCGAAACCCTTGATCAATATCCCCCCGCTTCCCCTGAGTGCCTCGAGCTTCGGCAGGTCCGCCGGGAAAACTTTAAGATTAAGAGTGCCATCATATGGCCTAAATGAGAGTTTCTCCTCGAACTGTTCCATGTACCCTGACTGTGTCACATAATACTGCCCCTCACCCATTCCAGTGATGACAGTACCTCGAATGATGACGAAATCTTTCATTTCGAAAATCCGTTGGTATTCAATATACTCCTTCTTCAATAATTCGATGCCTTTTTCGGTCAACTTGATTCGCTGTTTCCTCGCGCCGAGATCACGCTGGATTAGACCCTTATCGAGTAGATCGAGGATGCGTTTGGAAGCGGATTGCTGGCTCATGTCAAGAAGCTCGCCGAGTTCTCTTGATGAGATAGTGATATAGTCGTGGAGACCACCGAGAAGCGCGATCCTTTTCAGCGCAGCAATTACTTTCTCATCCATCGTTCCAACCATCCTGCGAAATCAATCATTTTCAATGAATACTTGATAATTCCATCCGTTCATGCTTCGATTCTAGGTTTCGATATTTAACTCTTTCATAATACTCGATGAAGGATGATGACACGTAAGCTTAATTTAATCGCCGGTCATATCCCGCGCTAAGGGATTCCACATGGACAGACATGTTATCGAAGCGCTAGGTCGAGCAAGGGTTGTTATCGAAAATGGAAAGGTCACGGAGGTCGGCGAACCGATAATCACTTATTGTCCTCTGTTCAAGAAATACAGAGGGATTGAGAGGATCACAAGGGAAGCGATCCGCGAGAATATCGAGTTCAGGATCAAGAGCTTTGGTATGTGCACTCCCCAGAGAGAAATCAGGATGAGGGACTTCCTGAGTTTCGGCGTTTCGGAAATCATTGCAATGGCCGTTTCTAGGAATTTCCTCGACTGTGCCGTTCTCGTGTGTGACGGCGCTGGCACAACTGTCATTAATGATCCGGAGATCATACAGGGAATCGGTGGGAGACTTTCTGCAGTCATCGAAACAACCCCATACCCAGAGACCATTAGTGTTCTTGGCGAGGAACGCGTTCTCGATCCGAAAACTGGTAAAATCAACCAGTTTGAGGGCGTGCGCCTTGCTGACCGCCTTGGATTTCAGAGGATTGGGGTGACGATCGTTTCAGCGGATGAGGCGGCGAAAATCAGAAATTGTTACGGGCCGAGGGTGGCGATTTTCGCAGTTCACACGACCAATGTGAGTAAGGATGAAGCGATAGGCCTTTTCAATTCGTGTGACATCGTGACGGCATGTGCATCAAAGTGGGTCAGAGAGGTCGCGAAGGAAAGAGCGGTTTTCTCCGTCGGAAATAAGATCCCCGTTTACGCCTCCACGGAATTCGGCAAGAAACTCATGGAGGAGCGATTGAAAATGATTCCTCACAAAAAGAATGAAAATGAAGAGTCTGCCGACACGCCGCAGCCTCTTGTTTAATCGATATAAAACTCAAGATGATTCCTCGATCGAAGCACAATGACCTTGATTCCGCGCGCGCTGAGCTTTGAAATGAGATACTTGTCGTTCGTGACAACGAAAGCGTTGAGTTTCGAAGCGAGTTCGACGACCGCATCATCACCCTGCTGATCTGTCGAATCAATCCTATACTTTCGCGCCAGGTCGAGTGCGGCTTTTGCGTATTTATTCCTCGAGCGTTTCAATTCGCCGATGACCGGTGAAGGCACATGAACCTCGCACTCGCCAATGAGGCGCTGCAGTTCGAGATCAATATTGAGAGAACATTCAAAAGGCATGAGAAGAGCATTCGTATCAAGAACGACTTTTTGCATAAGGCCACAATCACTGTATAATGCCATAACCGATGAGGCGCCATTTCCCCGAGATTTTTCGAGAAATCGCGACCCTTTGATTCGGTTCCGCGCAGACTGGGATCTTGAGCGAGACTTCACAAGTTGTTTCCCTTGCACTCATCACGATACCAACGGTTGTTGCTGTGCCAACGCTCAGCATGAGAGGTTCGTTCGTTCTTATATTCTCGACCACCAAGTCCTCCGCCGCGCCAACGACCCTCTCGAGGAGATGAGTCGACATCGTGAATTTACTGAGGACGGGTGGGAGTGTTCCAGGCTTGCCGACCATTCGGCCAGTGAGTCCATCCGATTTGGTCAGCGAAGGATCGAGTTTCGTTCCAATGGCGATGAGCCCGCCAGGCTTTGCTCTTTCAAGAGGTGTTCCACCTGCATGAAGGGAGACGACCGTTGTTGTCAGTGGTTCCCATGAGGTCTTCCCGCCGCTGCCCTCAATCTTTCTCCCTGGGCTAATCTCAATTTCATCGCCCAGTTCGAGCTGCCCCTGAATCAGACTCCCTCCGAGTACACCCCCCCTTAATTCCTCTGGCGATGAGCCGGGGGTATTGATATCGAACGATCGCGCAACATACATTCTTGCAGGTTTGCTTGCGTCGAATTTCGGTGTAGGGATGTACTTTTCAATTGTTTCGATGAGTTTATCGATGTTCACATCATGATGTGCCGAGACAGGAATGATTGGAGCGTTCTCAGCGATCGTTCCCTTCACAAAGGATTTGATCTGTCGGTAGTTCTCCAGCGCCTCTTCTTTCGTCACGAGATCGATCTTGTTCTGCACAACGATGATTTTGTCAACGCCGATGATCGTCAGCGCCATCAGATGTTCTTTTGTTTGAGGCTGGGGACAACGCTCGTTAGCGGCGACAAGAAGCAGGGCGCCATTCATCAAGGCAGCGCCGGAGAGCATCGTCGCCATCAGAGTTTCATGACCTGGTGCATCGACAAAAGAAACAGCACGGAGAAATTCCGCTTCGCCACCGCAATGCCTGCAGGTCTTGTCATTTGTGTAGGCAGCTGGAGGTTCGCACGAGCGACACTTATAGAATGCTACATCCGCATATCCAAGTCTGATCGAAATACCGCGCTTGATCTCCTCAGAATGACGGTCTGTCCACTCTCCAGTGAGCGCTTTCGTTAGCGTCGTTTTTCCATGGTCGACATGACCAATCATCCCAATGTTGACCTCGGGCTGCTGCGGTACGATCATTTGGTCTCCTCTTTCTTAATGAGATCTTCAATCGGTTTTGCCCCTCTCGAAGTGATTTTCATATTGATCTGGACGATTTCCGGTGAAATCGTGTTCCCCCGTACAGACTTTCTCTTTCTAACCCCTTTCTCACCAGACTTGAAACCCGTTGAGCCGCTCGCCAACAGGAGCTTTACCCTCCTTGTGCCCGGGAGGTCCTTCCTCATCGGGAAGCCGTCCTTATCGCTTCCTCCCGTAATGGTCAGCTTGTACCCAGGAAGACCGACGAAGATACCGTCGATCACCTCGCCGATCTTTCTGCCGATAAGGGAGTTCGCATGATGGCCTGAGACCGTCACCTGATACGATTTTCCAGTCTTTGCATCGTTAATGACAGCCTTGAATTCAACCATTCTGAACACCTGTTAGGTATCGCCCTAATGTAGTTCCCGTTAAATAACTTTTGGTGAGTCGGAATAAGCTGGTTAATTCACGAAAGCAGGACGGGCTAAAGCAATTGATTGAATTATCTGATGACGCTTTTCAGATCGTTGCTCGCTGGAAAGAAAAGAGAATTGACCGGTCGAGATGCTACAATTTTCCAGATTGAAGCTCCCAGAAGTTCATCCACCGATTATGATGAAAGACTAAAACGATTAGATAAGTTAAAAAACCTCACGATATTGTAATGATACACATTCTTGTTCCAAGTACTCAAATCCCCCAGAACGGATCCTGCTTTCTCATGATCGCGATCAATTCTTCGAGAGTCATTTTTTCATCTTCATTCAAATCAAGGGACTGAAGGTCTTTTACCTTCGACTCTTCCAGCGCAACATACAGAATATCTTCGACAACGACCTGTCTGCCGACAGTCGCTCCCTCAATCGCAATTGCCACCTCACTTCCTGCGACCGCTTCCTTGAGTGCTTCCTCTCCAGACCTGATGCTCCTGATCTTTCCAACTTCCTTTCCCTCTCGGTTGATCAGGGTCTGGCCCGGTCTGATTCTTCCAGCGAGAACACGCACACCAACAATTGCTGGCTTACTGATGCGGAAAACGCAGTTCGGAAGTACCTTGATCTTCCCAGGGAAGGAAAACTTCGAACGTTTTTCGATCTCGCTCGCCCTCTTCTGCTCTTCAACCCACTTCTGATAGTCTTCGATTAATCGGTAAACAACATCGTTCAGAAATACTTTGACAGGATAAGTTGGCAAGATTTCTTTCGCCTCTGGTAAAATCTTCACGTTGAAGCCGAGGATGACCCGATGGAGTGATTCATTCGTGGCACAGGCTTCAACAATATCCCTCTTGGCGATGTCCCCTACCTCGAACTTTCTGATCGGTATACCGGCGTTCTCCGCTTCGAACGCAAGGGCTTCTAGCGACCCTATCGCGTCGGCCTTGATGATGATTCCCTCATCCTTCGTCTCTATGTGAACCTTCATTTCCTTCTGAATCTCATCGATAATGAGAGCTTCATCGCCTGAAATAACCCTGAGAGGCCCACCTGCAATAACACCCTCAAGATTCTGGCACGTGAGTTTAACGCCAGCTGCTGCAGAAACCTCATCAACGGAATCGAATCGCTCTCTCGGATCTCTGATTTCATCGAGAGGCCTCGGTTTGAGAATCGCCTTGACTTTCGTCACAAGAGGTTTTGATGATGTGCCGAGCGCCACCCAGTCTCCCTTTTTCAGAGTCCCGGAATAAATGATCACATCGATCGTGGCGCCCAAACCCCTCTCCTCCTTGACTTCGAGAACCGTCCCTTTCGCCGGTCCCGTTTCCGTCCGCAGCTCCGACTCGAGGAATCTCTGGGCGAGGCCGATCAAGACGAGCAGGAGGTCCGGAACCCCTTCACCAGTCCTCGCACTAATGGGGACGATCGCGATGTTTCTCGTGAAATCCTCGATGCGGTCGTAACGTTCTGCCGACAATCCTTCGTCATGAAGCCTGGCAGAAATCATGTATACCTTTTCGTCAAGCTTCGCCTTGACTTCCTCGAGTTGATCTCGAAAGGAAAGAACGAATGGCGAATTAGGATGCGAGATCCAGCCATCAATGAGATCGATTTTGTTTAGAGCGACAACAAATGGCGTTTTATATCGCTTGAGGATATTGATCGATTCGATCGTTTGCGGCTTTGGACCCTCCATGATATCGATCACGAGGACGGCAAGATCGGCAAGAGATCCTCCCCTCGCTCTCAACGTCGTGAATGATTGATGGCCTGGTGTGTCGATAAACAAAAGGCCAGGAACGGTGAACTTCTTGTTGCCGATGAGAGCTGAACACTTCTCGTAGATATGTTCGATTGGAACCTCGGTCGCCCCGATGTGCTGCGTGATCCTACCTGCCTCACGGAGAGCGACAGTGCTACCTCTGATATAATCGAGGAGACTCGTTTTCCCGTGATCAACGTGACCGAGGACACTCACAATCGGCTGCCTTAAAGCCATCGCCTATCGCATCAGGGAAATCTTATTAGAATCTTTCTTCAAACTCAGATCTATCCTTTGAGTGAAAAAATAAAAAAATGAATTCTTAAAGGCGGAGATCGTTGGATTCAATATTCATTACTGATCTCCTTTTATTAACCATCCGTATACCTTGAGGTAATCGAAGCAGATTTCATTCATACAACCAGGGATCGATCGTTTTCTTGTAGTCCTGGAGTTCGTAATCGTTGAAAAACAGCGCAATTTCCCTTTTCGCTGATTCAGGGGAATCGGAGCCATGAATCAGAT